>DATAYB010000232.1:0-18484 GCA_036272795.1 Pseudonocardia sp.
GCCCGGCCCGCGTCGAGGAGAACATCGCCGCCGCCAACATCCGGCTGACCGCCGACGACCTCGCACGCATCAACGAGATCCTTCCCGACGGTGCCGCCGGAACCCGCTACCACGCAGCCTCGATGCCTACCTGGGAGACCGGGCAGAACTAATACGCACTGGTGGGGCCGCAGGATCAGCGGGTTGGTGGTCGGCACTCCCCGACAACCCAAGCCCGTCAGGGAAAACCGTCGCCGTGATGGCCGGAGGGACAGTTCAAACATGACGATCTTTCGCAGTCCGTTCCCCGATATCCAAGTACCGCCGGTCAGCCTGCCGAGGTTCCTGTTCGGCGCGCTGGACCCGGCGGACGCGACGCGCCCGGCGGTGGTGGACGCCGCCTCGGGGTCGGGGTACACGTTCGGGCAGCTCGTCGAGGCGGTCGGGCAGGTCGCCGGGGCACTCGCCGCGCGTGGGCTGGGCCGAGGTGATGTGGCCGCGTTGTTCGCGCCGAACAGCCCGGACTATCCGGTGATCTTCCACGGGGTACTTGCCGCCGGGGCTGCGGCGTCGCCGGTGAACGCCCTATACACCGCGGCTGAGCTGGCCGACCAGTTGCGCGATTCCGGTGCGCGGATCGTGTTCACCGACGCCGACGGGCTGGCGCGCGCCCGTGAGGCGGTGGCCGAGCCCGGTGTCGGGGTGCGCCAGATCGTGGTGACCGGCCCGCGGCCCGGCGGCCCGGACAACGACAACGGGCGGGTCGCGGTGCCCGGGTTTGAGGAGTTCCTGGCCAACGCCGGCCCGCCGCCGGAGATCGAGATCGGTCCGGAGGAGCTGGCCGCGTTGCCCTACTCCTCGGGCACCACCGGCCGGTCCAAGGGCGTCATGCTGACCCACCGGAACCTGGTGGCCAACCTTCTGCAGCTCGGTCCGATGGGTCGGATCGACGCCGGCTCGCGGTTGCTGGCGGTGTTGCCGCTGTTCCACATCTTCGGGCTGACCGGGATCCTGAACCAGGGGCTGCACCACCGGGCGCTGGTGGTCACCATGCCCCGGTTCGACCTGGCCGGGTTCCTGGCCGCCATCCAGCAGCACCGGATCGACCACCTTTCCATCGTGCCGCCGATCGCGGTGGCGCTGGCCAAAAGCCCGCTAGTGGACGACTACGACCTGAGCAGCGTGCGGGTGCTGCGGTGCGCGGCCGCTCCGCTGGATGCCGGACTGGCTCAGGCGGTGGCCGACCGGCTGGACGCCACCGTGGTGCAGGGCTACGGGCTCACCGAGTCCAGCCCCGGCCTGCACAGCACCCCGGCGGACCGCCCGGACATCGACCCGGGCTCCATCGGGGTGCTGATGCCCAACGTGGAGGCACGCGTGGTCGACCCGGGAACCGGACAGAACGTGCCGGTGGGGGAGCGCGGCGAGCTGTGGTGCCGGGGTCCGAACATCATGCGCGGCTACCTCAACAACCCGGAGGCGACGGCGGCGGCCATCGACGCGGACGGATTCCTGCACACCGGCGACCTGGTCACCGTCGACGAGCAGGGCGTATTCCGGGTGGTCGGCCGACTCAAGGAACTGATCAAGTACAAGGGCCACCAGGTCGCACCCGCCGAGCTGGAAGCCGTCCTGCTGGCCCACCCAGAGGTGGCCGACGCCGCCGTGGTGGGCGTGCCTGATCTGGACAGCGGCGAGCTGCCCAAGGCGTTCGTGGTACGCCGGGAAGGCCACGCACAGCTGGGCGCACAACAGCTGATGGACTACGTGGCCGGCCAGGTCGCGCCCCACAAGAAGGTCCGGCTGGTCGAGTTCGTCGACCGAATCCCGAAATCGACAGCGGGCAAGATCCTGCGCAACCAACTGCGCGTGCGCTGACGGCAAGTAGACCCGCCTGTCAGCCACAATGGGACGACCGTCACGGAGCGGGTCGACCGGAAGCAGATCCGCCCCGTGGTCCAGGAGGGCGCGACCGCCATGGATGCCCTAATCGGAGAGCGGGGTGCATAGTCACTCAGTTAGTCACCCAGGCGCCAAAAAACCCCGTCCACTTCCACAGTGGACGGGGTTTGACCTGGTCGGGGTGGCGGGATTCGAACCCACGACCTCTTCGTCCCGAAGCAACGGATGTGGTTGTTCTGCCTGGTCAGCGGCCTAGTGGCTGCCGTGTCGATGGTCCGTTCACGTCCACGGTTGTGTGGGTGAATCCGGAGTCATTGTCAGGCAGTTAGGGCTTGCAGAGAAATAAGGCGCTGCTTCTCGTCGTGTTTGTCGTTGGTGTGGTATGGCCATACCGGTGGAGATGCAGCATTCGTTGACGGCGAAGTTCCAGGCGTTGTTCCCGCACTTGGACGAGCGGCAGCGGCGACTGCTGGCGGGGGCGGAGGCTCGTGCGTTGGGCCACGGTGGCATCCGCGTGGTGGCGAAGGCGGCTGAGATGCGTGAAGGGACCGTCTCGCGGGGTGTTGCGGAGCTGGATGCGGGCGGTGAACCGCTGGGGCGGACGCGTCGCCCCGGTGGGGGCCGCAAGAAGGTGGCCGATCTGGATACCGGTCTGCGCCCGGCGCTGATGGCGTTGGTCGAGCCGGATGTGCGTGGGGATCCGATGTCGCCGCTGCGGTGGACCACGCGCTCGACCCGGACGCTGGCCGAGGAACTGACCCGGGCCGGGCACCCGGTGTCGGCCGACACGGTGGGTGACCTGCTGCGCGAGGAGGGCTTCAGCCTGCAGGGCAACGCCAAGACGATCGAGGGCGCCCAGCACCCGGACCGTGACGCGCAGTTCCGCTACATCAACGAGCAGGCCAAGCAGTACCAGGCGGCCGGGGACCCGGTGATCAGCGTGGATACCAAGAAGAAAGAGCTGGTAGGCCAGTACAAGAATGCTGGCCGACAATGGTGCCCGACGGGTGAACCGGTCGAGGTGGCGACCCATGATTTCCCCGATCGAGACCTAGGCAAAGCCATTCCGTACGGGATCTACGATCTTGCCGCGAACACCGGCTGGGTCGGTGTGGGCACCGACCATGACACCGCCGCGTTCGCCGTGGCCTGCCTGCGCCGCTGGTGGGACGCGGTCGGCCGGGCCGGCTACCCGCATTCGCACCGGCTGCTGGTCACCGCGGATGCGGGCGGCTCCAACGGCTACCGCACCCGCGCCTGGAAAGCCGAACTGGCCGCCCTGGCGGTGGAAACCGGTCTGGAGATCACCATCTGTCACCTCCCGCCCGGCACCTCCAAGTGGAACAAGATCGAACACCGGCTGTTCTCCCACATCACCATGAACTGGCGTGGCAGGCCCCTGTCCAGTCATGAGGTCATCGTGAACAGCATCGCGGCGACCACCACCCGCACCGGGCTCACCGTCGCGGCCGAGCTCGACACCGACACCTACGAGACCGGGGTCCGCATCAGCGACGGGCAGATGGCCGCACTGCCGCTGGCCCGCCATGACTGGCACGGCGACTGGAACTACACCCTGCGCCCAGAACCGTATACGCACGTTCCCATCACCGCGCCGGATCCGTTCGACCAGCCCAGTCCCGCCCTGGCCTGGCTGCGCCACCCCGCCATCACCGGACTACCCACCCACGAGTGGGACACCCTGATCACCGCGCTGACCGCCCTCCACGACCAGCAGCGGGAAACCCAGTTGGACAAACGACGCGGCCACCGCCCCCGGCTGGCCGCGCCCGGCCCCGGCCGTCGCCCCACCCTCACCCTCGCCGACCGGCTCCTAGCCACCGTCCTGCACCAGCGACACGCCCTGCCCCAGATCGCCATCGCTGACCTGTTCGAGGTCAGACCCGAAACCATCAACAAACGCATCCGCGACATCCGAACCCTGCTGCAGCGGGCAGGACAGACCATCCAACCCGCCGAACAGCACCTCACCTGTCTCGACGATCTCTACAACCTCGCGGCCACGGCAGACATCACCATCCCAGCCACGAACACGACAGCGAGTTAATGATCTGCACGCCCTTAGTCAGGCGGTTGTCTGGCACGCGCTGGGCGCCGGGACAACGGCTGAAACAGTCCCGGGGGACGCCCCCAACTGACAAGTGGGGCTCATCTGCTCTGGAGCAGATGAGCCCCACTCCGATTGTTAGAAGGAGGCACCTTGAAGACGTTGGTTTGCCTTCTCAATGACCTTGTCCAGTGCCTCTGTTGCGGCGTCATTGTATTGATGCACCTCTCGCATCGTGGTCGGCTTGGCGGTAATCGACCGTGAGTGCTCGATCACAGCTTTTGCGTCGCGGATCAGCTCTCCATCGCTGGCAGGAGCAGCAAGGAGGCGCACGAGGTAGTAGGCACTCCACGCCTCTGCGCGCAGGCGGTACGTCTCTTGCTTCGCTTGCATTTGCTCGTGCTCATCCGCCGACTCCAGGCGTGCCCGTGCCCGCTGAAATTCGGCTCGCCGTAGGACCGTGCAAGCCGACGCGTACGCCGCCAGAGCATCAGCGAATTCCTGGCGCCGCTTCTCGGTGCGGGCCTCGGTGAGATTCTTCTCCAGGGTCTTTCGCTGGGCCATGGAGGTGAGGTAAACGCCGAGGAGGGTGCCGACCACGGCGACGACGCTGGCGAGTACAGATGACATGGAGTGCAGTCGAGCACAGCACTGCGAGGTCTTCCAGACCTGAACAGTCTCGGGTCGGTCCCGGTATCGACTCCGAGCTCGCGGCTGAGGACGTTCACGGAGTTCACAGGAGCCTAGTCAGGCAGTTAGTCAGGCAGTAGATCAAAAACCACGAAAGGCCCAGGTCGGCGGCGCTGAACGCGAGCCGCTGACCTGGGTCTTTCGTGGAGTCGGGGTGGCGGGATTCGAACCCACGACCTCTTCGTCCCGAACGAAGCGCGCTACCAAGCTGCGCCACACCCCGATGGCCTGACTGCCGTAGCAGAGTCTAGCTGACGTCCGCGGCGGTCGACGACCTGGCTCGGTTATCGCCTGTTTCGGCTGCTCGGGGGCCTACCGGGCGGGCCACGAGCGTCAGCAGGCTGGCCTCGGGCGGGCAGGCGAACCGGACCGGGGCGTACGGCGACGTTCCCAGGCCGGCGGACACGTGCAGCCACGTGTGCGCGCCCCACCGGGAGGCGCCCCGCGCCCGGGAGCGGTCGAGGCCGCAGTTGGTCACCAGCGCGCCGTAGAACGGCACCCGCAGCTGCCCGCCGTGCGTGTGCCCGGCCATGATCAGGTCGTAGCCGTCGGCGGCGAAGCGGTCGAGCACGCGGGGCTCGGGGGAATGCGTCAGCCCGAGGCGCAGCGTCGTCGGCTCGGTGACGGGGCCGGCGATCGAGTCGTAGCGGTCCCGGCCGATGTGCGGGTCGTCCACGCCGGCGACGGCTACCGTCTGGCCGGCCACCTCGAGGCGCAGCCGCTGGTGGGTCGCGTCCAACCAGCCCCGCTCGAGCAGCGCGGCGCGCATGTCCCGCCAGGGCAGCGGCACGCCCTTGACCCACTGGTTGCGAGGCCGGCGCCGCAGGTACTTCGCCGGGTTCTTCGGCGTCGGCCCGTAGTAGTCGTTGCTGCCGAACACGAACAGCCCGGGCAGCGGCAGCAGCGGCTCCAGCGCGCGAAGCACGCCCGGTACGGCCTTCGGGTCCGACAGGTTGTCACCGGTGTTGACCACGAGATCGGGCTCGAGCGCGGCCAGCTCGGCGACCCAGCGCTGCTTGCTGTGCTGCTCCGGCATCATGTGCAGGTCCGACACGTGCAGCACGCGCAGTTCCGGGCTGCCCGCCGGCAGGACCGGCAGGGTGGCGGTGCGCAGCGTCCAGTGTCGCCGCTCGATCAGCGCCGCGTAGCCGACGGTGGCGATGCCGAGACCGGCCACCCCGAGCGCGCTCTGTATCAACTTGCTCACTGCGCCCAGGGTAGGGGTTATCGGGTCGGACCGCCGTGAGGCAGGCCTCTATGGTGATCCGTTATGGGTCTCAAAGCTCAACTGCGGGACGATCTCACCACCGCGATCAAGGGTCGGGACGAGCTGACCAAGTCCACCCTGCGGATGGCGCTCTCCGCGATCACGGCCGCCGAGGTGGCCGGCGACACCGCCCGGGAGCTCGACGAGCCCGAGGTGGCGAAGGTGCTCACCAAGGAGGCCAAGAAGCGGGCCGAGTCCGCCGAGGCGTTCGACGCCGCCGGCCGTGTGGAGCTCGCCGACAAGGAGCGCGCCGAGGCCGAGGTGCTGGCCCGCTACCTGCCGAAGCAGCTCACCGACGCCGAGGTAGACGCGCTGGCGGAGCAGGCGATCGCCCAGGTCGCCGCCGACTCCGGTACCGCGCCGGGCCCGCGGCAGATGGGGCAGGTCATGAAGGCCGCCACGGCGGCAGCCTCCGGGCGCGCCGACGGCTCCCGCATCTCCGCCGCCGTCAAGGCCCGCCTGCTCGGTTAGCGAGCCCGGGGCCCGCGTGCTCGGTTAGCGAGCCCCAGCGGCCCGTTCAGCGACCGGACGACGTGCCCGGCTGGGGTGACCGCGCGGTCCGGGACGGCTGCGCTGACTCGGACGGCTGCGGCGCCAGGCTCGGCGTGACCGGCTGGCCGAACTGGTCGAACACCTCGCCGTTCGGGCCGTAGCCGAGGTCCCGGTCGTCGGCGGAGTCACCCGGTGGCGGTGGTGGCGGCGGCACGTTGCCGGTGCTGACCTGCAGCGTGACCACCTCACCCGGCAGAGCGGTGCCGCGCGGCGCCTGGCCGACGACGGTGCCCTCCTCCGCCCGGTTGTCCACGTCCTTCAGGTTGATCTTCCAGCCGGCCTTGGACAGGATCTTGCGCGCGTCGTCGGCGTTCTTGCCGACCACCTCGGGCACCCGGGACGCCGCGCCGCCCTCGGTGTAGCGGTCGTCGGTCGGCGGCAGCGGCAGCACGGGCTGGTCGGCCAGGTAGCCGTTCATCGCCGTGAACCACGTCCGTGCCGGCGCCTTGCCGCCGTAGATGTTGCCGCCCGAGCAGGCCACCGGCGGGCTGTTGCCGCCCGGGTCGCACAGCGGCTTCGGTGACCGCGAGTTGTCGAACGTGATCACCGCGCCGGCCGCCTGGGGCACGATGCCGACGAAGCCGGCCGACTGGTACCACTCGGTGGTGCCGGTCTTCGCGGCGATCGGCCTGGTCCAGCCCAGTGACTTGGCCGAGGCCGACGCCGTACCGGTGACCGCGTCGTGGCTCAGGCCGGTGAGCAGCGTGTTCGCCAGCCCGGGCGGCAGTACCTGCTCGCAGGGCAGCTCGGTGATCGGTACGGGCTTGCCGCTCGCGTCGGTGACCGCGTCGACCGGGCTGGGCGGGCACCACACGCCGCCGCTGTCCAGGGTGGCGCCAACGTTGGCGAGCTCGAGAATGCTCGTCGGCGTCACACCCAGGGTGAACGAGGCCAGGTTCTGCGCCTTGGTGACCTCGGCGATCGAGCGTTTGGTGCGCTTGCCGGTGGCGGGGTCCACGAACGGTGTGGTGGCCAGCGAGCGCAGGCCCATCTTGACGGCCATGTCCACCACCGGCGCCACCCCGGTGAACTCCTCGAGCTTCACGAACGCCGTGTTGGGGGACAGGGCCAGCGCCTCCCACATGGGCATCGAGCCGGCGTAGCTGCCGTCGTTGCGGACCGGGATCGGCCGCCCCGCGCCGTCGCGGTAGATCGGCGACGCGTACCCGCTGGCCGGCACCTCCATCGTGTAGTTGATGCCGAGGCCCTTCTCCAGGGCGGTGGCGGCCGTGAAGATCTTGTAGATGGAGCCGGCGCCCAGGTTGACCGGTTCGTAGGGCAGCCCGTAGCTGGTCTCCTCCTGGTTGGCGTGCAGCCCGAAGGTGCGGTTCGCGGCCATGGCCAGTACCCGGTGCTTCGCCGTGCCGGGCGCGACCAGCGCCATCGCGTTGGCCACGTGCGGCTGTTTCGGCGGTACCTGGGCGTCCACCGCGCCCTTGACCTGGCGCAGCGCGTTGGGGTCCAGCGAGGTGCGGACGGTGTAGCCGCCCCGGTTCAGCTGGTCGGCGGTGAACCCGGCCTCGGTCAGGTACTCCACCACGTACTTGCAGAAGTACCCCGAGTCGCCTGCGCCGAGGCAGCCGTTCGGCCGGGAGGCCAGCGGGTCGACCACGCCGAGCGGGGACGCGGTGGCCTCGGCGGCCTGCTGCGGCGTGATCATGCGCTGCTCGGTCATCGCCCTGATCACCAGGTTGCGCCGGTCCAGCGACGCCTGCGGGTGGCTCACCGGGTCGTAGGCACTGGTCGAGCGCACCATGCCGGCCAGCATCGCGGCCTGGGCGATGGTCAGCTTGTCCGGCGTGGTGTTGAAGTAGGTCTGTGCGGCGGCGGCGACCCCGTACGCGTTGTTACCGAGGAAGACGATGTTCAGGTAGCCGGCGAGGATCTGCTCCTTGGTCATCTTGCGTTCCAGCTGCAGCGCGATCCGGACCTCGCGCAGCTTGCGGGCGGTCGTCTGCTCGGTGGCCTTCAACCGGTCCGACTCGGTCTTGGCGGTCACGTAGAGCTGGTAGTTCTTCACGTACTGCTGGGTCAGGGTCGATGCGCCCTGCACGACGTCCCCGGACGCCGAGTTGGCGACCATCGCCCGGATCGTGCCCTGCCAGTCGACGCCCTGGTGGTCGTAGAACCGGCGGTCCTCGATGGCGACCACGGCGGCCTTCATCGCGGGTGAGATGGCGTCCGGCGTCACCGGCGTGCGGTTCTGCTGGTAGAGGTAGGCGATCGGGGTGCCCGCCGAGTCGGTGACCGTGGTGGCGCTGGGCAGCTGCTCGTCGGCCAGGTCCGAGGACACGCTCGCCACCGAGTCGGCCGCCGTGTTGGACGCGATCCCGGCGCCCGCGGCCAGCGGGAAGGCCATGCCCGCGACCAGCACCCCGCCGACCACACACAGCCCGAGCAGCTTGATGACCAGCCGGCTGGTCGGCTCGGTGCCGTTCATGGCACGGGAGCTTACGCGGCGAGACGCCCTCTACCCGGCATTCGAGAAGGGCACATTGGGGGCGGACTAGGTAGGTCACCCACGGTAGTTGAGTAGTTTTCCAGGCTTGGCGCAGGGAACCACTCCCGCCAAACTTACGTCTATCAGCAAGACGGAATGCGAACAGCCCGCCGGATCGCCCGGTCGGCTCAGTACCTCTCACTGAGCACCGCGGTGGCGGGCCTTGACCTAAGGGAGCAAGAAATGGTTGCGACGGGGAACTGGCGTGTGTCGGCCAACTGCCGTAACGGAGATCCTGACCGTCTATTCGTGACGGGCGCAAAGCAACGCGAAGCGCGTTCCATCTGCCGGGGTTGCCCGGTTCTCACACAGTGTTTGTCGCATGCTCTCGATGAGCGAGTCGAGTTCGGCGTGTGGGGCGGGATGACCGAGCGGGAGCGGCGCGCGATGCTGCGCAGCCGCCCGGACGTGACCTGCTGGGAGAGCTTCCTGACCGAGGTCGCCGCCCGCCGCGCCGGCGTCGCCCAGCCGGCCGCGGTCTCGGAGCCGGTCCCGGAGCCGGTCTCGGAGCCGGTCCCGGTGTCCGTGGCCGCGCCGTCCGCCCCGGCCCGTGGGCCGGTCGCGCTGCCGACGCCGCTGGTGCCGGCAGTCGCCCGGTCGGTGCAGGTCACGGGGCCGGAGCGGCTGTCCGAAGCCGCCTGATGCCGCCTCGGAGGACCGCCCGAAACGGCCGGCGAGCCCAGCGTGGCTGGCCGGCCCCGGGCGGCCGGTCAGCCCAGCGCGTCCTGGGTGCTCGACGCGGCGACCTTGGCGGCCTGCGCGGGGTCCGGCGCGGCGGTCAGCCGGGTGCCGATCTCGCGCAGTCCGTCGAGGTCGGTGATGTCCCCGGCCACCGCCGGCACCTGCTGGACCGCGACACTCGGGTGGGCGTTGGTGAACCGGCTGAGCAGCCGCCGCTCCCGGTCCGAGCGGTCCACCCGGTCCGCGTGCAGCCGCAGCACAGCCGAGGCCAGCCGCGCGGTACCGGCCTTGTCCACCACGTCGGCGAGGTGCCGGGCGCGGGCGGCGGGCAGATCCGCGAGCACGGGGTGCGTGCGGTTCAGGATCAACCCGGCAAGCGGCATGTTCTCGCTGGCCAGCCGGTCGACGAAGTAGGCGGCCTCGCGCAGCGCATCCGGCTCGGGCGCGGCCACCACGACAAAGGCGGTGCCGGGCGAACGGAGTAGCTCGTACGTCTGCGCGGCGCGTTCCCGGAAGCCGCCGAACATCGTGTCGAACGCCTGCACGAACGCCGATGCGTCGGACAACATCTGACCGCCCAGGATGGTGCCGACCGCCTTGGCGAACAGCCCGAAGCCGGCGCCCACCAATCGGCGTAACCCGCGCCCGCCGGCACGGGCCGGTGCCGAAAGCATCCGGATCATTTTGCCGTCCAGAAATGACGACATCCGCTGTGGCGCATCGAGGAAATCGAGTGCCGATCGGGACGGTGGTGTGTCCACCACAATGAGGTCCCATTTACCTGTCGCGGTCAGCTGGCCGAGCTTCTCCATGGCCATGTATTCCTGCGTTCCGGAGAACGAGGAAGAGATGGTCTGGTAGAACGGATTTGCGATGATCTTCTCGGCGCGATCGGGCGTGGAATGTGTGTACACCATCTCGTCGAAGGTGCGCCGCATGTCCAGCATCATCGCGTGCAGCTCGCCGCCGGACCCCGACTTGTCGCCGCCGACCTCGGCGACCAGCTTGGGTTCGTTACTCAGCGTGCTCAAACCGAGGGCCTCGGCGAGTCGCCGCGCCGGGTCGATGGTGAGTACCACCGTCTGCCGGCCCTGTTCGGCGGCCCGTACGGCCAGCGCGGCCGCCGTGGTCGTCTTGCCGACGCCGCCGGAACCGCAGCACACCACCACCTTGGTCTGGGGGGAGGCCAGTACGGCGTCCAGGTCGAGCCTCGGGATCGGCTTGCTCGGGCTCATGGCTCAACCCCGTCGTTGGGCGGCTGGTGGGTGCTCATCGGTTCGTCCTGTCTCGGATGGCGGGCTCGGGTCGGGGGCTCGTCAGTGAGTTGCCCGCGCCGACCGGGGCACCGCGTGGGCCCGCACGCCCTGCTCGGTGAGCCGTTCGGCCAGCTCGTAGATGGCGCCCAGCTCGATGCCGTCGATCACCTCGGGCAGCGTGAGCCGGGGCAGTGGCTCGGTGGGTTCGGAGTCCAGCCTGGCGAGCGCGGCGGCCTCGGCGCGCACCCGCAGGGCGTGCTCGACCGTCTCCGCGAGCAGACCGTCCAGCTGCGCGTCGGTCAGCTCGATGCCGGCGGTGGCGAGCCCAGAGCGCACCCGCATCCGGTCCACCCTGCCGTCCGCCGCGCTGTCCACCGAACGGGTGGGCAGGCGCCGCTCGTCGGCCCGGTTGACGATCACCGCGCCGGCCCGCAGGTGGGCCTCGGACAGCTCCGACACCGTCTCCATCGCCTCGGTGACCGGCAGGTCCTCCAGCGTCGTGACCAGGTGCACCGCCGTGTCCGCCGAGTGCAAAAGCCGGACAACGCCCTCGCTCTGCCGGTAGATCGGGCCGGACTTGGAAAGGTCGGCCATCGCCTTGGTGACGTCCAGGAAGGTCACCACCCGTCCGGTGGGTGGCGCGTCGAGCACCACGGCGTCGTAGACGTGCCGGCCGTCCTTGCCGGTCCGGGTCACGCACTCCTTGACCTTGCCGGTCAGCAGCACGTCACGCAGCCCGGGGGCGAGCGTGGTGGCGAACTCGATCGCGCCCATCCTGCGCAGCGTCCGCCCGGCCATGCCCAGGTTGTAGAACATCTCGAGGTAGTCCAGCAGCGCGGCCTCGGCGTCCACCGCCAGCGCGCGCACCTCGCCGCCGCCCGGCGCCACCGCGATCCGTTGCTCCTCGTACGGCAGCGGGCTGGTGTCGAACAGCTGGGCGATGCCTTGCCGGCCCTCGATCTCCACCAGCAGGGTGCGCCGGCCGCCGGTCGCCAGTGCAAGTGCCAGCGCGGCGGCCACCGTCGTCTTGCCGGTGCCGCCCTTGCCGGTCACGACGTGCAGGCGGGCACGCTCGAGCTCATCGGGCCACATGCCTGTGCAGCCTACGATGTGGCCCAAGATATGGTGGCGCACCATGAGCGCCTCGGTCACCGCCTGGGAGTACGCAACCATTCCGTTGCTGACCCACGCCACCAAGCAAATCTTGGACCAATGGGGCTCCGATGGGTGGGAACTCGTCACCGTGTTGCCCGGTCCGACCGGTGAGCAGCTGGTGGCGTATCTCAAGCGCCCGGTCGGCGGGTCCGGCTGATGTCCGCGAGCCAGCGACTCCGTGACCTGGGGATCGAGCTGCCCGAAGTAGTCACGCCCGCCGGTGCCTACGTGCCGGCGACGCGTTCCGGGTCGCTGGTCTTCACCGCTGGTCAGCTGCCGGTGGTGGCCGGCCGGCTGGTGGCCACCGGCAAGGTCGGCGCCGACGTCGACGCCGGTGAGGCGGCCGGGCTGGCCCGCACCTGCGCACTCAACGCGCTGGCCGCGGTCCACTCGCTGGTCGGGATCGACGCGGTGCAACGGGTGGTCAAGGTCACCGGTTTTGTGGCCTCCGCGCCCGGTTTCGTCGACCAGCCCGCGGTGATCGACGGCGCGTCCGCGCTGTTCGGTGAGGTGTTCCTCGACGACGGCCGGCATGCCCGTTCCGCCGTCGGGGTGGCCGAGCTGCCGAAGAACGCGCCCGTCGAGCTGGAGATCGTCGTCGAGGTGTCCCCGTGACCGAGCCGGCGGCGCCGGCCTTTCGCGGGTCGCCGACCGAGTGGAGCCAGGGAGAGCGATGAGCACCCAGAGCGACAGCGGCGTCCCGATGGATCCCGAGCGCGCCTGCCACGACCTGCTGGTCAGGCTGGCCGGGCGGCTGCCCGACCGGCTGCTGTGGCGGCTGCGGGACTGGCTGGCCGCCGACGGGCACGCCGCGCTGAGCCGCGCGTTGCCCAAGGCACTGCTGCGCAACCGCATCGGACTGACCGATGCCGAGCGCGAGCTGATGGAGTCCTGCCTGCCGCTCTGGGGTGCCACCCAGCGGCAGCTGGACGCGGTACTCCCGGTCGGTGAACCGGGTGAGACGAATGCGACCTTCCGCGCCGAGCTCAGCCCCGAAGAGGTCTGCGCGGACCTTGCCGGCCCCGGTGGCTGGCGGGACAGCATCGATCTGATGCTCACCGCGGTGGTCCGAGGCCACCCCGGTGCGAAGGAACTGCGCCGCAGCTGGCGCGTCGACCGCCCACGCCCCCAACGGGTGGTCCTGGCACACGTGACTGAGGATCTGCCGGCCCTGACCGGCACTCTGCAGCGCGTGCTGCGTGCGCACGGCGATCTCACGCCGTGCGTGGAAGTGGTGTCACCTCCGCTGGCCCTCCCCCCTTACCACCGGCTGGCGTTGCGTGACTCGACCTCGCTGTGGCGTCCGAACGACCGGGATCCGGGGCGTAACCGCCGCGACTCCGGTTCGCTCGTCGACGCCTGAGGCGAGGGACAACAAAGGTCAAGGAGGCGAGATGCCGGAAGACCGGGAAGTCATCGACGTCACGGTCGACACGCACAGCCTGCTGCTTTCGCTCGCCGGGCTGCTCGACGACGAGCTGCTCGGCTGGTGCCGGGAGCTGGTTGCGGTCGGCGAGGGCGACTACGCGCTGGAGCTCGCCACGGCGGCCGTGCAGGCGGACCGGGTGCGGTTGCCGACGACGGTGCACGATCAGCTGCACGCCGCCGCGAGTCGACTGAAGCTGCTCGCCAGGGGTGAGACGCTGCCCGCGCCGGACACCACACCACGGCTGCGACACCGGTTCCTCGCGGACCCGGCCAGCGGCGGGTTCCCCGTGCCCACCGGAGAGCGGTCCCCCGAGCACGCGCTGGGCGCGGTGCCGTCCCGGCTGCTGCGGGACTGCGAGCTCTGGCTGAGCTGGCGGTGCACCCCGGCGGGCTCGGCGCCGGGCCCGCTGCCGCACCCCGTGGTGCTGATCGAGGCCGACGACTCGGACGGCGCCGACGTGCTCGCCTACCAGGTCGGCGAGGTACTGCTGCGGGCCGGCGTGTTCGCATCGGTGGAGGTGTTCGCCGCCGACATCGAGCTCGGCGACTACCACCGCGCCGCGCTGGCCGAGGCCCACCGCGTCGAGGTGGCCGGCGACCGGCCGCTCACCGAGACCACCGGCGTGACCAGGGCGGTGGCCCCGAACGGCCGCCCGGGTGGCGCACGCCCCGAGGCACCCGCCAACGCCGCCGACTCCAGACCCCGTGATGCCGCCCGCAGACCGGAACCGCCCCGAGGTGGCACCGGCTCAGGCTCGGCGGACGACGGACGGCCCGCGCCGATGCGCCCGGTGGACCGCGTGATCACCGCACGTAGCTCGACCCCGCGCCGGCCACGCAACGAGCGCACCGACCGCTCCGACGCCGGCTTCGACGAGATCGCCTCCGGGCTGACCTTCGACCGGGGTGGCGTCGAGAGCGAGGACGACCTGTTCCGCCCGGACGTGGCGGACGGGCCACGGCCCTCGCCCGACCTGCCGCCCGCCGACCGTCGTCCCGGGGAGCCCTGGAGCGGGTCGCGCGACGGTGGACCGGTGCAGGGGGATCCGAAGGGCCGGCCAGGACCGCCGCCCCGGCCGACCCCGCCCGGCGCCACCGGAGCGTTCTCGACCGGTCCGGAGCGGACCGCCGCCAACCGTCCGGTGCCGCCGGCCGGACCAGGCGGACCGGGTGGCCCCGGTGGACCCAACGGGCCGGGCGGGCCGGGTGGTCCGGGAAAACGCCCCCCGGGCCGGCCGGATGACACGGCGGACGGCCCGTTGTCGGACGTGGAGCAGCGGTTGCTCCGCCAGCTCCACGAGGAGCTCGCGGCGCGCGAGGACCGGGGCAGTGCAGCGCCCGACAAGGACCAGCCGCGGATCTTCCGAGGTGCCAACGGCGGCCGCAAGCCCCGCCCCACGCGCCCGGGCGACCCGCCGCCCGACCGCACCGGCTGAGCTCCGCCGCTTTCTGCGTGATCATCAGGACAAGGGGGCTGTTCTCGCGACCCGCGAACAGCAGCCCGGTCCTGATGATCACGGATGTATGACATTGCAAGGTCGTTCAAAGGTCGGGCCGGCAGGCTGTCGCCATGAGGCAGGAGCCGCCGGCGCGGCACACCGCGGCACGCGGCCGGCGTTGGTTCCTGCTGTGCTTCACGAGTGTGCTCTCGGTGGTCACGGTCGGGGCATCCGTGCTGATCGTGCAGCGCGCCCAGCAGGCCAGCGGCGAGTACTACTACCCGGCGGCCACCGACCCGACGACCGGCACAGTGACCACCGGCAGCGGCGGCACGGGCAGCGGTACCGGCACCGGAACTGACAGCGCCGGGCTGGCCGCCTCGGGTGCCGCCGTGCAGGCCGCCGCCGCCTCCGTGGACGTGCTCAACGCCGCCCAGCCGCCGGTGGCCGCCTACGGGGTCGCCGTGCTGGACCGGGTCAGCGGGCAGCTCGGCGTCGGCTCGCAGGGCGCCACGCCGCTCTTCTCGGCGTCCGTGGTCAAGCTTTTCACCGCGGTGTCGATCCTGCACCGCAGTGAGACCGGGGGCGCGCTGCTCACCGACGCGCAGCGGGCGGACATCCAGCGCGCGTTGAGCCTGAGCGACGACAACGCCATGAACACACTCTGGGAGCAGTTCGGCGGCCCCCGCACGGTCACCGACATGGTCGCGCTGGCCAACCTGCAGGACACCCGGCCGCCTGCGAACCCCGGTGAGTGGGGCGAGACGCTGATCTCCGCGCGGGACGTCGTCGCCGTGTACCAGTACCTGCTCACCGAGATGACCCAGGCGGACCGGGATGCCGTGCTCGGCGCGCTGGCCAGCGCCCAGGACATCGGCGCGGACGGCTTCGACCAGAGCTTCGGCCTGCTGCGGAGCCCCCGCCCGCTCGGGGTGGCCGCCAAGCAGGGCTGGATGATCGACGGGCCGACGCTGTACCTGCACAGCACGGGCGTCTCCGGCACGGGCGCCCGCTACGTGATCGCGCTGCTCAGCGCCCAGCCGGCGAGCGTCGGGTACGAGACCGGGCGGGCCTACGTGTCGGCCGCTGTGGCGAGTGTGGTCTCCGCGCTGGCCGGGCGGGGCGAGTAGCGCGTCCTCGCCCGACGGTCCGGGGCTGCCGCCCGTACTGCCCGGGGCCGGCCCGCTCGCCCGGCGGGTGGGGGCCGAGGTGAGCGGTTAGAGTCAGGATCATGCCGGCTCCTGACTCGCCAGTAACCCCCCGACCTGCGGCAACGGTTATGTTGCTCCGCGATGCCGAGGCAGGGCTCGAGGTGTTCCTGCAGCGCCGCGTGAAGGCGATGGCGTTCGCGCCCAGTGCCACCGTGTTCCCCGGCGGCGGGATCGACGACCGCGACCGCCAGCTGGACGCGACCACCTGGATCGGCCCGCCGCCGTCCTGGTGGGCCGGCCGGTTCGGCTGCGACGAGGGGCTCGCCGCCGCGCTGGTCTGCGCCGCGGTACGGGAGACCTTCGAGGAGTGCGGCGTGCTGCTGGCCGGTGACCCGGACGGCAGTGCACTGGACGTCAGCGGGGAGCAGCTCGCGGCGGCCCGTGCCGACCTGGTGGACCGGCGTGGCTCGCTCGCCGACGTGCTCACCACCAACGGCTGGGTGCTGCGCGCCGACCTGCTCCGGCCGTGGTCCAACTGGATCACCCCGGAGGTCGAGCCGCGCCGCTACGACACGTACTTCTTCGTGGCCGAGCTGCCGCCGGGCCAGCAGGCCGACGACAGCACCACCGAGGTCACCGAGGCCGGCTGGCACCGCCCGGCGGACGCGCTGGCCGAATGGCGGGGCGACCGCATGCAGCTGCTGCCGCCGACGTGGGTCAGCCTGGAGCAGCTCGGCGCGCAGCCCGAGGTGGCCGCCGCACTCGCCGCCGGCGAGCACCGCGCGATCAACCCGCTGATCCCGAAGGTGCGGCGCGAGGGTGGCAAGGTCCTGCTGTCGCTGCCCGGTGAGCTGGGCTACGACACCGCGCCGCTGACGCTGCGGCCGCGCCAGTCGCCCAGCCCGAACCCGCCCCGGCGCGGCCTGCTCCCCGAGGGCGAGCGCCCGGCGCACCCGCTGTACGAGAAGCTGCGGCCGGTCACCGCGACGGCGTCGGTGCTGCTCGCCGAGAACCCCTCCCCGATGACCCTGGAGGGCACCAACACCTGGCTGCTGCGCGCTCCGGACGCCGAGGGGGTGATCGTGATCGACCCGGGCCCGCTGGACGAGCAGCACCTGCGGCGGATCGCCGAGCACGGGCCGGTGGCGCAGATCCTGCTCACCCACCACCACTTCGACCACTCCGAGGGCGCACCCCGTCTCGCCGAGCTCACCCACGCCCCCGTGCGCGCGCTGGACCCGAAGCTGGTGCTCGGCGATGAGGGCCTGACCGAGGGTGACGTGATCGTCGCCGCCGGCCTCGAGCTGCGCGTGCTGGCCACCCCGGGGCACACCGCCGACTCGCTCAGCTTCGTGCTCGACGACGCCGTGCTCACCGGCGACACGGTGCTCGGCAGGGGCACCACGGTCATCGCACAGCCGGACGGGCGTCTGCGCGACTACCTCGGCTCGCTGCGCCGCCTCGCCGAGCTGCCGGAGGGGCTGGCGGTGTTGCCCGGGCACGGTCCGGAGCTGCCCGACGCCGGCACGGTGGCCCGCGAGTACCTGGCACACCGTGAGCAGCGCCTCGAGCAGGTCCGGGAGGCGCTGCGCCAGCTCGGCCCGGACGCCACACCGCGCCAGGTCGTCGAGCTCGTCTACGCGGACGTCGACCAGGTGCTGTGGCCGGCCGCCGAGTCGTCCGTGCGCGCCCAGCTGGACTACCTGCGCGCCGGCTGAGGACTCGGCAGGCGGCCGCACCGGTGCCGGCGGCGGCTCGTGCTGAGCCGCCGCTCGCGGCTACCGGTTGGCCGGTACGGCGGGTTGTCGCGCCGGCGCCAGGTTGCCGCGCAGCAGGGCCACCAGGCCGGCCAGGACGACCGCCGTGGCACCGCCGGTCAGGAAGGCCGTGTCGGGGCCCATGGCCTCCACCAGCGTGCCGCCGAGGGCCTGCCCGCCTGCGAGGCCGAGGGTGGTCGCCGTGATCACCCAGCCGAACGCCTCGGTGGCGGTCCCTGCCGGGGCGGCCAGCTCGACGACCATCGAGTGGGCGGTGACCTGGGGGGTGACCGCGCAGCCGGCCACCAGCATGGCCACCGTCACGCCGAGCAGGCCCGGTGCGAGCGCCATGGCACCCACCGACAACCCGAACCAGGCCAGCAGCACCGGTAGCCGCAGGTGCAGTGCTCGAGGCCACGGCCGCAGCCCGTAGAGCAGCCCGGCCAGCACGGAGGCGACGGACCAGGCGCTGAGCAGTGCACCGGCCAGCGCGGGGCGGCCGGCCTCCGTGGTCACCGCCGGCACCCCGACCTCGACGACGCCGACCACGACCCCGAAGCCCAGCGCCGCCAGCGTGACCACCCGCATGCCCGGGCTGGTCAGCGCGCCCCAGCCGGAGCTGGCCGAGGTGGCGGTCGGCCGCCGCCCCCGCACGGTCC
>DATAYB010000233.1:0-1786 GCA_036272795.1 Pseudonocardia sp.
TTGAGTGGTGATCTGGTCGCCGACCTGAGGGCTGCCTGGCAACGGGTCGCCCAAGCGGTGGACTCCGGCGCCGGCACGGCCCTGCTGCAGCGGTGGGCGGCGCTGTCCAAGTCGCTCGGCTCCACCTGACCGGGTCCGCCATCTGATAGTTCGGCGGACCGCTCTCAGGAGGGCGTGGCCACGTGGGTCAGGCCGGGCAGAGCCAGTCGTCCTCGACGGCGGGCGCGACGCCGGGTGTGTCGGCCCCTGCCGGCGCGGGGAACGGCGTCCGGAATGTGAACGCGTGCGCTGACGGGCCGTGTTCGCGCAGGTGGACCAGCCGCCGCTCGGCCTCGGCCACGGTGGGCACCTCGCCGGCCGGCACCCACCACAGCACCTGGTAGGCCTCGCGCATCGACTCGAACCACTCCTTGCGCCGCCGCAGTATCCGCACGTGGTCGCTCCGGTAGGCGTAGTCGGCGAGCGTCTCCACCGACGTCCATACGCTCATGTTCACGATCAGCCGGTCGTCGTCGAACATGCGGACCGCGGTCGCGTCGCCGTCCTCGGTCTGCAGGCGCCACACGAAGCCGGGCGCGGCGTCGGCGAGCGCGTTGATCTCGTCCAGGGCGGCCACGAAACCGGCCAGGCGGGGGGAGTCGAGTGGTTCGAGCAGCAGTGCGACGTTCAGCTGGGCGAGGTGATGACCGGTCATGAGCCCGAAGCTAGCGCTTGCGCTGAGTCCACCACCAGCGCAAAAGCACCACCAGAGACGCCACCAGGCCGGCACCGACCACGAGCTGGCCCAGCGGGGTGGACAGCCCGGTCGGGTCGGGGTTGGTGAGCACAACCGCACGGTACCCGTTTCCGGGTCGGGGGCGGTGGCACCCGGTGCGCCTGCCCGGTGCGGTGCCCACAGACGTTCACCGGGTCCTCGCGGCAACGTCTGTGGCCATCGCACTAGCGTGCACGGGTGCGACTGAGTCAATTCCGCGAGCTGATGTCGGACGAGTTCGGCTCGGTGCGGGCCAGCTCGCTGGCCACCGACCACGTGTTCGCCGAGCTCGACGGGCAGACGGTGAACCAGGCGCTCGAGGCCGGCCGGGACCCCCGCGAGATCTGGCGGGTGGTCTGCGCGGCCTACGACGTACCGCCCGAACGCCGCTAGAGGATCAATCCCAAGGGGTCGTTCCCGGGCGGGTCTTGTGCGGGGGCTGCGCAGCGAGCCGGATCGAGTCGCTCGCCCGGTCGGGGGGAGTCCCCGGCTCGCGCACCGCAAGGTCGCCGACGCCGCCCGGGGTGGCCACGTGGCGCTGCTCCGCGACACCTGAGCACGGCCCGCCCGACGCACGTAGCCCTAACCTCGCGCACGCCGTCCCGCCGGGCGGACGCCGCCCCCAGTACCGCTCACCTTCACCTCGCATGCCGTCCCTTCACTTCGCATACTCCGCAGACTGTGCGAAGTGAGAGCACGCCGTGCGAAGTCGGACCGACGCCGGCCTGCGTGGAGTTGCCACCATCGAGCACTCCGCACGTGGTGGTGTGCGGTGTGGTCTCGGAAGGGGCGTGGGAACCCTGGAAGGTGCGCGAGCGACCTGGCGTGATGCGAGTCCTCACAAATCGACGACGCCACGGCGCGCTCCACCGCGCTCACACGCCACCGCGCCGGAGCGACCCCTTGGAACCGGTCATCTGGTCGGTGCCCGAGCGCCGCCGGTGAGCCGCTAGCCTGCCCCCGGGACCGGCCGATTATCCCCGATCGGCGTGTCCCGCCGGCTTCGAACAGCTGTTCGGCTATGGTGTTGTC
>DATAYB010000234.1:0-6739 GCA_036272795.1 Pseudonocardia sp.
AGCCCGCCCGCCAGAACGCCGCGTACCGGCCACCGCGCTCGAGCAGCTCCGCGTGGCTGCCCTGCTCCACGATGCGGCCGCCGGCGAGCACCACGATCCGGTCGGCCCGCGCCGCGGTGGCCAGCCGGTGCGCCACCAGCACGGTCGTCCGCCGCCGCCCCGGTTCACCGGCAGGCCGGCCGCCCGGCTCGGGATCGCCCGACCGGCCCGCAAGCCGGTCACCGGCGGCGAGCACGGCGGCCTCGGTTGCGGGGTCGAGGGCGGCTGTCGCCTCGTCGAGCAGCAGCAGGTCGGGGTCCACGAGCTCGGCCCTGGCCAGCGCGACCAGTTGGCGCTGGCCGGCGGACAGCCCCTGGCCGCGCTCGCCGACCGGCTGCCGGAAGCCGCCCGGCAGGCTCGCCACCATGTCCAGCGCTCCGACCGCCCGCGCCGCCGCCTCGATCTCGGCAGGCGAGGCGCTGGGGCGGCCGTAGGCGATGTTCGACGCCACGTCCCCGGTGAACAGGTGCGCCTCCTGCGGCACCACCCCCAGCCGCCGCCGGAACCCGCCCAGCCGGTAGCGCCGCAGGTCCACCCCGTCCACCCGGACCTGCCCCGAGCTGACGTCGTAGAACCGTCCGAGCAGCTTGACCACGGTTGACTTGCCGGCCCCCGTGGAACCCACGAGCGCCACCGTCTCACCCGCCGAGATGTGCAGTGTCACCCCGGCGAGCGCGTCCTGGTCCGCCCCGGCGTAGCGGAACCGGACGTCGTCGAGCACCACGTCGCCGCGCAGCCGGGCCGGCACCTCGACCGCGTCGTCCTGGGCCTCCGGCACCGAGGTCGGCGTGCGGAGCAGCTCACCGATCCGGGACAGCCCGACCCTGGCCTGCTGGTAGCCGTCGAACACCTGCGAGAGCTGCTGCACCGGCGTGAAGAACATGCCGAGGTAGAGCAGGAACGCCGTGAGCACGCCGGGTGTGAGGTCGCCGCCCGCGACCCGCGTCGCGCCGACCGCAAGCACCCCCGCCAGCGCCAGCTCGGAGAGCAGCGTGACGAACGGGAAGTACGTCGCGATGTAGCGCTGCGCGCGCAGCCGCGACACCCGGTAGGCCTCGCTGCGGGCGCCGAACTGGGCCGCGCTGTGCTCCTCGCGGACAAACGCCTGGGACACCCGCAGCCCGGACACGTTCTCCTGCAGGTCGGCGTTGACCGCGCTGACCCGCTCCCGGGCGTCGGCGTAGGCCACCGAGGACAGCCGCCGGAACACCACGGTCGCCGCGATCAGGATCGGCAGCGCGGCCAGCGCGACCAGGCCCAGTCGCAGGTCGGTGACCAGCAGTGCGGCCGCCACCCCGACCACGGTGAGCAGGCTGACCACCGCCTGCACCAGCCCGGTCTGCAGGAACGTGGACAGCGCATCCACGTCCGTCGTCATCCGGGTCATGATCCGCCCGGCCAGCTCGCGCTCGTAGTAGTCGAGCCCGAGCCGCTGCAGGTGGGCGTAGCTGCGCACCCGGAGCAGGTAGAGCACGCTCTCGCCGGCGCGCGCGGTGACCAGGGTCTGCAGCCAGGTGGCCAGCCAGTCGCCCGCGACCACCAGCAGCCCGATCCCGGCGGCCAGCGCGAGCACCGTCGGCGCCTTCCCCACGATGCCGCCGTCGACCGCGAGCCGGGCCAGCGACGGGTAGGCGACGGAGGCCAGGGCGTCCGCGCTGACCAGCAGGACGCTCAGCGCGAGCGCCATGCGCACCGGCCGCAGCAGCTTGCCGAGCGCGAAACCGGGGTCCGGCGCGGTGGGGTCCACCCGCTCGCCGGCGCGGCCCAGCTCCGGGCGGTCGGTCGGCACCGGCAGCGCGCGGACGGCGGCGACCAGCTCCGGGGTCGGCGGCACGTCGCCAGCCATCCAGCCGCCCGGGCCGGGGCCGCCGGAGTAGCCGCCGGCTCCGGTCCGCCCCGTCGCGGTGCCGGTGGCGGACTCCGGCGCGGCGGCCGGCCAGAGGCGGTCGGGCGCGGGGCCGGCGGTGCCCGAGGTGCACTCGCCGCCGACGACGGCCAGCGTGCCGCGCTGCTCCAGCTCGCGCTCGGTGCCGACGTCGAGCACCCGGCCGCCGTCCAGCACGACGATCCGGTCGGCCAGTGCGAGGGTGGAGCGGCGATGCGCGATCAGGATCGTGGTGCGCGTCGCGGTGACCTCGCGCAGGGTCGCGTGGATGGCCGCCTCGGTGGTCGCGTCCACCGCGGAGGTGGCGTCGTCCAGCAGCAGGATGCGTGGGTTGGACATCAGTGCCCTGGCCAGCGCGATGCGTTGGCGCTGGCCGCCGGACAGGGTCAGCCCGCGCTCGCCGACCAGCGTGTCGTAGCCGGCCGGCAGCTGCTCGACGAACTCCTCCACCTGGGCGGCACGGGCGGCGGCGCGGACCTCCTCGTCGGTGGCGTCCGGGCGCCCGTAGGCGATGTTGGCGCGGATGCTGTCGGAGAACAGGAACGCCTCCTCGAACACCACACCCAGCTCGCGGCGCAGCTGCGCCAGCCCCAGCTCCGGCAGCGGCACCATGTGCCCTTCCGCGCCGATCCGGATCTGGCCGGCCTGCGGGTCGTAGAACCGGGGTAACAGCAGTGCCACGGTCGACTTGCCGGAGCCCGCCGAGCCGACCAGCGCGACGGTCTCTCCGGGTGCCACGGTCAGCGAGAAGCCGTCCAGCACGGGCTCGTCGCGGGTGTAGCCGAACCGCACGCCGTCCAGCGTGACCGCGAGCGGGCCCGCCGGCAGTGTCTCCGGGTCGACCGGGTCGGCCACCTCCGGCTGCGACTCGATCAGCTCGTAGACGCGCTCGACGCCAGCCCTGGCCAGCTGTGCGGCGACCACCGTGCTGCCGATCATCCGGGCCGGCCCGACGAGGTTGCCGACATAGGTGGAGAACGCCAGGAACGTGCCGATGGTGATCTCGCCGCGCAGCGCGAGCAGCCCGCCGATGCCGAACACCGCGATCAGGCCCACCGCGGGCAGCGCGGCCAGCGGCGGGGCGAGCTTCGCGGTCAGCCGGGCGGCCCGGAGTCGCTCGCCGTAGAGCCGCAGGGCCCGCCGTTGCAGCGTGAACACCTCGCGGGTCTCCTGGCCGAAGCCCTTGACCACCCGCACGCCGGTGACGGTCTCCTCGACGTGCTGGGCGATGTCGGCGGCCCGCTGCTGGGCGGACCAGGTGGCGGGGAACAGCGTGCGCCGGGTCCGCGCGGTGATCAGCACGGCGGCCGGCACCACCACCAGCGAGATCAGGGTGAGCAGCGGCGAGAGCCACAACATCGCCGCGATCGAGGCGAGCACCAGTACGACGGTGCCGACCATCAGCGGGACCATTCCGAGCAGGCCCTGCACCAGCTGCAGGTCGCTGATCGCGCGGGACACCACCTGGCCGGTGCGCAGGCTGTCCTGCTTCGGCCCGTCGAGGCGCTGCACGGCGCCGAACACCGCGCGTCGCAGGTCGTGCTGCACGTCCAGGGACAGCCGCCCGCCGAGGTAGCGCCTGACGAACGCCGCGCCGAATCGCACCACGGCCAGCGCGGCCAGCGCGATTACGAGCGCGGGCAGCCCGGCGGTCACCCCGCGTACCGAGTTGTCGACCGCGACCTTCGTCAGCAGCGGCCCGACGGCCTCCAAGCCGACCCCGAACGTGGATGCCAGCAGCGCCGAGAGTGTGACCACCGGGTGCCGCCAGCAGGCGGCCGAGAGCCGGCGGATCCACCCCACGGCCGGCGGCGCGCCGGCCGATAAGTCCCCCACCATGCACGCCAGGCTATGTCAGCTCGGCGTGTGCGGCCCGTCGCGCGAAACCGACCGCCGGTCCGATCCGGCGCGATCGGGCGTGCTCCACGCTGCGAGCGACGGCCTCTGCCCCTACCGTCGGGCGGCATGTTGGCAATCACCGAGAACGCAGCAGAGGCCATCAACGCTCTCGTGTCGCGGGGCGAGATGCCAGAGGGATCGGGCGCGCGGATCGCCTCCGACGGTGCCGGGCAGGGCCTGGAGCTGGCCCTGGTGCCCGGCCCTGGCCAGGACGACACAGTGGTCGAGGATCGTGGCGCAAAGGTCTACCTGGAGCAGCAGGCGGCCGAGGTGCTCGGCGACAAGGTGCTCGACGTCGAGCAGTTCACCGAGCCCAGCGGAGAGCCGCAGCTGCGGTTCGCGATCGTGCCGCAGGGCGGCGCCGAGACCGTCTAGACCGGTCCGGCGGCATCCGAGCCGTCGGCCGGCACGCTCTCGACCGAGGAAACCCCGACCTACGACCCCGAATGACCAGTCCTAGACCGATGACTCGAACGAGCTAAACCGTATGGTGCCCCGGATCGTGGCCGGTCCGGGGCACCGTGCTGTTTGATCCGCGTTAGGACGAGCTCGGCGGGCAGTGGAAAACAAATATTAGAACTGAGAGTTCACTGATAGTTAATTGAGGTGCCTGATCATTTCGGCGGATATCACCGCAGGGCCATGAACAGCACTTTCTGCCTGTGCTGTGCCGATCTGGGCTGGCTGGGCAGGCTCGAGTCAGTCTTTCGAGCTTGTACTCCTATTTGGGTCTTGACGCAAGCCTTCACCGCGTTATGGATCTGCTTTACCTGATCGTTGCAAAGCGTTAAAGCCACGTGTTGCAAGATTCCCCCACTGCACGAACGGGTGGCCTCGGTCTCGCTCGTCCTGACTCGCGTTCGCCCCTGGGAGGGAAGGCATCACATGGCCACGCCTACCGTCAGCAACACCACCACCGGCACACCCTCGCTGCAACGCTCCATCGGGTTCTGGGGTCTGACCTTCATCTCGCTCGGATCGATCATCGGCTCGGGCTGGTTGCTCGGTGCGCTCACGGCGGCGAAGACGGCCGGTCCGGCGTCGCTGGTGTCCTGGGTGCTGGCCGCGGTCATGCTGGCGGTGCTGGCGCTGATCCACGCGGAGCTCGGTGGGGCCTACCCGGCCTCGGGCGGTACCGCGCGCTTCCCGTTGTTCGCGTTCGGCACGCTGGCCGGCTTCACCGCGGGCTGGGCCACGTGGCTGCAGGCGGTGGCGATCGCGCCCATCGAGGTCGAGGCCAGCCTGGCGTACCTGGACAACATCGGCTGGATCAAGGACCACCTCGCGCTGCTGAAGGACGACGGCACGCTGACCGGCAGCGGCATCTTCTGGGCCACGCTGCTGATGGTGCTCTTCACCGTGATCAACATCATCGGCGTCAAGCTGCTGTCCGACAGCAACGCCGTCACGGTGATCTGGAAGACAGCCGTCCCGGTGCTGACCGTGGTCGTGCTGGTCTCGCTGACCTTCCACGCGAGCAACTTCACCGCGGGCGGCGGCTTCGCCCCGCACGGCGCGCACGGCATCTTCGCGGCGCTGCCGGCCGGGGTGGTGTTCGCCCTGCAGGGCTTCGAGCAGGCCATCCAGGTCAGCGGCGAGGCACGTGACCCGGAGAAGGACCTCTCGCGCGCGATCATCGTGGCGATGATGATCGGCGCCGCCGTCTACATCCTGCTGGAGATCGCGTTCATCGGGGCTCTCGACCCGGCGGCCGTCGCGCACAACTGGGACAACCCGATCGGCAAGGGCGACTTCGGCCCGTACGCCTCGCTCGCCGCCGGCGCCGGTGCCGCGTGGCTGGCCTACGTGCTCTACGCCGACGCGTTCGTCTCACCGGCGGGCACCGGGCTGATCTACGTGGCCACCTCGGCGCGCGCCACCTACGCGATGGGCCGCACCGGTGTGCTGCCGGCCGTGCTGGGCAAGCTCACCGTGCGCGGTGTGCCGCTGGTCTCGATCCTGCTCGCATTCGTGGTCGGCGAGTTCATGTTCCTGCCGTTCCCGAGCTGGCAGGCACTGGTCGGCGTGGTCACCTCGGCTACCGCGATCATGTACGCGTTCGCGCCGGTGTCGATGGCCGCGCTGCGGCTGCGCGACCCCGACCGGCCCCGCCCGTACCACCTGCCGTTCCCGAAGGTGCTGGCCCCGCTCGGCTTCATCTTCGCCAACCTGATCATCTACTGGGGTGGCTTCGACGTCACGCTCAAACTGCTGGTCGCCATCTTCCTCGGCCGGGTGCTGTTCGAGGTCACGCTGGCGCTGACGACCCCGGACGACCGCCCGGACATCGACTGGCGGGCCGCCTCGTGGATCTGGCCGTGGCTGGGCGGCTGCCTGATCATCGGGCTGCTCGGTCAGTACGGCACCTGGGGCGACCTCAAGGTGATCGGCGACGGCTGGGACGCGGTCGTGGTGGCCGCCTTCAGCCTGGTCATCTTCTACTTCGCGGTGAGCGTGGCGATGCCGGCCGAGAAGGTGGGCGCCATCGTGGACGCGCAGCGCGAGGAGATGGAAGCCATCGAGGCAGAGGTCAAGCTCGCCGACTGAGCGGCCTGTCGTTCACCGAACTACACACCAGGCAGGCCGGCCTAGGGGCTGGCCTGCCTGGTGTTACCGAGCTGCACGGGAGGCAGGTTTTTCGCGCTCAGGACCTGTCTGTTGTGGAGTTCGGTAACTGGCGGCTCGGTCTCTCCTGCAGCTCACGCCAGCTGCGGGGGGCGGCCGCCGATGCGGGTGGTGAGGTCGCCGGCGGCCTTGCGGACCTCTGCGGCCAGCGCCGGCCAGTCGCGCCCGCAGTCACGGGGCCCCGGGCACTCGTGCCGGAAAGTGACGCTGATCGCAGCCACCGGGCGGTCGCCATGGTCGAGCACCGCGGCCGCCACCGAGGCGAAGCCGGCCGTGACGTGCCCGTCCTCC
>DATAYB010000235.1:0-4327 GCA_036272795.1 Pseudonocardia sp.
GCGAGCTCACCCAGTCCTCGTCGGGGATCGCGAGGAACCCGTCCAGCCTGACCCGCGCGGCGCCGACGTTGTTGACCAGGATGTCGATGCCGCCGAACGCGGCCGCCGCCTCGGCGATGAGCCGCGCCGGCCCGTCCGGGGCGGTCAGGTCGACCTCCACCGGGTGCACCGCGCCGGTGGAGGCGAGCTCGGCCAGGTCGGACCCCGCGGCGCGAGCGCCGGCGACAACGCGGACGCCCTCCGCGACGAGTGCCTTGGTGACGGCCAGGCCGATACCCTTGCTGCCGCCGGTGACCACCGCGACCTTGCCGGTCAGGTTCAGATCCATGGGGGCTCCCAGCTCGGTCGAGTCCCCGTCGGTGCGCCGACGTGGCGGAGGTCATCCTGCCGGTTCGCCGCCGACCTCCGATACCCCACGTCAGCGCGTCGCGGCGCCTCGCCCGGGATGGCTCGGTCGGGACGTTGGCCAGCCGTGGATCGCCGGGCCCGCGTCGTGGTGGCCGGCGCGCCTGCGTGTGGTTGCCGAGCTGCACGGGGGCTGGTTGTGGTCGCGCTCGGCCTGTCTGTCGTTCCCCAACTACACGCGAGGCAGGTTTTGTCGGCCTGGCTTCGCATGCCGGCTGGACAGCGCGCACTTCGCACACCGTGCATCCACTTCGCACAGTGTGCGGAGTATGCGAAGTGACAGCACGCTGTGCGAAGTGGCTCTGGCCGGTGTGCGAAGCGACAGCACGGTGTGCGAAGTGCGCGCTGGTCAGCGCGTCGCGGCGCCTCGCTCGGGATGGCTCGCCGTGTTCTCCGGAGGGACTGCGCGGGGTCAGCTTCGCGGGGCTAGTACGTGCAGGTCCAGCCAGCGTTGGGCGGTGCGCCTGGCCGTGTTGAGCATCGACTGCTCCGCCGCCGCCAGCTCGTCCAGGAACGTCCGCTCGCCGCCTTCGCCCAGCGCCTGCCGCAGCGACTTGCGGTACGCCGGGATCGCCAGCCATTGCCGCGCGAGCGCCGAGTCGGCCTCGACGTGGAACTGGATGCCGTAGCTGGTGCCGTGCCGGAACAGCTGGTTCGGGTACAGCGGGGAGCTCGCCAGCAGCTCGGCCCCTGGTGGCACGTCGAAGGTGTCGCCGTGCCACTGCATCGTGGTCAGCCGGGGCGCCGTGTCGCCCCAGACGGGGTCGTCCGCACCGGCGGCGGTCAGCTCGACCTCGGCGACGCCGACCTCCGGGACCGGGCCGGAGTACACCGCCGCCCCGAGTGCCGCCGCCAGCAGCTGCGCGCCGAGGCAGACCCCCCACACGGGAACGCCGGCCTCGACGGCCTCGCGCAGGTAGCTGAGCTCGGCATCGAGCCAGGTCAGCGTGGCCCGGTCGTTGACGCCCATCGGGCCGCCCATGGCGATGACCGCGGCGAACCGGTGGTGCTCGGGCAGTGGGTCGCGCCACGCCCGGACGGTCACCACCTCGGCGTGCTCGGTGAGCGCCGGCAGGTAGGCGGCCGGCGGCTCGCACTCGACGTGGCGCAGTTCCAGGATCTGCACGGCGAGGTCCTCTCATGGTGCGCGGTCGGGAGTGCTCAGTCGGGCAGCTGGCCGAACCGCTGCGCGAAGGCGGCATGCGCCTGGGGCACGGAGGCCGACACCGGCTCGTCGACGCCGTCCTGGGTGATGGGGGCGCCGAGGGTCAGCCGGATCGGCACGTGGCCCGTCCACAGCCCGGGTACGGGGTCCTCGGACGGGCCGCCGGCACGGATCTTCACGCTCGCCCGGTCCAGCGGCAGGCGCAGGATGTACGTGGCGGCGAGCTCCTTGCGCGTCGGTGGCCGTACCTCGGCCCAGCGCCCGGGCATGAGCCGTTCGGAGATCACGCGGACCGCCTCCTCCCGCTCGGCGTCCGGCACCGGGAGCGCTGTGCCGAAGACCATCGCGCTGCGGTAGTTCACCGTCGAGTCGAACAGCGAACCCTCGTAGACGAGGCCGTCGAGCACGGTCACCGTCGCCGACATGGGCAGGCCCGCACGCGCCGCCTTGCTGACCCCGGCGCCGGTCGAGCCGTGCAGCAGGAGGGTGTCGCCGTCGCGGCAGTACGCCATGGGGATGACGACGGGGAAGTGGTCCCGGACGAAGCCGACGTGCGCGATCAGGGCCGCGTCGAGCACCGCATAGAGGTCTGAGCGGTCGCGACGCTGCAGCTCCTTGGCCCGGTTGACCTCGGTCAGGGGATCGGGCGCGCCGTCGACCGACGTCCGCACGTCTGCTGTCATGGCCCATATCGTGATGCCGGCCGTGCGGTCGTCGCGCGGTCCAGTCCGGCTGGTTTCCACGACACCACTGGGTAAGGCGGATGTTTCACGAGATCGACAAGCTGGTGACCCTCGACCGGGGCTCCGGGTACTCGCTGCGCGACCAGATCGTCGAGCAGCTCACGGCTGCCATGCGGGACGGCGTGCTGGTCGCGGGCGACCCGCTGCCCTCGACCCGGTCGCTGGCCGCCGCGCTCGGCGTCGCCCGAACCACCGTCGTGGCCTGCTACCTGCGGCTGGAGGGTGAGGGCTGGCTGCACAGCAGCCACGGCTCGGGCACGTTCGTGGTCGACCGCCCCGACGAGTCGGCGGGCGCCGGGCCGGTGGAGCCCGAGCCGGCACCGGCCGAGCCGCCGGCGCCGATGTTCGACCTGGTCCCCGGCAACCTCGACCCGAGCGTGCTGGCCACCCCGCGCTGGCGCGCCGCGTTCCGGCCGTCGCACGCCACCGGGACCGTGCCACCGGCCCAGGGCCTGCCCGCACTGCGTGCCGCGCTGGCGGAGCACCTGCGGTCGGCGCGGGGGCTCGCCTGCCGGCCGGAGGAGATCGTGCTGTGCGCGGGAACGTCGGAGGGGCTCGCGGTCCTCGGGCTCGCGCTCGGCTGGCCCGGCCACGACGTCGCCGTCGAGGATCCGGGTTACCCGGCGGTCGGTATGGTGCTGCGCCGCATCGGGGCGCGCGTCCTACCCATCGCGGTCGACGGCGCGGCATCGGTGCTGGCCGGGCTGCGGAACCTGCCGGCGCCGCCCGCCGCCGTCTACCTGACGCCCAGCCACCAGTACCCGCTCGGCCACCGCCTGCACGAGGACGAGCGGCGCGACCTGCTCGCCTGGTCGGCCGACACCGGGGCCGTGCTGCTCGAGGACGACTACGACGGCGAGTTCCGCTTCGGGGTGGCGCCGCTGCCCAGCCTGGCGGGCCTCGATCCGGCCGCCGACACGGTCTACCTCGGCACGCTGTCCAAGGTCCTCGACCCGGCGCTGCGCATCGCCTACCTGCGGGTACCACCGCAGCTGCTCGACGCCGTGCTCGCGAGCCGTGCCGACCTGGGCTCGACGACGTCGGAGTCGGCGCAGGAGGCGGTCGTGCGGATGCTGCGCAGTGGCGAGCTGTCGCGCCACATCGCCAGGGCGCGACGCCTCTACGCGGACCGGCGGCGGGCCGTCCTGCAGGAACTGGCCGCCGTCCCCGCCGTCACCGGTATCCGGGGCACGGAAGCCGGCCTGCACCTCGTCGTGGAGTTGGCACCCGCCGTCCGGACGGCCGTGCTGGTTGCCGAGGCGGCCGAGCGCGGCGTGCACGTCGATGACCTGGACAGCTGCCGTGCCGCACCCGACCCGGACCGTCCCGCCCTGGTCGTCGGCTACGGTGCGCTCGCTCCCACCCGGCTGCGGCTGGCGATCGAGCGGCTCGCCTCGTGCCCGGAGCTCACCCGACCCACGCCGCAATAGACGATCGAACTCGAACTCGTGTCTGGCAGGCCCCCGACAGGCCGGTCCACCGCACTGTCACGAGTGCACAGTCCCGCGTTCAGCTCGTTGAGCACATTCTGGGACACCGTGCACCAGCTACCGGTCCTGGTGCTCACGTCGATCCGGTCGAAGAAGCCGGCGAAGTTCCACAGCGCGAACGACGTGCCGGTCTCCTTGCGGGTGAGCTGCTGAACCATCCGCCGGTGCTCGGGGGAGTTCCACACGTCGACCGTAGCCACGTCCGGTCCGGGTGCGGCGACGCCGAGCATCACCCCGTCGTGGGTCATGCTGTGCACCGTCACCAGACCCGCCTTGCAGTACTGGGTGCCGCTGGCAGTGGCGGCGGGGTTCGAGTATGCAATCAGGTCGCCGCGAAACAAATACCCGGCCGTTCCGAGGGCGACGACAGCGATCGCCGCGACCACCAGACCTCTGGACAGGCGCCGCTTCCGAGCGACAGGAGATGGCTCGACGGGGAGTTGTTCGGGGTTTGTCAAAGCCGGCGCTGGCAGGAGGTCAGCCATGGTACGGTCCCATTCAATTAGTCGGAGTACGGACGATCC
>DATAYB010000236.1:0-3764 GCA_036272795.1 Pseudonocardia sp.
GCGGGACCACACCCTCCTGGACGTCAGGCCTTCACCGGAACCCGGCAGGGGCGCCGTCTCATGACAGTCCTCAAGGGACAAGCACCACAAGCGCTCCCTGCCGGGATCCACCGTGCGAAGGGAAGGTAGTGCCATCAGCACTGACAGCCGGTCCCGTGTCGAGTCCAGCGTCGGGGCGGGCATTGCGCCGGGGTCCGACTGCCTCGGCGTCATCCGGGCGTCCTACGACACGGTGGCGGTCGACTACGCCGAGCTGCTGGAGTCGGCACACGTGGACAGCCCGTGGGAGCGGGCGGTGCTGGCCACGTTCGCCGAGCTCGTGCTGAGGGCGGGCGGTGGCCCGGTGGTCGACCTGGGCTGCGGCCCCGGCCGGCTCACCGGGTACCTCGCCTCGCTCGGCCTGTCGGTGTCCGGCATCGACCTGTCGCCGGGCATGGTCGCGGAGGCCCGCCGCCGGCACCCGGAGCTGCGGTTCGACGAGGGCTCGATGACCGCGCTGGCGCTGCCCGACGGCGGCCTGGCGGGCCTCGTCACCTGGTACTCGATCATCCACCTGCCGCCGGAGCTCCTGCCGGGCGTGTTCGCGGAGCAGCACCGGGTGCTCGCGCCGGGCGGCCACCTGGTGCTCGGGATCAAGGTCGGCGACGACGCGGTACACCTGTCCCACGCCTACGGCCACCCGCTCTCGCTCGACGTCTACCGGCTGCGGCCCGAGCACGTCGCCGACCTGCTGCGGGAGGCCGGGTTCGAGGTCCGCGCCGAGCTGCGACGTGAGCCGGAGGGGGCGGAGAACACCCCGCAGGCCTACCTGTTCGCCCGCAAACCTGGGGAGGCGCCCGCACCGGAATCCTGACGTTCGAGCTCCCGCACGCGGTGCGCTCGCCGGGGCCGCGACCTGAGCTGAGGGCTCCTGGGTGCCACACCCGGGTCGCGCAAAGCGGCGGGCCGATTCACGCACGCGTCATGCCCGTGTCACGAGCTGTCCGCAGACTCGGCGATATGCGGGCAAGTACATGACGGGGCGACGCGGCACGCTCGGCGGACACACCTACGAGTTCGCCGACCTGCGGGCCCTGCTGGCGGCGGCCACCCCGGAGCGCTCCGGCGACGTGCTCGCGGGCCTCGCGGCGGCCTCGGAGCAGGAGCGGGTCGCCGCGCAGGCGGTGCTCGCCGACCTGCCGCTGGCGACGTTCCTGGACGAGCAGGTCGTGCCGTACGAGGACGACGAGGTGACCCGGCTGATCATCGACGGCCACGACGCCGAGGCGTTCGCACCGGTCGCGTCGCTGACCGTCGGTGGGCTGCGCGACCACCTGCTGCGCCCGGAGACGGACACCACCGCGCTCGCGGCGGGGTTGACACCCGAGATGGTCGCGTCGGTCAGCAAGCTGATGCGGGTGCAGGACCTGATCGCGGTGGCCCGCCGCACGCCGGTGGTCACCGCGTTCCGCTCGACGCTCGGCCTGCCGGGCACGATGGGCACCCGGCTGCAGCCGAACCACCCCACCGACGACCCGGTCGGCGTGACCGCGTCGATAGTCGACGGGCTGCTGCTCGGCTGCGGGGACGCCGTGATCGGGATCAACCCGGCGACCGACAGCCCGAACCGGACGGTCGAGCTGCTGCACCTGATCGACGACGTGCGGCTGCGCTACGAGATCCCGACGCAGAGCTGCGTACTCACGCACGTCACCACGTCGATCGAGATCATGGAGCGGGGCGCGCCTGTCGACCTGGTGTTCCAGTCCATCGCCGGTACCGAGGCGGCCAACGACGGCTTCGGGGTGTCGCTGGACCTGCTGCGTGATGCCCACGAGGCGGCGCTGGCCCTGCGGCGGGGCACCGTCGGCACGAACTGCATGTACTTCGAGACCGGGCAGGGCAGCGCGCTGTCCTCGAACGCCCACCACGGCGTCGACCAGCAGACCCTGGAGGTGCGCGCCTACGCCGTCGCGCGCGCGTTCGACCCGTTCCTGGTGAACACCGTCGTCGGGTTCATCGGGCCGGAGTACCTGTACAACGGCAAGCAGATCGCGCGCGCCGGCCTGGAGGACCACTTCTGCGGCAAGCTGCTCGGCGTGCCGATGGGCGTCGACGTCTGCTACACCAACCACGCCGAGGCCGACGCGGACGACACCGACACCCTGCTCACCCTGCTCGGGGTGGCCGGCTGCTCCTTCGTGATCTGCGTACCCGGCGGCGACGACGTGATGCTGCACTACCAGTCGCTGTCCTTCCACGACGCGCTGTACAGCCGCCAGGTGCTCGGGCTGACGCCGGCGCCGGAGTTCGCACGCTGGCTGGCCCGGATGGACATGCTCACGCCGGACGGCCGGGTGCGCGAGCTGGCCCCGGATGCCGAGGCGGTCCGGGCGCTGACGGCGGGCGTGTCATGACGGACCCGTTGGCGGCTCTGCGGGCGTCGACCCGGGCCAGGGTGGCGCTCGGCCGGGCCGGGGACGCCGTGCCGACGGTCGAGCTGCTGCGGCTGCGCGGGGCGCATGCGGCGGCCCGGGACGCGGTGCACGCGCCGCTGGAAGCCGACGCCGTCGAGGGGCAGGTGCGTGCGCTGGGCCTTGACGTGCTGCGGGTGAGAAGCGCGGCGGCCGGGCGCGCCGAGTACCTGAAGCGGCCGGACCTTGGGCGGCGGCTGGCACCCGGCACGGTCCTGACCGCCGGTGAGTACGACCTGGTCGTGGTGCTGGCCGACGGGCTCTCCCCGCGCGCGGTGCACCGGCACGGGGCGGCGATGCTGGGCGCGCTGCTCGACCGGCTGGACGGCTGGCGGGTCGCCCCGGTGGTGCTCGCGACGCAGGCCAGGGTCGCGCTGGGGGACGAGGTCGCCGCCGCGGTCGGGGCGCGCAGCGTCGTCGTGCTGGTCGGGGAACGGCCGGGCATGTCCTCGACCGACAGCCTCGGCGCCTACTTCACCTACGAGGCGCGGCGCGGCCGGCGGGACTCCGAACGCAACTGCCTCTCGAACATCCGCCCGCCGCACGGCACCGGCTACGAGGCAGCCGCGACAACGCTGGCGATGCTGATGGCCGAGGCGCGGCGGCTGGGCCTGTCCGGGGTGGCACTCAAGGCGGACCCCGCACTACCGGCCTGAGCAGCGGCCACCGCGCTCCCTGACCCCGGCGCCGGCCCGGGCGCACAGGTGAGCGGGCCGGCTCACGGGTTGTTCAGGGGGCCCAGGACGGCGAGAGGCTCGATGTCGCCGTAGGTCTCGATGCTGGCGTGGTAGCCGGGCTCGTAGTGCGGTCCCTGCACCTCGTTGCCGGCCACCTGCAGCTCGCAGGAGATCGCCTCCACCGGGAACCCGGCCTTGAGCTGGCCGCACATCTCGTGGTTCAGCGTCTCCCAGTACGGGTTCCTGGACACGTCGGCGGTGGCGAGGTAGTTGATCGCCATCTTGCGCATGTCCAGGTAGTTGGGGATGTCGCCCTCGGCGATCCCGCTGTTGTAGCGGTAGTGGAAGAACAGGTTGATCGTCTGGCCGCCCTGGTTCGGGGTCCGGAGCGCGATCACCTGGAACTCGAAGTCCCGGCCCTGCTGGGTCCCGTCGGCGTGCGCGCCGGCCGGGCCCGCCGTGCGACTGCCGACCAGGAAGCCCGCCCCGAGCAGGACAACGGCCAGCCCGACCAGCCCGGCCACCATCAGGACGCGACGACGTGCCTGCATGAGCGATCCTCGTTCGGTCGGAGTCCGGTCGGCCGGCGCGGTGCCGGCACTCTCGGTCGACAGCTAACCGCGTCGGCGATCTT
>DATAYB010000237.1:0-8771 GCA_036272795.1 Pseudonocardia sp.
CGACTCGGTGGCCGCGGGCGGCGCCGACGACCCCGTGGCCAGCAGCTACGCCGAGGCCGCCGACTTCGCAGCCCGCTCGACCCAGTGGCCGGAGCCGGACGAGCGGCGGGCGGGCACTGACGAGCGCTGGCCGGGCGACCCGGGCGCCGACCCGGCACCCGACCAGGGCTACGACCAGCGCGAACCCCGGGACGAGCCGCGACAGGGCGGCCCCGGGCCACGGGATCAGCCGCCCGGCGGCCCGGACGACTCAGCCGCCGGCGACGGGTACTTCGACCAGGCCTTCGACCGCCGCTAGCCCGATGTCCGACCGGTAGTGCGAGCCGGGCAGCTTGATCTCGACGACGCGCCGGTAGGCGTCCTCGCGAGCGGCCGCCAGGTCCTCCCCCGTCCCGACCACGGCGAGCACCCGCCCGCCCGCACTGACGATCGCGCCGTCGTCGCGGCGCCGGGTACCGCCGTGGAGCACACCCTCCGCCTCGCCGCCGACGATCACGTCACCGAGCCGGGGCATCCCGGGGTAGCCGTCGGCCGCCAGCACGACGGTGACGGCCGCCCCCGGTGCCCAGTCCAGCTCGGGCTGGGCGGCGAGCGTGCCAGTGGCGGCCGCGTGCAGCAGCGTGGCCAGCGGGGTGCGCAGCAGGGCGAGTACGGACTGGGTCTCAGGGTCGCCGAAACGGCAGTTGAACTCCACCACGGACGGCCCGTTCGAGGTCAGCGCGAGGCCGGCGTAGAGCAGCCCGTTGAACGGCGTGCCCCGCCGCGCCAGCTCGGCCACCACCGGGGCCACGATCCGGGTGACCACGTCGTCGACCAGGTCGGCGTCCGCCCACGGCAGCGGGCTGTAGGCGCCCATCCCGCCGGTGTTCGGCCCGGTGTCGCCGTCGCCGACGCGCTTGAAGTCCTGCGCCGGCAGCAGCGGCAGCACCGTCTCCCCGTCGACGAGGCAGAACAGGGACACCTCCGGCCCGTCCAGGTACGACTCGAGCAGCACAGGGTGGCCGCCGTCCAGCAGCGTCATGGCGTGCGCCCTGGCCAGGTCCAGATCGGGGCTGACCACCACACCCTTGCCGGCCGCCAACCCGTCGTCCTTGACCACGAAGATCGGCCCGAACCGCTCGAGCGCCGCGTCCAGGTGCGCCGGGTTGTCCACCGTCTCGGCGTGCGCGGTGGGCACTCCGGCGGCCGCCATCACGTCCTTGGCGAACGCCTTCGAGCCCTCGATCCGGGCGGCCTGTGCCGACGGCCCGAAGCACGGGATCCCCTCGGCGCGCACCGCATCCGCCACCCCGGCGACCAGCGGAGCCTCCGGCCCGATCACCACCAGCTCGGCGGCCCAGCGGCGTGCCAGCGCGGTGATCTCGGCAGGGTCGGCCACGTCCATCAGCCCGAGCTGCTCCGCCACCGCCTGCGTGCCCGCGTTGCCCGGCGCGCAGGCCAACGCGGTCACCGCGGGGTCCTGTGCCATCGCCAGTACCAACGCATGCTCACGGGCTCCGGACCCAATCACCAGGACGCGCACAGCCGACGAGCCTAGGCGGTCCCCCCGAACGCCCCACCACGAGTCCGCCCCCCACCCCCGCGAGTCGCGGGATTCTGCAGCGCGAGTCGCTAGATTTTGCTGTCCGTGTCGCGGGATTCCGCGGCGCAAGTCGGGGATTCCGTCAGCGGAAACCGGCCGTTCACCAGCACGTACCGCAACCACACCCCCGCGCGTCGCCGTCCCGCCACCGGGGCCCAGAATCGTCGCAGCCATGTCGATCCCCACCGCCAGCGCCGACACCAGCGCCCGCCGCCGACCCCAGTGGCCGCAGCTGCCGCTGGTGATCGCGCACCGCGGGGCATCCGGCTACCGCCCCGAGCACACGCTGGCTGGCTACGAGCTGGCCGCCCGGCTCGGCGCCGACTACCTCGAGCCCGACCTGGTGAGCACCCGGGACGGCGTGCTCGTCGCGCGGCACGAACCGGAGATCGGCGGTACGACGAACGTCGCCACGCACCCCGAGTTCGCCGACCGCCGCACCACCAGACAGATCGACGGCCACACGATGGAGGGCTGGTTCACCGAGGACTTCACGCTCGCCGAGCTGAAGACGCTCAGGGCGATCGAGCGGATCCCCGCCGTGCGCCCCCGCAATACGCGCTTCGACGGGCACTTCCCGGTACCGACCTTCGCGGAGATCCTCGAGCTGGCCGCCCGGCTGGCCACCGAGCTGGGCCGGCCGATCGGTGTCTACCCGGAGACCAAGCACCCGAGCTACCACGCGTCCATCGGCCTGCCGCTGGAGCCGGCGCTGGTCGAGCAGCTGCGGGCAGCCGGGCTGGACCGGCCGGACGCCCCGGTGTTCGTGCAGTCCTTCGAGGTGGCCAACCTGCGGGCGCTGGCCGGTGAGCTCGCGGCGCCGCTGGTACAGCTGGTGGACCGCGACGAACCGCCCGCTGACCTGGTCGCCGCGGGAGACCGCCGCGACCACCACGACCTGCTCAGCCCAGCCGGCCTCGCCGAGATCGCCGGGTACGCGGCGGTGGTCGCACCCGGCAAGGACCTGCTGATCTCCGAGGACGGCACCCCGAGCCCGGTGCTGGCCGACGCCCACGCGGCCGGGCTGGACGTGCACTGCTACACGTTCCGCCGGGAGAACCAGTTCCTGCCGCCTACGCTGCGCGCGGGCACCGACCCGATCGTGCCAGGCGATGCGGTCGGCGAGCTGGCCCGCTTCCTGGCGCTCGGTGTGGACGCGGTATTCACCGACTTCACCGACACCGCCGTGTTCGCACGCGCGGAGCTGCTCAGCCCCGGCAGCGCCGGCATCAGCCCGCGAAGCTAGGTCCGGCCCCGGGCCGCACGACGACGAACGACTAGACGATCTCGTCGTCCAGGTAGCACCAGCGCCACGACTCCCCCGGCTCGAACGAGCGCATCACGGGGTGGCCGGACTCCTTGGAGTGCAAGGCCGCGTGCCGGTGCGGGCTGGAGTCACAGCAGGCGACGTGTCCGCAGGTCAGGCACTTGCGCAGATGGGCCCAGACGTCCTCGCCGTTGGCCAGGCAGTCGGCGCACCCGTCGGCGTTGTCAGGCCCGGGCTCGGTCCAGGTGGACGTGTCGAACGACGTGGTGTGGTCGCAACTCACGGTGACTTCGGCCTTTCTGTCCGTACCCAGCACAACACCCGGCTCAGCTGGCCCGCCGCTCCATCACTCGAACCGGTTAACGAACCCACTCTAGGCGTGCGGCCCGATCACCAGTCATCCTTCCCGATGTGGAAGGCGTTGCACTGATTGCGTTGGTACTCGGTTCGCTCGCGGTGACCGCGGTGTGCCGGCGGTTCCAGATGTCCCCGACCCTGGCGCTGGTGGTGGTCGGCATCGGGGTCTCCCTGATCCCGGGCATCCCGGACTTCCGGATCAACCCGGACATCGTGCTGCTCGTGGTGCTGACCCCGTTGCTCTACTCGGCGGCACTCGACTCGTCCTACCTGGGCTTCCGCTCCAACCTGCGGCCGATCGGACTGCTCGCGGTGGGGTTGGTGATCTTCTCGACGGCGGCGATCGGGCTGGCGGCGTGGTGGCTGATTCCGGGCCTGCCGCTGGCGGCCGCCCTGGTGCTCGGCGCGGTGGTGGCCCCGCCCGACGCGGTGGCGGCGATCGCGGTGGGCCGCCGGCTCGGGCTGCCCCGCCGGATCATGACCATCCTGGCCGGGGAGAGCCTGGTCAACGACGCGACGGCGCTGACCCTGTTCCGGGTGGCGCTGCTGGCCGCCGCCGGGGCGAGCATCTCGCTGTGGTCGGGCATCGGCATGTTCCTGATGGCCGGTGTGGGTGGCGGGCTGATCGGGTTCGCGGTGGCCTGGGTCGTGCACTGGATCCGGGTCCGGCTCAACGACCCGCCGATCGAGAGCGCGCTGGGCCTGGTGGTGCCGTTCGCGGTGTACCTGATCGCCGAGGAGTCGCACGCGTCCGGGCTGCTCGCCGTCGTGGTCGCCGGCCTGTACCTCGGCTACCGCGCTCCGGAGACGGGGTTCGCCACGCGCCTGCAGGACGACGCGGTGTGGCGGGCCTCGGACACCGTGCTGGAGTCGGTGGTGTTCGCGCTGATCGGACTTCAGCTGACCAGCGTGGTGCGCGAGGCGGGGGCGGTAGGCCCGCTGCTGCTGACCGGCGTGGCGCTGACCCTGGTCACCGTGCTGGCGCGGGTGGTCTGGATGTTCCCGGCGACATACCTGCCGAGGCTGTTGCCGTCCGTCCGCCGCCGCGACGCGTTCCCGAACTGGCGCACGCCCGCGGTGATCTCCTGGGCGGGCATGCGCGGCGTCGTGTCGCTGGCCGCCGCGTTCGCCATCCTGCCCGACGTGCCGTTCCGCGAGACGCTGATCTTCCTGGCGTTCTTCATCACCGTCGGCACACTGCTCCTGCACGGCCTGACGCTGCCGTGGCTGATCCGCAAGCTCGGCGTGCACGGCGGCGAGTCCCAGGCCGACGCGCTGGCCGAGGCGCAGGCGCAGCACGCCGCCGGACGGGCCGCTGTGGCCCGGCTCGACGAGATGTCGGCGAACGTGAACGGGCAGCTCTCACACTCGGTGCAGAAGCTGCGCTACATGGCCCAGATGCGCAGCAACACGTCGTGGGAACGGCTCGGCCGGCCGGCGGAGGAGGCCGGGGAGAGCCCCACCGCGGCGTACCGGCGGATGCGCAGGGCGATGGTGGCCGCCGAGCGGGAGACCTTCGTGCAGTACCGCGACGAGGGCCGGATCGACGACGAGGTGCTCCGCCGCGTGCTGCGTGAGCTGGACCTCGAAGAGGCGATGTTGTCCCGGGACGACTGACCCCGGAGCACCCGCTGATCCACCACATGGCCCAACGCATACCGGCCATTAACCTTGTAGCAATACTCCAGACGCCTACGCATGACGGGAGATTCGACCGTCGAAGTAAGGGTGTCGACATGTCAATCCGTACCCGGTTGCTGACCGGCATCCTGCTCGCGACGGCGAGCCTCACAGCGGTGGCCTGCGGTGGCCCCTCGACGCCCTCCGGCCCGGCATCCGACACCGGCTCGGCCAGCTCAACCGCCACTCCGGGTGGGGCGGCCGGGCCGCTGGTCATCGGGCACCGCGGCGCCCCCGGCTACCGCCCCGAGCACACGCTGGCGTCCTACGAGCTGGCCGCCCGGATGGGTGCGGACTACATCGAGGCCGACGTCGTACCGACGAAGGACGGCGTGCTGGTCAACCGGCATGAACCCGAGATCGGCGGCACCACCGACGTCGCGTCGCACCCCGAGTTCGCCAACCGCAAGACCACCAGGAACCTCGACGGCACGCAGACCGCCGGCTGGTTCACCGAGGACTTCACACTCGCCGAGCTGAAGACGCTCAAGGCCGTCGAGCGGCTGCCGGACGTGCGCCAGCACAACACGATGTACAACGGGCGCTACGAGGTGCCGACCCTGCAGGAGTACCTGGACCTCGCCAAGCGGCTGTCCACCGAGCTGCGCCGCCAGGTCGGCGTGTACATCGAGACCAAGCACCCCACGTTCTTCCGCGCGCAGAACATCGACGTCGACAGGCTGCTGATCGACGAGCTGAACAAGAACGGGCTGAACACCCCGGACTCGAAGGTGTTCATCGAGTCGTTCGAGACGAACCTCGCCCAGATGCGCGACCAGCTCAAGGTGCCGTTCGTGCAGCTGATCGACTCAAAAGGCGCGCCCGCCGACTGGGTCGCCGCCGGTGACAAGCGCACCTACGCCGACATGGTCAAGCCGGCCGGCCTCGCCGAGGTGGCCAAGTACGCGCAGGCCATCGGGCCGGACAAGTCACTGATCATCCCGACCGACCCGGCCGGAAACCCCGGCCCACCGACCACGCTGGTCACCGACGCGCACGCTGTCGGCCTGAAGCTGCACCCGTACACGTTCCGCAACGAGAACCAGTTCCTGCCGGCCGACCTGCGCAGCTCCGCGAACCCGGACGACTACGGCAAGGCGATCGACGAGGACGTCCGGTTCTTCAAGCTCGGCGTCGACGGCATCTTCACCGACAACACCGACACCGGCCTGGTAGCCCGAGCGGAGTTCCTGGCCCAACACTGACACCGACGCGCGGTGTGCCACGCCGGGGCCGTAGCGGGTCCGCCCGCAGGGTTGGCAGGCCGGGGCCGCCGGACACGAGGCGCCGCATCGGGGCCGCATCGGGGCCGCATCGGGGCTGTCTAGCAGCACGCGGCGGCCGCCGTGGCAAACGGCAACCCGCGGCGGCCCCGGCAGCGGTGGCCGGAGTGAACCCGCGTTGCGCACCGGGCGCGCCCAGACGCCACACACAGGTTCTTCCGTGATCATCAGGGCACGAGGGCTATTCGATCAAGATCCGAACAGCCCTCCCGTCCTGATGATCACGGGAGCGGCCGGCCGGGCCGCGTTGGGACCCATGCGGGGCACGGGCAGCTCGCACAGTCCGATGTGGACCACCGGCAGCCACGCAATCCGCGTCGCGCGCGAGAACCCCATGCGGCAACCTCATGAGACGCGCGGCACCGACCGCACCTGACCTACCGCCGCAACGTCCCACATGTCGTGTCTATTTGCCCCGACAAGAGCCACTTGTCGTGTCTGTTTCCCACGACAAGTCCAACGGCGGGCGACCCAACCCGACACGGCCGGCGGTCTACCCGTGGACGCCTGCACGATGGCCGGCGGGCCTACCCGTCGATACCCGCCAGCACGGCGGGCAGCCCGACCTGCCGAGCACCCGCCGCACCGAGTCAGCGTTCGATGGTTTGTTCGCGGCCGGGGCCCACGCCGATCGCGGAGACGCGGGCGCCGATCATGCCCTCGAGCGCGAGTACGTAGTCGCGGGCGTTCTTCGGCAGCTCGTCGAAGTTCCGGCACTTGGAGAGGTCCTCCCACCAGCCGGGGAGCTCCTCGTACACGGGGACGGCGTGGTGCACATCCGTCTGTGTCATCGGCATCTCGTCGCAGCGCCGGCCGTTGACCTCGTAGGCCACGCAGACCGGCACCTTCTCCAGGCCGGAGAGCACGTCGAGCTTGGTCAGGAAGAAGTCGGTGATGCCGTTGACCCGGGTGGCGTAGCGGCCGATCACCGCGTCGAACCAGCCACAGCGCCGGGGCCGCTTCGTGTTCACGCCGACCTCGCCGCCGACCTTGCGCAGCCGCTCGCCCATCGCATCGTGCAGCTCCGTCGGGAACGGCCCGGAGCCGACGCGCGTGGTGTACGCCTTGAGGATGCCGATCACCCGGTCGATCCGCATCGGCCCGATCCCGGAGCCGACGGCCGCGCCGCCCGCCGTCGGGTTGGAGCTGGTCACGAAGGGGTAGGTCCCGTGGTCGACATCGAGCAGGGTGCCCTGCGAGCCTTCCAGCAGGACGGTCTCGCCTCGGTCGAGTGCCTCGTTGAGCAGCAGCCGGGTGTCGACGATCCGGTGCTCGAACCGCCGGCCGGCGGCCTGCACGGTCTCCATCACCTCGTCGACGTCCAGCGCGCGCCGGTTGTAGACCTTGACCAGCACCTGGTTCTTGAAGTCCAGGGCGGCCTCGACCTTCTGGCGGAGGATCTTGGCGTCCAGCAGGTCGGCGGCGCGCACGCCGACCCGGGCGATCTTGTCCTGGTAGGCGGGTCCGATACCGCGACCGGTGGTGCCGATCTTGGCCTTGCCGAGGTAGCGCTCGCCGACCTTATCGATCGCGATGTGGTACGGCATGATCAAGTGCGCGTCGGCGGACAGCAGCAGCCCGGAGGTGTCCACCCCGCGCGCCTCGAGCCCGGTCAGCTCGTCGATCAGCGCGCCCGGGTCGACGACGACCCCGTTGCCGATCACGTTCTTGACCCCGGGGGTGAGGATGCCGGACGGGATGAGCTTCAGTGCGAAGTCCTGCCCGTCGGGTAGCACCACGGTGTGGCCGGCGTTGTTGCCGCCCTGGTAGCGCACCACCCACTGCACCTGGCCACCGAGCAGGTCGGTCGCCTTACCCTTGCCCTCGTCGCCCCACTGGGCGCCGATCAACACAATCGCGGGCATGCTCAGCCCTCACTCCCGGCTTTGGCGTCAGGCCGGGGCGGCGTTGGTCCCGCACCCGACCGGGGCCGCTCAGGGCCCCGCAGAGGGTAACTCAATGCGGCGCGATCGGCGGTATCCGAGCTGTGAGACGCTGATCAACGCGATGCGAACACTGCCCCTGCACCCGCTGACGACGACATGACAACTCTGGCGCTGACCTGTCCGGAGTGGACGGCCGAGCTGCCGGCGCCGCTGCACGGCGAGGTCCCGGTGCACGCGCTGCCGGCCCGCCCCGACCGCGCCGACCTTGACCCGCTGCTCACCCCGGCCGACGGCTCGCCGACGCCGACGCGCGTGGTCGTCGCCGGCACAGACGCCGACCTCGCCGCCGTGGTCCTGCGGCTGCTGCGCACCGAACGGCTCGCCGAGGTCGCCGTGGCGTACCTGCCGGCCGACCGCGACTCGGCGGTGGCCGCCACCTGGGGCCTGCCGACGGCGCCGGCCTCGGCCGCCACGCTGGCCCGTCACGGCGAGCCGGACCTGGTGCCGCTGGTCCGGGACGACGTCGGTGGGGTGCTGCTCGGGCGCGGCGAGCTGCGGCCGCTGCGCGGGGTGGTCTACTGCGACGACCAGCTGGTGCTGCGCGGCCAGGCGAACCGGCTGGTCGTGACGCCGGTGGCACCGACCGGGGTGGACGTGCGGGCGTCCAGGGTCGGGCTGCTCGGCCTGGTGGGGCGCCGCACGAACGCCGCACTGGG
>DATAYB010000238.1:0-3044 GCA_036272795.1 Pseudonocardia sp.
AGTCCGGTGTGGTGCAGGTGATGCAACCCGACGGCACCACCCGCCAGGTCCAGGTCCTACTCGGACTCGTCGGCGACACCAACACCGAGATCGTCGACGGCCTGCAGGAAGGCCAACAAGTCGTCATCGCCCAGAGCTGACGCGGACACAGGCTTGACCCCGGACACAGCGACGCCACCCCGAGGAGATCGGGGTGGCGTCGCTGCTGTTGGGCGGTGGTGCCGCTAGCTGGTCAGCTAGTAGTACCACCGGCGGCCACCGATGCCGCGACCCACCGAGCCCAACAGCAGAAGTACTAGGCCGACGACGAGGAGGATTCCACCCACGGTGTAGAGAATGGAGATCCCGGTAAGCCAGCCAATCAATAGTAGGATCACACCGAGAACGATCATCATTCCTCCTGAGCTTTGCCGCCGGATACTGCCGGCGGCGCCGTTGAATGAATACCCCCTTGGCGGGGGCCGAAACCTTGCGGAGCGGGAGCAAAATTTCCGCTTCGGCCTTCCCCAAAACTGGACTATTCGGTCCATCCTGGGGGCTGCTGCGGCCATCGCAGCTGTTCCGAGACCTGCCCGCGACCTGCCCGAGACCTGGCGTGGTGCTCGGGAACGGCCTCCGAGCCCGAGCGTGGCGCGCCCTCGATCATGGTCAGGAATGGCCGAGGAAATGGAGCATGGCGTATCCGAGGTTGCCGCGAAAGCCCTTGCGTAGTGCGCCAGGATTCACGGCGGACCCGCGTCGTCAAGACTCCTGTCACTGCCGTCACCGGATTCCGGTCCGGTCGCGGCTGGTGTGTGGCAATGCCGCATACCGATGAGATTCCCGGTCGCCGGCCGGATAAACATCGCCCGCGTTGTGACCGATGCCGCCCGGGCCGGGGCACGTGGCCAGCTAACTTGAAGGATCGACAGGTAGCGAGGTGGGTGGCCAGTGAGCAGTGAGTTCGGTGGTGGGGTGCGGATGACGCCGCACGACATGGCGAAGCGCCGTTCGGTGGACTCGCCCGAGCTGGTGCGGCGCCGGGCCGCTGTCGCGGCGCTCGGGGCAGAGGTGCGCGCGCTGGTCGACGCGGTGGTGGGTACCGAGGTGGCGACCGAGGAGCTGGAACGGTGCGCGGGTCAGGTCGGCGCGATGACCGAGGCATTGGGCGCGCGCCGGCGGGAGCGGAACATGCCGGCCTCGGTGGACGACCTGCTCCGCGGCGTCCGGATGTACAACCCGGTGTCCGGCGCCGGCAACCCGCTCGCGCCGCCGATGCAGGTCGAGCTCGGTTCGGGTACGGCTGTTGCCGGCTGCACTCTCGGCCTGGCGTACGAGGGACCGCCGACCTACGTGCACGGTGGAGTCAGCGCGCTGCTGGCCGACCAGGTGCTGGGGGCGGCCGTCGCGGCCAGCGGCAACCCCGGGATGACCACGGAGCTCACCCTCCGCTACCGCCGCCCGGTGCCACTGGGTACGCCGCTGCTGGTCAGCGGGGAGACCGTGGACGTGTCCGGGCGGTGGGTGCGGGCCACCGCCGCGATCGCCGCCGCCGAACGGCCCGACCGCTCCCTGGTGGAGGCCCAGGCGACGTTCACCTGTCTCAGCCAGGACCAGGCCCGCCGACTCTTCCCGAGCTGACGGGCGGCCGGTCTGCTCGGGAAGAGTCCGAGGGGGTCAGCGCAGCACGCTCCTGGCGATGATGTTCTTCTGGATCTCGTTGGTGCCCTCGTAGATCGACATCAGCCGGGCGTCCCGTACGTAGCGCTCCACGGGGTGCTCGCGCATGTAGCCGTGGCCGCCGAGGATCTGTAAGGCGTCGGAGGTGACCCGCGCGACCATGTCCGTGGCGAACAGCTTGGCCATCGAGGACAGCCGCGTGACCTCGTGGTGGGCGGCGCCGGCGGCATGGGCCTCCGCGCAGCGGTACACCAGGCCGCGGGCTGCCTCGACCTGCGTGGCGCACTCCGCGATCATCCACCGGATGCCCTGGTAGTCGGCCACGAGCTGACCGCCGGTGGGGCGCTGCGCCGCGTAGCGGGTCGCGTAGTCCAGCGCGCACTGGGCGCCGCCGACGGCGATGGCGGCGACCGTCGGCCGGTTCAGGTGCAGCCCGCGCAGCGCCGCGCTGAAGCCGCGCCCCTCCGGCCCGACCCGCATCGCGTCGGGCACCCGCACGGCGTCGAGCCGGATCTCGTTGTTGGGTACCCCGCGCTGGCCCATCTTGTCGTTGTCGCGGACGACCACCCAGCCCGGTTGGTCGGTCTCGACCAGGAAGGCGGTCACGCCGGCCGCGCGCGGGGCGTCGTTCGAGCGGGCGAAGACCAGGGCGTAGCGCGCGATGCTGCCCCAGGTGATGAACTGCTTCGTCCCGTTCAGCACCCAGTCTGTGCCGTCCCGCACGGCGCTGGTCCTGAGCATGGCCGGGTCGGAGCCCACGTCGTTCTCGGTGATAGCGATGCAGGTCAGGGTGCGTCCCTCGGCCAGCTCGGGCAGGATCCGCTTCTTGAGCGCGTCGTCGGCGCTGTCGAGCAGGCCCTGCACGACGATGCCCGTCTCGCCGGCCAGCTGGGCCAGCGCCATCGAGCCGGCGCGGGCGACCTCCTCGCGCGCGATGCAGGTCGCCATCAGGTCGGCGCCCGGCCCGCCGTACTCGGCCGGCACCGCGAGCTGCAGCAGCCCGAGGTCGCCGAACACCTCGATCAGGCCGGCGGGGAACTCGTCGGTGCGGTCCAGCTCGTCGGCGATGGGGGCGACGTGCGCGGCGGCCATGGCGCGCACGGCGGCGCGGAACTGCTCGTGTTCAGTGGTTGGCATCGGCTGCTCCCTCTGCTCCCTCTGCTCGTTCCTCGGGCCGGCCCGGTGACGGCCAGGCGTCGGTGGCGGGGTCACGCGCGAGCGCGGCGTGCACCAGGGGGCCGTCCGCGCCGAGCTCGGGTACCTCGGCGCCGGCGCGCACCGGGCCACCGGAGAGGCGGAACGGCGCGTTGGGCACCAGGAAGCTGCCGGCCGAGTCGCGGACGGTGGCCAGCGCGCCGCGGTGCGCCAGCTGCGGGTCGGTCAGC
>DATAYB010000239.1:0-8266 GCA_036272795.1 Pseudonocardia sp.
CGCTGCCTCGACGACCGCGCCGACTGGCGACCGCTACGGCTCGACCAGGGTCGCCCGGGACTGGCCCTGCTCGTCGCGGAAGGTGGGCGCGGTCAGGCCCTCGTTGACGAGGCGGCGGCCGAGGCGCAGGCAGGCCGCGAGCTGGTCGCGGTCGAACGCCATCCGGTCCGAGCGGGCGATCAGCGCGGCGACCCCGTTCCAGGACGCCCAGAGGAAGCGCGCGGTCAGCAGCGGGTCGAAGGTGTCGTCGGCCTCGCCGCGCGCCATCGCCTGCTCGATCAGGTTCTGGAACTTGGCGAGGATGGCTTCCATCGGCGCCCCGACCTGTTCGTCGACCTGGTCCGCCCTGGCCGGCTGGCCGTCGAGGCCCTGCAGGACCACCGACCGCAGCACGCTGGGGTGCTCCAGGATCCACCGCAGGTAGAGCTCGCCGACGACCATCACGCGCTGCATCGGCGAGCCCACGTGCTCGCCCGCCTGGTCGAGATAGTCCGACAGCCCGTCCAGCGCCCGCTCGGCAAGCGCCAGGCCGACCCCGTCCTTGCTGCCGAAGTGGTCGTAGATCAGCCCGATGGAGACGTTGGCGGCGTCGGCCAGGTCCTCCATCCGGGGCTCGCGGTTCCCGGAGTCGGCGTAGATGCCCTCGGCCACCTCCAGCACGTGTTCCCGGGTGCGGGCGCGTTTGCGCAGCATGCGGGGGGTGGGCTGGCGCTTGGTGGGGCTCGACGCGCCCCCGTCCGAGCCGCCGGAAGCGGCGGTTTCGTCCGAGGTTGAGACCTCGTACGTCGTGCGATCTGCCGTGTCCAACCGTCACCCCTACCCGAGGTCGTCGCGGCCCGGCCGAGGGCGGCCGCCGCGCTGCCAGCTCAAGTATAGATCCAAACTACAAAAACGAATGGGCTTGCAAAATTAGAAGCTGATTCAGTATGGTGTGACTGCAGGGCAGAGCCGATTCCAGGGCAGAGCCAACGAGGGAGGCCTCATGGACGAGCGGTGTGACGTGGTGATCGTGGGTAGCCGGCTGGCGGGAGCGACGGCGGCGGCCCATCTGGCGAGGGCCGGGCGGAAGGTGGTGGTGCTGGACCGGTCGCACTTCCCGTCGAACCAGCTGTCCACCCACCTGCTGTTCCCGAGCGGCGTGCACGAGCTGCAGCGCATGGGCGCCCTCGAGGGCATCCTCGCCAACGACCCGGTGAAGTCCCCCTGGTTGTCGCTGCAGATCGACGACAACGAGCTGAACGAGCGCTGGCGCCCGAGCGGCCCGATCGACTACTGCATGTGCGTCCCGCGCACCATCCAGGACATCGAGCTGGTGCGGGCGGCGCGGGCGGCCGGCGCCGAGGTGCGCGAGCGGCACCGGTTCCTCGGGGTGGTGTGGCGCGGTGGCCGTGCCGCCGGCGTCCGGTACGCCGGCCCCGACGGTGTCGAGCGCACCATCCACGCCAAGCTGGTCGTCGGCGCCGATGGGCGCCGGTCCTCCGTGGCTGCCGAGGTCGGGTCGTTCCGGCCGTACCGCTCGTCCCGCAACGGCCGGGGCCTGGTGTTCCGCTACGGGCAGGACCCGCTGGTGGGCACCCGGGCCGGCGAGACCATCTACCAGTTCTGGGAGGGCGACTCGCTCGGCTTCCTGTTCCCGTCCGCCCCGCGCGGCAAGGCGCTCATGCTGTTCATGGGCGCGGCGGAGGAAGCCACGCTGGCCAAGACCGACCCCGAGGGCTACTGGGCGGACAAGATGGCCCGTCACCCCCGGATGGCGGCCAGGGCCGAGGGCATGACCGACCTGACCCCGCTGGCCGCCACCGGCGCGACGAGCGCGTACTTCCGCGCCTCCAGCGGCCCGGGTTGGGTACTGCTGGGCGACGCCGGCCATTTCAAGGACCCGGTCATCGGGCAGGGGCAGCGCGACGCCATGTGGTCGGGCCGGGTCCTCGCCGAGGAGGCCGCGCCGCTGCTCGACGAGCCGGCTGAGCTCGACCGGGCGCTGCGCCGGTGGGAACAGGAGCGCGACCGCGAGTGCCTGCCCTCCTACCACTTCGGCAACATCGAGACCAGGGTGGAGCCTGTCGCGCCGGTGTTCGCCGAGCTCGTCCGGAACGCGCCCATCCACCCGACTCCGGACCTTGGCGACCTGTTCGGCCGCGCCCGTTCCATGCCGCAGGTGCTGAGCCTGGGCCGGATGAGCGCTGGCCTGCTGCGCGCCCTCGCACGGCCGAAGACCGAACGGCCCGAGGGGCTCTCGCTCGAGCACACCGTGCGGGACCTGAAGGTCCACCTCGGGGTCCGCAGGGAGCTGCTCTCGCGCCGGTTCCGGTCCCACGTCGTCGTCGACGGCTCCGAGCACCCGCACGCCGAACCGCCGACCTATCGCGCCGCCACACCGACACCGGCCAGGCGCCCCCGCGTCCCGGCCGCCGCCGATGAGGCCACCGCCGCTCCGACCAGCCAGGACAAACCCAGCCCGACCCCGCGGCGCGCGGCGGCGGCTTCCCAGGAGGTGCCGGCATGACCACCGAGACGCTCTCGACCGCCGTCCCAGCCGCGGCTTCTCCGCGGGCGCGCTCGCCCCGGCAGGTGCGGGTCGCCGTGGTGCAGCCCAGCCTGCGCGTCGGCGCCGTCGAGGAGAACCTGATCCAGCTGGAGGACCTGGTCCGTGACGCGGTCCGGGTGCACCAGCCCGAGCTCGTGATCCTGCCCGAGTCCGTCAGCTCGCCCACGGTCCACGACCCGAGCCTGGCCAGGGCCGCCCGCCCGGTCGACGGCGCTCCGCTGCAGCTGTTGCGTCACCTCGCCCGCGAGCTGGACGTGGTCATCGGCGGCGGGTTCCTGGCCCACCGGGGGCACGACGTGCACAGCAGCTACGCGCTCGCCGAGCCGGACGGCGGCGTGCACCTGGGCAACCACGACGGGTCGACGTTCTGGGGAAACCACTACAGCCGGGGCAGCGCCACGGGCAGCCGCACCGCGCTGGCCGCGCTGGACGGCGCACCGGTCGGCGTGGCCTGCGGCTGGGAGTGGGCGAGCACGGACACCGCCCGGCGACTGCGCCACCGCGTGCAGCTGATGGTCGGCGGGACCTGCTGGCCGTCCTACCCGCTGAACTGGTCGGGCCCGCTACGGAGCTGGATGCGGCGCGAGCACAGCCGCCAGCAGCAGCAGGCGCGCGAGCTGCCCGGCCAGATGGCCCGCCTGCTCGGGGTGCCGGTCGCGCTCGCCGCGCACGTCGGGCCGACCAGCTTCGCCACTCCCCTGGCCGGCCGCGTCGCCTGGGACACCGAGCTGCTCGGCGAGTCGCAGATCGTCGACCACGACGGCACCGTGCTGGCCAGGCTCAGTGCCGCCGACGGCGAAGGGCACACCAGCGCGACGGTCACCCTGCGCCCGCCCGCCCCGCTGGACCCGGTCACCGACCTGCGCTGGATCCCCAGCCCGAGCACGACCACCCGCGCGGCGCGCGCCGCACTGCGACTGCACGGCGCGCTCGGCTACCACTCCCAGCGCGTACTGCACCGCCACCACTGGCAGGAGGTGCCCGGGGCCGACCTCGCCGACGAGATCAACCCCGGTGGCCTCGGCGAGCAGGCCACCGCCACGAGCGGCCCCCGCAAGACCCGGGCCCACTGACCTTCCCGACCGACACCGACCCCACCTACCCTCACCGAGGAGAGCGATTCCCATGACTGCCGTACTGATGGTCGTCTCGGCCGCCACCCACTGGACACTCGCCGACGGCACGAAGCACCCGACCGGGTTCTGGGCCGAGGAGTTCGTCGAGCCGCACCGCATCTTCTCCGCCGCCGGATGGGACATCACGATCGCCACCCCCGGCGGCGTGGCCCCGACCGTCGACCAGGTCAGCCTCGGCCTGATGGGCGGACTGCCCGCGAAGACCCGCTCCCAGGCTGCCTACCTCGACGACCACGCCGAGCTGCTCAAACACCCCAAGGCCATCACCGAGGTCGACCCGGGCGACTACGACGTCGTGTTCTATCCCGGTGGCCACGGCCCGATGGAGGACCTTGCCGAGGACGCGGCGTCCGGCCAGCTGCTCACCGCCACCCTCCGCTCTGGCACGCTGCTGGCGCTGCTGTGCCATGCACCCGCCGCCGCGTTCGCCGCCAGCAACCCCGACGGCAGCTGGCCGTTCGCCGGCTACCGGATGACCGGGCTGTCCAACCGGGAGGAGTCGCTGAACCGGTTCTCCCGCAAGGCGAAGTGGCTGCTGGAGGATCGGCTCGTCCAGCAGGGCGCCCGCTACGTCAAGGGCCCGGTACCCTTGGGGCCGTTCGTCACCTCCGACCGCAACCTCTACACCGGCCAGAACCCGGCGTCCTCCGGCGCGCTGGCCCGCAGGCTGGTCGCCGAGATCGGTGAGCCCGCGCTGCGCATCTCGGCCAGCCGCGTGGTGGCCGCGCCACCGGAGGCGGTCTACGCGGTGGTCTCGGACGTGACCACGATCGGGGAACGCAGCCCGGAGACCAGCGGGGCGACCTGGCTGCGGCGGGGCAAGCGGTTCCTCGGGCACAACAACATCGGTCCGCTCTACCGCTGGAGCACGGTGTGCACGATCACCGAGGCGAACCCCGGCAAGAAGTTCGAGTTCTACGTCGCGTTCCCGTCGATGTCCACCTGGAGCTACGAGCTGACCCCCGTCGAGGGCGGCACCCTGGTCACCGAGACGATCACCAAGGAGCGGCCGCAGTACGCCCCGGTCCGCCTCATGCAGTCGCTCGTCGGCGTGCACGACCGCGGCACGCACCTGCGCCAGGGCATCGAGACCACGCTCGAGGCGGTCGCCTCGGCCGTCGAACCCGCGCACAGGGTGTAGCGGCGATGCGAGCCACACCGTGGGCACAACGCCGACATCCCACGCGCAGGAACGTCCTGATCACCGGCGCCAGCTCGGGGCTCGGCGCCGGCATGGCCCGCCGGTTCGCCGCGCACGGCCGCAACCTCGCCCTGTGTGCCCGCCGCGCCGACCGGCTGGAGGCGCTGCGCGACGAACTGCTCGCCGAGCACCCCGGCCTGCGCATCGGAGTACGGGAGCTCGACGTGACCGACCACGCCCAGGTCTTCGACGTCTTCGGGCAGCTGGACGACGAGCTGGGCGGCCTCGACAGGGTCGTCGTCAATGCCGGCATCGGCAAGGGCCGGCCGATCGGCACCGGCCGGTTCGGGGTGAACCTGCAGACTGCGACGACGAACTTCACTGCCGGGCTCGCCCAGTGTGAGGCGGCCGTGGAGCTGTTCCGCAAGCACGGCGCCGGGCATCTGGTCGTGATCTCCTCGATGAGCGCGATGCGGGGCCTGCCTCGCAACCTCACGACCTACGCCGCCAGCAAGGCCGGCGTCAGCGCGCTCGCCGAGGGCATCCGCGCCGAGCTGCTCGACACCCCGATCCGGGTCTCCACGATCTATCCCGGCTACATCGCCACCGAGCTGAGCGCCACCGCGTCGCGGGCCCCTCTGATGGTGTCCGCCGACAAAGGAGTAGCGGCGATGGTGAAGGCCATCGAGTCCGAACGTCCGACCGCCAAGGTGCCGGCCTGGCCCTGGGTGCCCGCTGGCCTGGCCATGCGCTACCTGCCGCTGCGCATCGTGGCGAGGATCGCCTGATGGACCCGAACCTCGACACCATTCGACAGGACGACTCGTTCGACGTCCCGAGGGTGGGCGCCTGGCTCGAGACGCAGCTCGGCCTGCGCGGCGAACCGTCGGTGACCCAGTTCACCGGCGGCGCCTCGAACCTCACCTACCTGCTGCGTTACCCCTCCGGGGAGGAGCTCATCCTGCGCCGGCCGCCGGCGGGCGCACCCGCCGCCGCACACGACATGGCCCGCGAGTACCGCGTGCAGGAGCTGCTCAAGCCGGTGTTCCCGCACGTGCCCACCATGCGTGCGCTGTGCCGGGACGAGTCCGTGATCGGCACCGACTTCTACGTCATGGACCGGGTCACCGGCCTGATCCTGCGTGGCGACGGCGAGCAGGAACAGCGGTTGACCCCGGAGCAGTGCCGGGCGCTGGCCGAGACCTTCGTGGACACGCTGGCGGAGCTGCACTCCATCGACCCCGACGCGGCGGGCCTGCGCTCGATCGGCAAGGGCGAGGGGTACGTGGCGCGCCAGGTCGAGGGCTGGAGCCGGCGCTACACCCGGGCCAGGACCGACAACGTGCCGTCGTTCGACCGGGTCATCCGGTGGCTCGCCGACCACCGCCCTGCCGACCTCGGCGTCCGGGTGGTGCACAACGACTGGCGGCTGGACAACATCGTCCTCGACGCCGGCATGGGCGTCGCCGGCGTGCTGGACTGGGAGCTGGCGACCCTGGGTGACCCGCTCATGGACCTCGGGAACGCCATGGCCTACTGGGTCGACGCCGAGGACGACCGGGTGGCGCTCGCCTACCGGCGCCAGCCCAGCAACCTGCCGGGCATGCTCACCCGCGCGGAGATCGTCGACCGCTACCTCGCGCGCACCGGGCTCGCCACCCCGGACTGGCCGTTCTACCAGGTCTTCGGCCTGTTCCGGCTCGCGGGGATCGCCCAGCAGATCTACCACCGCTACCACCACGGCCACACCACCAACCCGGAGTTCAGCGATCTGTGGGTGTTCGTGAACTACCTGAGCTGGCGGTGCGGCGCCATCATCGGGGAGCAGGGGTAGCCACGTCCGTCAGCAGGGTCAACGCGATCCGGGGGCCGAGACCCTGCTGGTAGGCGAGCGCGACGGTCAGGAAGCACGCCGGCTCGACGTACCGCGCCATCGGCAGCGCCCCGACGTCGACCGGCAGGTAACCGGCGTCCACGATCAGCCCGCTCACGGTCTTCTTCGCGTCGGCGTCGTCGCCGCAGAACAGCATGGTCGGCGTCCGGCCACCGACGCTGCGCGTGGGCGCGTGCACGATCTCCGCGAAGGTGTTCTGCAGGGCCAGCACCACCCGGGCACCGGGCAGGCGGGCCGCGAGGATCTCCGCGCCGCTGGTCGTGTGGCCGACGGCCAGCCCACCCATGTCGGCGGTGAGCGGGCTGATCGCGTCCACGACCAGCTGCCCGGTCAACGTGCCGAGCCTGCGCAGCACGTCATCGAGCTGGGCCCAGCCGATGGAGAGCACCACGACATCGGCACCCGATGCCGCTTCGGTGGGCTCGACCTCGTAGCGAGCCGTGCCGCCGGTCGCCGCCACCGCGGCACGCAGCCCGTCCTCGGTGCGCGAGTACGTGTAGGTGATGTCGTGGCCGACGGCGCTCCACAGCGCGCCGTAGCCGGTCCCCATGTTGCCGGCGCCTACGATCGTGATCTTCACTCGTGCCCCTTGGCTCGACAGACACCGTCTCGACGGCCCGTGATCGCTTCTCCCCGTAGTCTTTCGAGGGGGTCGTCAGGCGTCTTTCACGTTCCCCGATTGCACATTCCGCCACGGCGACGGTCGCCCCGGCGTGCCATGCTTCGCCCGTGTCCGAACCCTGGCTCGACGCACTTGTCGACCAGCCATGGGCCGCCTCACGCGTGCTGATCCCCGCCGGGCACTACACCCATGTCGGCGTCGACGCGCTGCAACTTCGGCTGGTCCACCGTGGCTCGTCCTACGTGACCCTGGACCTCGGGGCCGGCGCGCGCCGCGTGTACACGCGTCCCGGGGACCTGCTGCTGTCCCTGCCGCTCAGCCCCACCAGCTTCGAGCTCGACGAACCGCGCCACCTCATCGTCCTGAGCGTCGCGGCCGAACGCGCCGAGGCACTCATGGCCGAGGTGGGCGGTGCCGCACTGCGCGAGCTGGCCCCACTGACCGGCGGACCGTTCCGCAACCCGCTGGTCGCCGAGCTGTGCCGGCGTCTCGAACAGCCCGGCCAGTTCGCGGCCCCGTCGTTGGGCGCCGCACTCACCCTCGTGATCGCCACGCTGCTCGACCAGGCCGGCACCATCCGCTCGCGAGCCAGGGCCACACGCCTGACCAGCAACACCCTCCACACCGTGCTCGCCCACATCGCGGAGCGAATCGCCGACCCGCTGACCGTCGACGACCTGGCGGCGCTCGCCGGCCTCCCTCGCCGACCGTTCGCGGCCGAGTTCAAGCTCGCCACCGGGATGCCCGTGCACCAGTACGTACTGCGCCAGCGCGTCAACCGGGCCGTCGAGCTGCTCACCAACTCCGACCAGCCCATCGCGGAGATCGCCGCCGAGCTGGGGTTCACCCATCAGGCCCACCTGACCCGGATCGTCCGCCGCCTCAACGGCACGACGCCCGCCCGGCTACGCGGCCAGGCCCGCAC
>DATAYB010000240.1:0-4983 GCA_036272795.1 Pseudonocardia sp.
CGGCGCACCCGTGCGGATCAGCTATCCGCCGGAGCTGCCGATCACCGCCCGGCGCGACGACATCGCCGAGGCGATCCGCAACAACCAGGTGGTCATCGTCGCCGGGGAGACCGGGTCGGGCAAGACGACCCAGCTGCCCAAGATCTGCCTGGAGCTGGGCCGGGGCGCCGGGGGCAAGAACGGCGGCCGGATCGGGCACACCCAGCCACGCCGGCTCGCCGCCCGCACGGTCGCGGCGCGCATCGCCGAGGAGCTGGGCAGCACGCTGGGCGAGACGGTGGGCTGGAAGGTGCGGTTCACGGACGAGGTGTCCGAGCGCACCCAGGTGAAGCTGATGACCGACGGCATCCTGCTCGCCGAGCTCGGCCGCGACCGGATGCTCCGGCAGTACGACACGCTGATCATCGACGAGGCGCACGAGCGCAGCCTGAACATCGACTTCATCCTCGGTTACCTGAAGCGGCTGCTGCCCCGTCGGCCCGACCTGAAGCTGATCATCACGTCGGCGACCATCGACCCGGAGCGGTTCGCCGAGCACTTCGGCACACCCGGCAAGCCGGCGCCGATCATCGAGGTGTCCGGCCGGACGTACCCCGTCGAGGTGCGGTACCGGCCCGTCGTCGACCCTGATGACAAGGACGCCGAGGAGCGCGACCAGTCCGAGGCCATCGTCGACGCCTGCCGCGAGCTGGCCGCCGAGGGCCCCGGTGACGTGCTCGTCTTCGCGCCCGGCGAGCGGGACATCCGCGAGGCCACCGAGGCACTGGCCGGCGCGATCACCGCCGACGGCCAGCGCGGCGTGCTGCGCAACACGGAGCTGCTCCCTCTGTACGCGCGGCTCTCGACCGCCGAGCAGCAGCGGGTCTGGGGTCGCCCCGGCCGAGGGATCGCAAGGCGGATCGTGCTGGCCACGAACGTCGCCGAGACGTCGCTGACGGTGCCCGGCATCAAGTACGTGGTCGACACCGGCACCGCCCGGATCTCCCGGTACAGCCACCGCACGAAGGTGCAGCGGCTGCCCATCGAGAAGATCTCGCAGGCCTCCGCCAACCAGCGCGCCGGCCGCTGTGGGCGGACCAGCGACGGCATCTGCATCCGGCTCTACGCCGAGGACGACTTCGACGCGCGGCCGGAGTTCACCGACCCGGAGATCCTGCGCACCAACCTGGCCTCGGTCATGCTGCGGATGATCTCGCTCGGGCTGGGCGAGGTCGCCGACTTCCCGTTCGTCGACCCGCCGGACCGGCGTGCGGTGACCGACGGCGTGAACCTGCTGCACGAGCTGGGCGCGGTCGCCGGTACCGGCGAGGGCACCGGCCAGCGGAAGATCACCGAGATCGGCCGCTCACTGGACCGGCTGCCGATCGACCCCCGGTTCGCCCGGATGCTGCTGGAGGCCGACCGCAACGGCTGCGTCGCCGAGGTTCTGGTGATCGTCGCCGCGCTGTCCATCCAGGACCCCCGCGAGCGCCCCGCCGACAACCAGCAGGCCTCGGACGCCAGCCATGCGCGCTTCGCCGACCCTCGCTCCGACTTCGTCAGCTACCTCAACCTGTGGCGCTACCTGGCGCAGCGGCGCGCCGAGCTGACCGGCAACCAGTTCCGCCGGGTGTGCCGCAACGAGTACCTGCACTTCCTGCGTATCCGCGAGTGGCAGGACCTGCACGGCCAGCTGCGCCGGGTGCTGCGCGAGCTGGACATCAGCGCCGAGCCGCTGCCGGTCGCGACGCCGGACGACGAGAACGCCACGGCCGAGCCGGACAAGCAGACCGACCCGAGGGCGCTGCACCAGTCGCTGCTGGCCGGGCTGCTCTCGCACATCGGGCTGCAGACCGAGACAGGTCCGGCGAACAACCAGCAGAGCCAGAACCGCAACCGGCAGCGGGCCCAGCAGCGCGCCCGCAACGCCTACACGGGTGCGCGCGGCGCCTCGTTCGCGATCTTCCCGGGGTCGGCGCTGTTCCGGCGGCCGCCGCGCTGGGTGATGGCCGCCGAGCTGGTCGAGACGTCCCGGCTGTGGGCGCGCACGGCCGCGCGGATCGAGCCGGAGTGGATCGAGCCGCTGGCCACCCACCTGGTGCGCAGCACGTTCAGCGAGCCGACCTGGTCGGCCAAGCGGGGCGCGGTGATGGCGCACGAGCGGGTCACCTTGTACGGCGTGCCGATCGTGGTGGACCGGCTGACCACGTACACGTCGGTGGACCCGGAGCTGTGCCGTGAGCTGTTCATCCGGCACGCGCTCGTACAGGGTGAGTGGCATACGCAGCACGACTTCTTCCACCACAACCGCGCGCTGCTCGACGAGGTCGGTGAGTGGGAGCAGCGCACCCGCCGGCGCGACATCCTGGTCGACGAGCAGACGCTGTTCGACTTCTACGACCAGCGGGTGCCCGCCGACGTGGCCTCCGCGCGGCACTTCGACCGCTGGTGGAAGACCGCGCGCCGCGACAACCCCGAGCTGCTCACCCTGTCGCTGAAGGACCTCACCAACGACGCCGCGGGTGTCTCCGAGCGGGACTACCCGTCGTTCTGGTCGACCTCGACACCCGGCTCGCCGGCCGGGTCGGGCCAGCGGCTGGCGCTGAACTACGAGTTCGAACCTGGCAGGCCCGACGACGGCGTCAGCGTCGATGTGCCGCTCGCGCTGCTCAACCAGGTCGACGAGGACGCCTTCAGCTGGCAGATCCCGGGGCACCGCGAGGAGCTGGTCACCGCGCTGATCCGGTCGCTGCGCAAGGACCTGCGGCGCAACTTCGTCCCCGTACCGGACACCGTGCGCGCCGCGCTGGCCAGGGTCGACCCGGCGCGCGGCTCTCTGGTCGACGAGCTCAGCCGGGTGCTGCGCGAGCTCGCCGGGGTCACCGTGCCCCGCGACGCCTGGCGCTGGGACCACGTACCCGAGCACCTGCGCATCTCGTTCCGGGTGATCGGCGACGACGGTGCCGTGGTCGCCACCGGCAAGGACCTCGCCGCGCTGCGCGCCAGGCTGCTCACCCGGGCCAGAGCGGCGCTGTCCTCGGCGGCCGGCTCCGACATCGAACGCACCGGGCTGACGTCGTGGACGATCGGCGACCTGCCCGACGTCGTGCGCCGCGAGCGGGACGGCTACGAGGTCGTGGGCTACCCGGCTCTCGTGGACTCTGGCTCGACCGTCGACGTGCGAGTGCTCGGCTCGCCGGAGGAGCAGCGGGCGGCGATGTGGCTGGGTACCCGGCGGCTGCTGCTGCTCACCGTGCCGTCCCCGGCGCGCCAGGTGCGGCGGACGCTGAGCAACACCGACAGCCTGGCGCTCAGCCGCGGCCCGCACGGCTCGCTCGACGCGCTGCTCGCCGACTGCCTCGACGCAGCCGCCGACACCGTGCTCACCGCGGCCGGCGGCCCGGCGTGGACGGCGGCCGGCTTCGCCAAACTGGCCGACGCGCTGCGCATCGGGCTGACCGCCGCGCTGGTCACCGTGGTCACAGGCGTCGTCGGGGTGCTGGCGGCGGCCACCGAGGTGGAGTCCCGGCTGGCGGACGTGCGGGTGCCGGGGGTGGAACCGTCCCTCACCGATGTGCGTGGCCAGCTCCGCTCGCTGGTGTACCCGGGGTTCGTCGGGGTCACCTCCTCGGGGCGGCTGGCCGACGTGACCCGGTACCTGCGTGCGATGTCCCGGCGGCTGGAGACCCTGCCGCGCGAGCCCACCCGCGACCGCGACTGGATGGCCCGCGTGCACGAGGTCCGCCTCGCCTACGACGAGCTGCTCGCCGCTCAGCCTCCCGGCCGCCCGGTGCCTCCTGCCGTGGCCGAGATCCGCTGGATGATCGAGGAGCTGCGCGTCAGCTTCTTCGCCCAGACCCTGGGTACGAGGTACCCGGTGTCGGAGAAACGCATCTACCGCGCCATTGACGACCTGCTCCCGTAACGGGGCACTGGACAACCGAGCCACGGCCGTCGGGTCGGCAACCGCACGGTCCGGCCCAAGCCCGGCGCGCACCGGGCACGGGGCCGCACCGGGCACTGAGCACCGGGCACGGGAGAGCAGGCACGGGCCGCACCGGGCACCGGGCACGGGAGACCAGGCACGGGAGACCAGGCACGGGGCGCACCGGGCACGGGGCCGCACTGAGCACAGAGGGCTCACTCCGTCCGACTTGTCGCGGCTTTTAGACACGACAAGTGACACTTGTCGTGCCCATTTCCCGCGACAAGTCGAACAGGACGAGCGGGTCGAGCGGCGCGCGGACCTGACCCACGTGCACTACGGCACCCACGGGGCGGCGGCATCACTTCGTTGCGGCTGCCAGAGGTCTACGCGGTTGCCGTCCGGGTCGGCGGTCGCCTCTTGGCCGGTCACCGCCAAATCGACTTCGCATACCGCGCTGTCACTTCGCATACCCTCCAGACCCACTTCCCTCTTTGCCAGGCTGAGGTGAGACACCCCGAGTGAGTACGGGGTTCCTGATCGGGAGGGCGGGATCGGAGATCCTTGTGCACGTGTCCACTCCTGCCGACCAACCGGCCCAGCCGTCCACTCCGGCGCAGCAGGCCGATCCGGCACCTCGACCGTCGCGGCGAGTGTTTAGCCCGGAGTACAAACTGGGGATCGTCACCGAGTACGAGAATGCTCCGAATGGTGAGAAGGGTGCGATCCTGCGCCGTGAGGGCTTGTACTCCTCCCACATCATCGAATGGACGCGAGCTCGTGACGCGGGCGCACTGACCATGTCAGCGGGCGAGACGCAGCCAGCTCCGCGACCGAAGAAAACCGCCGAACAGATCGAGGTAGAGAAACTCCGCCGCCAGAACGAGAAACTGAAATCTGACCTGGCGAAGACCAGGCTGGCGCTGGATATCATGGGAAAAGGTGCGCCACGAACGCCGGAGGTGGCATGAGGTAGGTCGTGTCGCGGATGGTGATGCTGCGCGGGAGATGAAGGATTGCTGGCCCTTCGGAGCCGCTCGTTCGGGGAGAGGCTTCAAATCACCTCATGCTGCGTTGGC
>DATAYB010000241.1:0-4849 GCA_036272795.1 Pseudonocardia sp.
GCAGGCAGGCCCGGAGTTTCCGTCGACGTGGGCGCGGCTGACCCCGGACAAGGCCGCGGTGATCGTGCTGGATGCCGCCGGGCACGCCGTCAGGACGCTGAGCTACGGCGAGCTGGAGGACCGCTCGGTGCGCTGCGCCCACGTGCTGCGGGCCGCCGGGCTCGGCCCCGGCGACCACCTGGCCGTGCTGATGGAGAACCGGGCCGAGGTTTTTGAGGTCTGCTGGGCGGCTGTCCGCTCCGGGCTCTACGTGACCGTGGTGAACACCCGGCTCAGCGTCGACGAGGCCAGCTATGTGGTGCGCGACAGCGGGTCACAGGTGCTGGTCACCTCGGTGGCGATGGGGGAGCTGGCCACCGCGATCGCGCCCGGTACGCCGCTGGTGCGCCGCCGGCTCGTCGTTGGCGGGGCGCTGGCGGGCCATGACGACTACGAGTCCGCGCTGGTGGCGGCACCTGCCGGCCCGCTGCCGGTGGAGACCGAGGGCGAGACGATGCTCTACTCGTCCGGCACCACGGGGCGGCCCAAGGGCGTGAAGCGCCCGCTCACCGGCGGTCCGGTGGGCAGCGTGTTCCGGGTCGGCGCGGTGGTGTACGCCATGGGCTACGACGACTCGACCGTGTACCTGAGCCCGGCGCCGCTCTACCACGCGGCGCCGCTGGGCTACACGATGGCGGTGCACCGGCTCGGCGGCACGGTTGTGGTGATGGCCAGGTTCGACGCCGAGCAGACGCTGCGCCTGATCGCCGAGTACCGGGTGAGCCACGTGCAGTTCGTGCCGACGATGTTCGTCCGGCTGCTGCGGCTGCCCGACTCGGTGCGCGCTGGGTACGACCTGTCGAGCCTGCGTTCGGTGGTGCACGCCGCCGCGCCGTGCCCTGTCGAGCTCAAGCGGGCCATGATCGACTGGTGGGGTCCGATCATCTGGGAGTACTACGCCGGCACCGAGGGCAACGGGATGACGCTGATCGACGCGCAGGACTGGCTGGCGCACCCCGGCTCGGTCGGGCGCACCCGGATCGGCGAGCTGCACATCGTCGGGGAGGGCGGCCGCGAGCTGCCCCAGGGCGAGACGGGCACGGTGTACTTCTCCGGCGGGGCCCGGTTCGAGTACCACGGTGACCAGGCGAAGACGGAGAGCAGCTACCACGCGCAGGGCTGGAGCACCCTCGGCGACGTGGGGCACCTGGACCCGGACGGCTACCTCTACCTGACCGACCGACTCTCCCACATGATCATCTCAGGCGGCGTGAACATCTATCCGCAGGAGACCGAGAACGTGCTGGCCATGCACCCCGAGGTAGCCGACGTGGCCGTGATCGGGGTGCCGGACGCGGAGATGGGTGAGCAGGTCAAGGCCGTCGTGCAGCTGGTCGGCCCGGACCGGGCCGGCCCCGCGCTGGCCGGCGAGCTGATCGAGTACTGCCGTGCCCGGCTGGCGCACTACAAGTGCCCGCGCACCGTCGACTTCACCGCCGAGCTACCCCGCCACGAGAACGGCAAGCTCTACAAGCGGCTGCTCCGCGACGCCTACCGTTCCGGGGCGCCGCCGGCGTAGGGCCCGGGCGTCTCGGGCAGAGGGCGCTACTGCCACCACTCGGTGAGCACGCTCAGGTGCCGGCGCATCCGGTGCCTGGCCAGGCCGCCGTCGCCGACCAGCAGGGCGTCAACGATGCCCTGATGCGCCCTGGCGACAGCCGCGCTGGCCTCGGGCGAGAACTCGGGCCGCTCGGCGCCGTCGGCCTCACCCTGACGGGCCCAGAGTGTGATCAGGATTCGCAGGAACAGGGCGAGCACGGGGTTGCCGGCCAGCTCGGCCAGCTCGACGTGCAGCAGGTGGGACAGCTCGCCGAGGTGCTCGGGTGGGGTGCCGTCGCCGAACGGGTTGGCCGCCTCGGCGCCGTGCAGGACAGCGCGCAGCCGCCGGGCCACCTCGGGCTCGCCGACCCGGGCCGCCACCCGGTCCAGGCAGGCCAGCTCGACGGCCTCGCGCACCGCGCGCAGGTGGTCGATCTCGATGCCCTGGTAGTCCAGGTACAGCGCCATCGCCTCGATACTGGCGCTCGGGTCGGGCTCGGCGACCACCAGCCCACCGCCGGGGCCCCGCCGCATCCGGGCCACCGAGTGGTACTCCAGCAGCCGTACCGCCTCCCGCAGCACCGCGCGACTGACCTCGAACCGGTCCAGCAGGGCGGCCTCGGAGCCGATCACCGAGCCGACCGCCCAGCCGCCGCCGGTGATCTCGGCGAGCAGCCGCTGCGCCACCACCTCGGCGAGCTTCTGGTCCTGCGTGTGGCCGGGCGTCGGCACCGTCCACAGCGTGGCCGGCGGGTAGTGGGTGTCGGGCCGCCAGTGGATCAGGAAGTCGCCGAACATCTCCAGGTGCTGGCCGACCAGGTACTGGGCGCGCGGCCCGTCGCCCGCGACCACCGAGTCCACCATGGCCTCGTGCGAGATGTCCGACGAGGTGAACGCGGGATGGAGTGGATCCTCGGGTAAGTGGTTGAGCTGGTCGCCGGCGTACCGCCAGGTCAACCGCAGCAGCACGTCGACGAACAGGTGCAGCGCCGGGTTGCCGGACAGCTCGGCCAGCGTCAGGTGCAGCGCGCTGCGGATGTGGCCGTCGCGGTTGGGGCCGGCCGCGAACTCGTCGGCCAGTGCGGCGCGCAGCTGAGCGATGCCGGCCTCGGTGATGTGTTCGGCGGCCAGCGCGGCGGCCAGCGGCTCGATCATCAGCCGGGCGGTGAGCAGGTGCTCGATCGTGGTGCCGACGAACTCCAGGTAGACGACCATCGCGCTGGTGGCGGCGCCGGCGTCGGGGGCGCGCACGACGAGCCCGCCGGCCGGCCCCCTGCGCATCGCGGCAACCTGGTGGTGCTCGACGAGCCGGATCGCCTCGCGCAGCACCGCGCGGCTGACCTGGTAGCGCTCCCGCAGCTCGGTCTCCGAGCCGAGTACCTGCCCGACCGGCCAGCCCGTGCGCAAAACGTCCTGTTCGATCTCGCGGGCCACCCTGGCGGCGAGCTTGCCGGCGCCGGCACGCTCCGCCGCGGTGGAGTCCGAGATCCCTGTTATCCCTCGTTCTCGGCGCGCGGCCGGCGCGGTGGTCGGACTCGCGTCGAAGTGGGCGATCAAGCGAGGCTCCTCAAAGCTGCGGGCAGGTCATTCTACGCAGCGTGCCCCCCTAGACACGGACAGTCCCGTTCGTTATATCGCCCAAATGGACGTACGGCAAGGGGTTGTGACGTCGTTGTCACCTCACCGCGCAACCAGTCTTCCGCATATCGGGAGCCTGTTGTGCTCATTAGGCCGAAAAACGTAGCCCGGTGAGGTGTTCCGAGGCTGTCCACAGCTCGCGCTGCACCACTCGGTCGTGTGAGGCGCCCGTCGAGCCCACCGGGCGGGGGTGGCCGCGCATCTCGCCCGGCCCTCCGGGGCCGATGTAGCTGCCGCCTGGCAGGTCAGGGACGGTCGCCGCGTACAGCTCCGGCAGCGCGCCCATCTCGGCGGACTGCGCCACGAGCCTGGTGGCGAACGTGGCGTAGCGGTCCTGGAAGGTCTCGGTGCGGCCCATCAGGTTCGTCGAGGAGTACCCGGGGTGCGCGGCCATCGACCGCACCGTGGAGCCCGCCGCGAGCAGCCGGTGCTGCAGCTCGTAGGCGAACATCAGGTTGGCCAGCTTGGACTGCCCGTAGGCGAGCCAGCGTTGGTAGCCGCGCTGCCAGTTCAGGTCGTCCAGCCGGATCCGGCCGATCCGGTGCATGAAGCTGGACAGGGTCACCACACGGTCGGTGATCCGGGGTAACAGGTGCGCGGTCAGCGCGAAGTGGCCCAGGTGGTTGGTGCCGAGCTGCATCTCGAAGCCGTCGGCGGTGCGCTGCATCGGCACGGCCATCAGTCCGGCGTTGTTGATCAGTACGTCGACCGGTCCCGCCAGGTCTACGGCGAACTTGGCCACCGAGGAGAGGTCGGCAAGGTCGAGCGGGCGCACCTCCCAGGTACCGGGTGCACCGGCCATCGCGGCCTCGCCCTTGGCGGTGGTGCGGCAGGCGCACACCACCCGCGCGCCCGCCTCGGCCAGAGCTCGGGCGGTGACCAGTCCGAGCCCGCTGTTGGCGCCGGTGACCACGATGGTCCGGCCGGCCTGGTCGGGGATGTCCGCGCTGGTCCATCGCGTGCCGCTGGGTGTCATGGCGAGCAGGGTAGAAGACCGGGATGGCTGGTGAGCGGTCGGCGGCGGGTGGCACTACGGTCGCGGTGAGCGTTCCCCGGTGCCCAGGAGGCCAGTGATGCCCGTCCACCCGGAAGCCCAGCAGCTGCTCGACGCGCTCGTCGCGATGGGCCTGCCGCCGACCGAGGAGCAGACGGTGCCGGCGGCGCGTGCCGGCACGGCCGGCTTCGTCGCACTGCAGGGCGACCCCGTGCCGGTCGCCTCGGTGGTCGACCGCACGGTGCCCGGCCCGGCCGGTGACATCCCCGTCCGGGTGTACACGCCTGCCGGCGAGGGGCCACTGCCGGTGGTGGTCTACTTCCACGGCGGCGGCTGGGTGATCGGCGACCTCGAGGTCGTGGACCGGCCGTGCCGCCAGCTGGCCGACGCCGCAGGCGCGATCGTGGTCTCGGTGGACTACCGGCTCGCCCCGGAGCACCGCTACCCGGCGGCCATCGACGACTGTTACGCGGCCACCTCCTGGGTCGCCTCGCACGCGGACGAGATCGGCGCCGACGCCGGCCGGCTCGCGGTCGCCGGGGACAGCGCGGGTGGCAACCTGGCCGCCGCGGTCTGCATCGCCGCCCGGGACCGGGGTGGCCCCACGATCACCGCCCAGCTGCTGCTCTACCCGGTCAC
>DATAYB010000242.1:0-13116 GCA_036272795.1 Pseudonocardia sp.
TGGACGGTGTGCGCGCGGCGGCCGGTGAGCACGTGTTCCCCGGCATCAACTCCGACGGGTTGGCCGCGCTGATCAGCACCACCGGCAACCCGGACTGCCACGTGATCCTGCGCGGCGGCTCCGGCGGGCCGAACTACTCCGTCACCGACGTCGAGGCCGCCCTCGGCCGGCTGCGTGCCGCCGGCCTGCCGGAGCGGTTGATCATCGACGCGAGCCACGGCAACAGCGGCAAGAGCCACGTGCGCCAGGCCGAGGTCGTCTCCGAGATCGCCGCGCGCGTGGCCGGGGGCGAGCCCGGCATCGCGGGGCTGATGCTGGAGAGCTTCCTGGTCGCCGGCCGGCAGGAGCTCGAGCTCGGTCACCGCGAGGCGCTCACCCACGGGCAGAGCATCACCGACGCGTGCCTGTCCTGGGAGACCACGTCCGCCCTGCTCGACGAGCTGGCCGCGGCGGTGGCGGCCCGCCGCTGACCCCGGCGGGACCGGGCCCGGGGTGCTGGATCGGGCGCGACCGGGGTGGTCGACATGACCGCCCCGGTCCGGCCCGCCCGCCGACGACCGGACTAGCGGCGGCCGAACTGCCTGGCGGCCCCGCCAACCCCGGCCATGAACAGCGCCAGGCAGAGCAGGCCCGCCGTGAGCAGCACCGTCGCGGTGAACACACCGAGCGAGATGCTGGCCAGCTCGAAGATCAACGCGAGCAGGAAAAGGACCGCGGCGACGATGGCGAGCATGGGTGCCTCCTCGTGAGAGTGAGACGCTCAGTATCCGCCCTGTGACGGCGCGTTGCAGGGTCTGGCCATGGTCGTGCCCGGTTCGAGACCGCCCAGCGCGCTGGCCGTGACCAGCGAGCGCCTGGGGTCGACCGGAGCGGCGGTCAGCCCAGGTAGAGCTCCGGGATGTTGAGCCTCGGGTACGGATCGGGCTGGTCGGCGCCCACGCGCGGCGCCGGCGGCACGTCCGGCTCGGTGCTGGACCGGACCTCGTCGAGGCGGGTCACCAGCACCCCGAAGCCGGCAGGGCTGCTGCTCAGTTGTTGGGCCAACTCGCCGATCTTGGTCATCTCGTTCTCTCCCGCGACAGCAGTGGCGCGCGTCAGCTAACTCGCTTTCGCGTCGCGGGTAAACCGCCGGTCCGGCTGGCGTCCTGGCCGGTCGACCGGGCGCGCTGAACGGTGGATGGCCCTGGTCGCCTCGCGTGTCACTCGGAGCGGGCTGGACCGTACAGCCGGGCGATATCGGGCGAGTCGAGCCAGGGGCTGTAGGTCGGGACCCTCGGCCATCCCTCGGGAGAGTCCAACCACTGCTCCTGTCGCCCGAAGGGCAACACATCGGCCATGGCGAACGTGTAGGTGAGCTGCTCGACGCCTCGGCCGCTCGTGTGCCAGGTGCGGTAGACGTCCTCGCCGTCGCGCAGGAAGACGTTCACCCCGAACCCGCCGCCGGGTGCGACATCGTCGGAGAACGAGCTGTCGCCCGTGGAGTACCAGGTCATCTTGTTGCCGACGCGTTCGGCGTAGGCGAGGGCGTCCTCGATCGGGCTCGGCGCGACGATCACGAACCGCGCGTCGTAGTTGGCGAGGAAGTCCAGCCGGGTGAACGACGAGGTGAAGCTGGTGCAGCCGCCGCACTGCCACTCGGCGTCGGGGTCGGGGTTCCACATGTGGTTGTAGACGATCAGCTGCGACCTGCCGTCGAAGATGTCCACGAGCCGGACCGGCCCCTCGGCGCCGACCAGGGTGTAGTCGGGCATCCGCACCATCGGTAGCCGCCGGCGCTGGGCGGCGATCGCGTCGAGCTCCCGGGTGGCCGCCTTCTCGCGGGCCCGCAGCTCATCCATCTCCTTGCGCCAGGTGCTGTGGTCGACAACCGGTGGCAGAGCCATGGTCAACGTCTCCTTCGTCCGCGTCGGGCCGCTCGTGGTGCGCGGCGCAACTGACCATTCCTTAAGGGAACTTACTGACGGAACCGTAGCAGGAGAACATTCCCTGAGGGAACCCTTTGCGGGACTTTCGTTCACATGCCGCTGCGCTGCCTCAACGCCGCGCCCAGCAACGTGGAGACCGGCGAGGCGCTGTCGACGGCCCCGTGAGGGTCCCGCCGGCCGGCTGCCGGCTCAGTGCTCGGCGGCCAGCCGCACGCCCAGTCCGATGAACAGCCCGCCGGTGGCCACGTCGATCCGCCGGCGGGCCGCCCGCCGGCGCCGCAGCCAGCCGCCGATCCGCCCGCCGAGCACGCCGACCGTGCCGTCGACCAGGAACTCCAGCACGATCATGATCGCGCCGAGCACGGCGAACTGCAGCCAGACGTGCCCGAGCCCGGGGTTGATGAACTGGGGCAGGAAGGCGATCGTGAACGTGATCATCTTCGGGTTCAGCAGGTTGGTCAGCACGCCGCGCAGGTAGGCGTGGGGCCCGGAGAGCCTGCCTTCGAGGTCGGGTACCTCGCTCGGCTCGTCGTTGCGGTGCCGGATCAGCTGCACCCCGAGGTAGACCAGGTAGGCGCCGCCGACCACGCGCACGACGGTGAACGCGATCGGCACGGCCGCGAACAGCGCGGTCAGCCCGGCCGCCGCGACCGTGATGTGCACGGCCTCGCTGGTGGCGACCCCGGCGGTGGCGAGCAGGCCGGCGCGCGGCCCGCCCCGCATCGCCGCACCCAGCACGAACAGCATGTCCGGCCCCGGCGCGAGCATCGCGATGATCGTGGTCAGGGTGAACATCACGAGCAGGTGCTGTTCGATCGGCATGCGGCGATCGTCACCCGGCAGACCAACCGACGACAAGCGCTTACGCCCGGTGTGCTGCCGCTTGTTGTTACCGAGCTGCACAGGAGGCAGGTTCTGCGCGCGAAAAAGCTGCCTCCTGTTACGAGCTGCACAGGAGGCAGGTTCTGCGCCTCCGCGCGCCTGGCGACCCGGCTGTTTGGTCTCGAGACCAAAAGCGCTGGTCGTGTTCGGTTCGTAGCCCGATGGATACGGGCGGCCGGGTTCGTAGCGTCGGAGAGGACATCGGGAGGGCAGATCGCCCGGTTCCCGTTCATGCCCCGCGACCGAGGAGGCCGCCATGAAGACCTACGCGTTGTCGACGCCGATAGATGGCTCGGACACCTGGCGGGACGGCAAGCGCTACCTCTGGATCCTCGGCCTGGTCGTGCCGCTGCTGCCGCTGGTGGCGATCGGCCTGCACCGGGCGACCGGGCTGGACGCGGTGCTGTGGCTGGGGCCGGTGGTCCTGCTGGTGATCGTCCCGCTGCTCGACCTGGTCGCCGGGCTCGACCCGACCAACCCGCCGGACGAGGTGGTCGAGGCGCTGGAGGAGGACCGCTACTACCGGTACGTCACCTACGCCTACCTCCCGGTCCAGTACATCGGGTTCGCCGCCTCGATGTGGTTCATCGCCGCCGGGGACGCCGGGCTGCTCGGCAAGATCGGGCTGGCGCTCACCGCCGGCACGGTGTCCGGCGTGGCCATCAACACCGCCCACGAGCTGGGGCACAAGCGGGAGAGCTCCGAGCGCTGGCTGTCGCGGGTCGCGCTGGCACCCTGCTTCTACGGCCACTTCTACATCGAGCACAACCGCGGTCACCACTCGCACGTCGCCACCCCGGAGGACCCCGCGTCGAGCCGGTTCGGCGAGAGCTTCTACCGGTTCTGGCCGCGCACCGTCGGCGGTTCGCTCCGCAGCGCCTGGAGCTTCGAGACCGAGCGTCTCGCCCGCCGCAATCGCCACCCGCTCAGCCGCAAGAACGAGCTGCTCAGTGCGTGGGCCATGTCGGTCGTGCTGTGGGGCGCGCTGGTGGCCTGGCTCGGCGTCGGCATCCTGCCCTACCTGGTGGTCCAGGCGGTGTTCGGCTTCTCTCTGCTGGAGATCGTGAACTACATGGAGCACTACGGCATGCTGCGCCAGCGGGTCGGCAACACCTCGCGGCGCCGCTACGAGCGGGTCACCCCGGCGCACTCGTGGAACTCGAACAACATCGCCACCAACGTGCTGCTCTACCACCTGCAGCGGCACAGCGACCACCACGCCAACCCGACCCGCCGCTTCCAGACCCTGCGCGACTTCCCGGAGAGCCCGGTGCTGCCGACCGGTTACGCCGGAATGATGGTCGCCGCGCTGTTCCCGCCGCTGTTCCGGAAGCTGATGGACCCCAAGGTCGTGGCGCACTACAACGGCGACATCGGGCTCGCCAACGTGCAGCCCGGCAAGCTCGACAAGCTGCTGGCCAAGTACCCGGTCCCGGTGGCGGCCACCGACGCGGAGCTCGGCACCGACGCCTCGACCGCCGGCTCGGCTGGGGCTCCCGCCGCGGATGACGTCGCGGCGGCCCGCTGCCCCGGCTGCGGCTACACCTACCGCGTCGCCGAGGGCAACGAGCTCGAGGGTTTCGCGGCCGGCACCGCCTGGTCGGACATCCCGAACGACTGGAGCTGCCCGGACTGCGGCGTCCGCGACAAGGTCGACTTCGTGCCGATGGCCCACGAGCCCGCCTGACCCGTCCCCTGTTCGAATCCACTGCTCGAATCCGCCGCCCGGCTGCACGTCAGCCGGGCGGCGGCGTATGTCCGGCGGTAGCGTCAGACCTCGTGTCCCCGCCGCCGGTGCCGCCGCCCGTGTCGGTGTCCGACATGCTCGTGCTCGTCGTGCGGGAGGTGTCGGCGGACGCCAACGAGCTGCTCGCGGTCGTGCTGGCCGACATCGCCGAGGCGCTGCCCGAGCTCACCGCCGACCCTCGGCTGCGCGAGCTGATGGCCGCCACGGTGCACGACACGATCCTCGCGGCGCTGACGGTCTTCGGTACCGGCGTGCCGATGAGCGCGGTCCACCCGCCCGAGGCCGGGCTGGAGCTCGCCCGCCGGCTCGCCCAGCGCAACTTCCCGATCGCCGCAATGCTGCGCGCCTACCGGCTCGGGCAGGCCCGCGTCCAGCAGGAGCTGATCACCCGGATCGCCGCCCGCGAGGCCAGTGGCGTGGAGGTCGCCGAGGCCGCCAGGGACCTGTCGTCGGTGGCGTTCGGCTACGTCGACCTGGTCGCCGAGGAGGTCGTCGCCGCCTACCAGGCCGAGCGCGACGACTGGGTGCGCCAGCGCAATGCCGCCCGGCTGGCGAAGCTCACCTCGGTGCTCGAGGCGCGCACCGGTGACGTGGGGGATGCCGAGACCGCCCTGGGTTACGAGCTCGCCCATGCCGGCCACCTGGCGGCGGTGCTGTGGTACGAGGTGGACGGGGGCGGCGGGCTGACCGCCCTGGAGCGCCGGATGCCGGACCTGGCGGCGGCGGTCGGGGCGGTGCGTGCCCCTCTGGTAGTGGCCCCGGACGCGGCGACGCTGTGGGTGTGGTTCCCCGTCGGCACGCGAGCCGGCGGGCTGGTCACCGAGCCGGTCGTGGAGGCGCTGGCCGCGGTCCCGGACGTGTACGCGGCGTTCGGCGACCCGGCGCCCGGTGTGGACGGCTTCCGGCAGAGCCACCAGCAGGCCCGGCAGGCGCAGGTGCTCGCGCTCGCCGCCGAGCCCCGTGCTCGCCTGCGCGTGACCGTGCCGGCCCTGCTCGGACCGGTCACCCTGCTGGCCCTCGAACCCGCCACGGTGGCCGGCTGGGTGCGGTCGGTGCTCGGCGAACTGGCGGTGGATGACGACCCGCACGCCCGGCTGCGGGAGACACTGTGGGCCTACCTGTCCAGCGGCAGCAGCCTCGCCACCGCGGCAGCCGAGCTGCACCTGCACAAGAACACGATCCAGTACCGGATCCGCAAGGCCGAGGAGGCCAGGGGCCGGCCGCTCGCCGACGGCCGGCTCGACGTCGAGGTCGCCCTGCTCACCTGCCGCCTGCTCGGCTCAAGAGTGCTCCGCCCGCCTGGTCAGTGACCGTCAGGCGGTGGTCACGTGGTCCTCGGTGACGCAGGAGCGGGTGCGGGCGCGGTCCAGGAAGCGGGCTTCGTCGGCGGCGACCCGCTTACCCGCCGCCCCGGATGACACCGAGGCGAGCCAGGCCACGAAGGCGTCGCGGTCGCGGAACCCCAGCTCGGTCATCACGTCGAAGTCGAGCGCGGACTCCCGGAGGTTCAGCTCGTCGGTGTGGCGCACGTAGTGGCGTTTGTACACGTCGGGAGCCGGTGCGAGGCTCAGGATGAGCGGTACGTGGGTGTGTTCGTAGTGGTCGATGAACGCCTCGGTGTCGAGATCGGCCCGCTTGTTCAGGTAGCCGAAGACCTTGAACAACTCACTCACTCCTCAGGGGTTCGACACGAAATGGGGAACTCCCCGTTTCGCTTCGGACTGTAACTGGGGACTTCCCCGCTTTGCAAGGTAGAGTCGCGCTCGACATGGACCCGGTGACACCGACACCGACACCGACCTCGGCCCGACAGACCCTGCGTGCGCTGGTGTGCCCGCCGAGCCGGGCGGACGCGCGGCGCAACTACGACGCGCTGCTGGCGGCGGCGGGTGAGGTGTTCGGCGCCGCCGGCCCGGACGCGTCACTGGACGAGATCGCGCGCCGCGCCGGCGTCGGCAACGCCACGCTGTACCGGCATTTCCCGACCCGCCGGGACCTGGTGGTCGCGGTCTGCGTCGACGACGTCGAGATGCTCTGTGAGCTGGGCGAGCGGCTGCGGTCCAGTGGTCAGCCGGGGCAGGCGCTGGCGCGGTGGCTCAGTGCCTACGTCGAACACGTCAGCTCCCGGCAGGGACTGGGGGCGGCGATGATGACCGGCCGGCCGGAGGACTCGGCGCTCGTGACGGCCTGCCGGGAGGCGATCGCGGGCGTGGGAGTCGACCTGCTCGAACCGGCCCAGCGAGCCGGTGAGGTCAGGGGCGACGTCGAACTGGCGGACCTGCTCAGGCTGGCCAGCGCCGTCGCCACGGCTACCGAGTCCGACCACATGGACGGCAAGGACTCGGCCGCCCGGCTGCTGGAGATCGTGCTGCACGGGATCGTCAGGCGCTGATCCGGCCGCGCTGACCGCGACCCGCGTGGGCCAGAGGTCGAGCGCGGATCAGAGGTCGGGCCCGGATCAGAGGTCGGGCTCGGGTAGCGGGCGGTGGGCGATCTCCCGCGCCTCCCGCAGGTCGACCCCGAAGCTCCGCAGGATCATCTCCGCGCCGGCGATGTCGGCGCCGGGCCCGACCCGTCCGGAGAGCACGGCGCGCATGGCGGCCAGCGCGGCGGCGGACACCGAGGTCAGGCACAGCTCGATGTCCTCGATCACGAAGCGGCCGCTGCCGATGCCACGTTCTAGGGTCTCGCGGGCGTAGGGCAGCAGCGCGGACTCGAACAGCGCGTCGGCGTGGTCGATGTTGACCAGGATGCCGGCGAGCTCGGCCTCCTCGCTGGCGAGCCTGACGAAGCGCCGGTAGGAGATGGACGCCGTCTCGGCGGGGTCGTCGCACTCCAGCGCCCGGGTGCCGATGGCCTCTGCGAAGCTGGTCACGGCCTCGGTGACGACCGCTTCGACGATGGCTTCCTTGGACTCGAAATGGCTGTAGAAGGTGCCGGACCCGATGTCGGCCATCTCGGTCACGTCGCTGATGCGCAGGTTCGCGGCGCCATGGCGGGCGATCACCTGCCGCGCGGCCGCCAGCAGCCGGGTGCGCGCCTCGAGCTTGCGCCGGTCGCGCCTCCCCAGGGTGGCGATGTTGTCGGTCACGGGTTCATTCTGCCATGTACGAATATAAGTTCAAACTTGACTATGCATTCGAGTTTGTTCCATCATGGCTCGCATGCCAGCTGAGACCAGCACTGATGGTTCGCTCGTTGCCTCGCTCGGCGATCGCACCGGAACCGCCAGCCCCGACGTGATCGTGGTCGGGGCAGGTCACAACGGGTTGACCGCCGCCTGTTACCTCGCTCGAGCGGGACTGTCCGTCGTCGTCCTCGAGGCCTCGCCCACGGTCGGTGGGATGACGTCGACGAATGCGACGCTGGAGGCCGCGCCCGGCCACCGGTTCAACGAGGGCGCGATCCAGCTGACCGGGATCTTCCGGCTGTCGGGCATCGCCGAGGAGCTGGAGTTGGCCAAGTACGGCCTGCGCCAGATCGAGGTGGACCCGGCACACATCCAGCTGGCGCCCGACGGCAGCTCGCTCGCGGTGTGGAAGGACGCCAGTCGCACGGCCGACGAGCTCAGGCGGTTCTCGCCGAAGGACGCGCGCGCCTGGCTGGACTTCTCCAACGCCCTGTACCCGGTGATGGGGCTGGCGATCGCGTACATGAAGTCGCACCCGCAGCGGCCGTGGAACGCCGAGGTGCTGCGGAACGCGCTGGGCGCCGCGTGCCGTCCCGGGCGGCTCTGGGGGCTGCGGCACCTGGCCACGGCGTCGCACACGGAGTTCCTCGAGGAGACGTTCGAGACGGAGCTGCCGAAGGGTTCACTTGCGGCGATGGCGGCGTTCTCGCAGATGCGCCTCGACATGACCGCGTGGGCGATGATCTACCTCGGCGTGGTGCAGCGGGCGTCCAACGCGATGCCCGTCGGCGGCACCGGCGCCCTGCCCGCCGCGCTGCACAAGTGCCTGCTGGCCCACCGAGGTGAGGTGCGCACGAACGCGCGGGTGCAGGAGCTGCTGCTCGACGGCGGGCGGGTGCAGGGCGTGCGGCTGGAGTCCGGCGAGGTGTTGCGGGCCGGGCGCGGCGTGCTCACCACGTGCAACCCGACCATCACGCTGAACCAGCTGCTGCCCGAAGGGGCGCTGGACGACAAGCTGGCCTGGCGCGCGAAGGACATCCCGGTCCGCAAGACGCACGCCACCTCGCTGAAGATCAACGTGGCGCTCAGTGGGCAGCTGTCGATGCAGCGGCACGAGAAGTGGCGCGGCGACGGCCTCGACCTGCGCGGCTACCTCGTCGCCTGGCACACCCTGGCCGAGCAGGACGCCGGCTGGAACGCGCTCGTGCGCGGCGAGTGGCCGGATCCGCTGCCCATCAGCTGCGTCATCGCCCCCACCGCCGTCGACCCCAGCCAGGCCCCGCCGGGGTGCGACAACCTGTGGCTGTGGTCCGGGGTCGTGCCGGTCACGCCGCAACAGCCGTGGGAGAGCGTCCGCGACGAGATCGGCAACCGGGTCCTCAAGGACTGCGCGCAGTACTACACCGGCCTGGACACCCTGGAGATCGACCGGCAGGTGCTGTGCGGCCCTGACCTGGAGAAACGGTTCAATGCGCCGGCGGGCAACGTCTACCACGTGGACCCGTTGCTGTCCCGGTTCGGCCCGATGCGCCCGGCGCCCGGCCTGGGCGGCTACCGGATGCCCGTGGCTGGCCTGTACCTCAGCGGCGCTGGCACACATCCCACCGGCGGGGTGTGTGCCCTGCCGGGCAAGCTCGCGGCGCAGACGCTGCTGCGGGACATCCAGGGGCCCCGCCGAGGCGCGCGAACCCAACCGTGATGGGAGTCGACGTGGACCTTCCCGAGACGCTCACCCACGCCGCTTCGGCGGCCGGCACGAGCGGCGGCTCCGGCCTGACGCGGGACGCCAGCGATCCGCGCTTCTACACGGAGGCCAACCGTGGGGCATACCCGCTGATCCACGCCGAGGACCCGGTCTACTGGGTCGACGCGCGCTACACGCAGCCCTTCTGGAACGTGTGCCGCCACGACCTGATCCGGGAGGTCGGCCAGCACGGCGAGCTGTTCACGACGGAGTTCGGGGTGCACCTCAACGCCGCCGCGTTCGACATCAAGACCACCGGCGCGACCCCGGTCTCGGCGCTGCCCGTCGCGCTGCGCCCCGCCAACGTGATGGACGCCCCGAACCACCGGCGGGTGCGCAACCCGATCAACACCCAGCTGCGGCCGGGCGCGGTCGCCGGCCTGGAGACCGCGTTCCGCACCGAGATCCGCGGCCTGCTCGACCAGGTCCCGCTCGAGGGCGCGACCGACTTCATGACCGCGTTCGCCACCCGGGTCCCGCTGCTGGCGACAACCAGGCTGCTCGGGGTCAGCGCCGAGCGTGAACACGACTTCGCCGCCTGGGCGAACATCATCCTGGAGTCCTTCGAACCAGGTGCGACGCCGGACTTCCAAGCCATCGGCGAGATGGTCGCGTTCTTCGCCGCCGAGGTCGCCGACCGGCACCGGGCGCCCCGCGAGGATCTGATCACCACCATGCTGGCCACCGACCTGTCCGACGACGAGGTCGTGATGTGGTGCTGGCTGCTGCTGGTGGCCGGGATCGAGACGACCGGCAACCTGATCGGCGCCGGGCTGGACCTGCTGCTGCGGGACCCCGGCACACTCGCCCAGCTCGTCGCCGACCCGTCGCTGATCCGCCCGGCCGTGGCGGAGATGCTGCGGATCGTCACGCCGGGCCGCTACATCCGCCGCACGGCGACCGCCGATACCGAGATCGGCGGCCATCCGATCCGCAAGGGCGACGCGGTTGTCATGAACTTCACCGTGGCGAACTTCGACCCGGTCATGTTCGACGACCCGCTCGCGTTCGACATCACCCGCCGCCCCAGCGAGGCCCTCGCGTTCTCCTGGGGTCCACACCGCTGCATCGGCTCGGCGGTGGCACTGCTGGAGTCGCGCGTGGCGTTCGAGGAGCTGCTCGGCCGCTTCCCGAACATCGCCGCGTGCGGCCCGGCCACCTTCCGCCCCAGCCTCGCCACCGCCGTGGTCGAGCACCTCCCGGTCGCATTCCGCGCCTGAGTCACCCGGCGCGAGGTCGCCGACGTCTGCACCTCGGTGGTGCAACGCGGTTCGGTGGAGCACGGTTCACCGGCCGGGCCACCTTCCGGCGGATGTCGGTCGAAGGCAACGCCTGGTTCCGCGAAGCGCGATTCGGCGGGTCCACTCGCGCCGCTATTGGGCTCCGCGACCGTCCCCGAAGTCGAAGTCGAAGTCGAAGTTCGGGAAGCGTGAGCCGTGCAGGTCGCCGTGTCTCCAGCTACCTGTGGGTGAGGCCGTCGATCATCAGGGCGACGGTGAAGTCGAACCGGTCGTGGCCCTCGCCTGCGGTGAGCTCGGCGGCGTGGCGGATGGTGTGGGGGAACGTCTCGGCCGGTAGGGCGGTGAACCGGCGCACCAGTTCGTCCCGGTCGACGACCCAGGCGACGTCCTCCCGCGCCGATCGCTGGTGCCTGATCGCCGTCTCGAGGCAGTAGGCGGCGACGTACAACAAGAGGGCGTCGATGGCCCAGGCCGCCGGCTGCGGGGCGACGCCGCCGGTCACCAGGATCGACAGCATTCCCTCGCTGACGCGCAGGATCTCCAGGTCGGTGGGGGCCAGGGCGAGCAGCGCGCGGGAGATTCCGGGGTACTTCAGGAACTGGTCGCGCATCTGGACGCACACGCCGCGGATCTGCTCCCGCCAGGTCGCCGCGTCGGGGTCGGGCAGCGCCAGCTCTGCGCACAGTCGCCCGATGAGCAGCTCGTCGAGGTCGGCCTTGTTGACCACGTGGGCGTAGAGCGACGCGGGTCCGGTGTCGAGCGCGCCGGCGAGGCGACGCATGGTCAGTGCCTCGTAGCCCTCGGTGGCGATGACCCCCAGCGCGGTGTCGACGATCTGCGCGGGAGTGATCAGTGTCGTGCGGCGGCGCCGCCTGGGGCCGGCTTCGACGTCGGGGTTCGGCGGCTGGTGGCGCGCCGCACGCCGCTCTCTCGGGTTCACCGGGTCACCATAGCTTGACACGAACAGAGTTCCTAACTAGAACAGTGTTCGTGTTAACTGCGGAGAACTACGACGTGATCGTGGTCGGAGCCGGGCCGGTGGGCCTCGTGCTCGCCATGGAACTTGCGCTGGCCGGGGCGACGGTGCAGGTGCTCGAGCGACTGGCCGAGCCCGCCGAGGCCATGAAGGCACAGTCGATCAACATGCCGACGGCTGAGGCGCTCGACCGCCGAGGCCTGTTGCCCGCCGCCGAGGCGGTGCAGCGGGAGCTGCTCGATCGGATGGGGTCGTTCCACCGCATCGCCGACGGTCAACCGCCCGGTGGCGGCCGGCCAGCGCCCGACACCCGGTTCACCGGTCATTTCGCGGGGATCGTCCTCGACGCCGACCTCGTGAACTGGTCCGATCCCGACCTCGCCACGCACACCGCGGCCGCCGGAGCTCGGATGGTGCCCCAGCGTGAACTGGTGGCGCTGCTCGCCGAGCACATCGCGCGACTCGGCGTGCCGGTGCGTCGCGGGGTGGAGGTCACCGCGCTGGAAGACACCGGCGACGGAGTGCTGGTCGACACCACCGCGGGCCGGGTGCGCACCGGCTGGCTGGTCGGGTGCGACGGGGGGCACAGCGCCGTGCGCCGCCTCGCCGGCATAGAGTTCCCCGGCACCGACCCGGAGCTCACCGGGTACCAGGCGGTCGTCGACATCGCCGACCCGGAGAAGCTCGTGATCGACGGATGGGCGTGGTCGCCCCGGGGGGTGTACCGCTACGGGCCACAGCCAGGGCGGGTGGCCACCGTGGAGTTCAACAGCCCTCCCGAAGATCGCTCGGCGCCCATCGCTCTCGCGGACGTGCAGGCCAGGCTGCGCCGGGTCTCGGGCACCGACGTGAGGCTGACCGCGCTGCGCGCCACCCCGACCCGTTGGACCGACAACACCCGCCAGGCCGCGGCGTACCGGTCCGGGCGGGTGCTGCTGGCAGGCGACGCAGCGCACGTGCATCCGCCGTTCGGCGGCCAGGGACTCAACCTGGGGGTCGGCGACGCGACCAACCTCGGCTGGAAGCTCGGTGCCGTGGTCGCCGGGTGGGCACCCGATGGACTGCTCGACAGCTACGAGGCCGAGCGCCGTCCGATTGGAGCCTGGGTGCTCGACTGGGCGCGGGCCCAGTCCGGGATGCTGCGCGGGGACGCCACGTCGGGCGCGCTGCGGGGAATTGTGGCCGATCTGCTGAGCACCCGGGACGGCACGACCTACGCCGTCAAGAAGATCTCCGGCGTCACGCAGCGCGTCGACCTGCCCGGTGACCACCCGCTGATCGGGCGCCACGTCCCCGACCTGTGGCTGCGCGACGGCTCGCGTCTGGTCGACCACGGCCACGGCGGCGGGTTCCTGCTGCTCGACCGCACTCCGGACGGCGCGTTCGCCCATCTCGCCACGCCCTGGACCGGGCGGGTGACCAGCGTGACCGACGCCCACGCTGACCGACCGCTGCCGACCGGGGTGCTGGT
>DATAYB010000243.1:0-26437 GCA_036272795.1 Pseudonocardia sp.
CTGAACTATGGTCGGCGGATGAGCGGTTTCCGGCTGATCTGCGAGATCGAGCCCCCGACGCGGCCCGACCTGCGGCACGCGCGGCACCAGATCGGGGTGCTCGCCCCGGTGGCGGACGCGTTCCTGATCCCGGACAACCACATCGGCCGGGCCACCGTGTCCAGCATCGCCGTGGCGCACGAGGTGGCGGCGATGGGCGGGCGCAGCATCGCCTGCGTGAACTCCCGCGACCGGAACCTGCTCGGGTTCCGCCGTGACCTGCTCACCGCCGCCGCGTACGGCGTCGACCAGTTCCTCTTCGTGCACGGCGACGACCCGACCGCCGGCGCCCGGACCAGCCAGCTCACCGTCCGCACCATGATCAGCGAGGCCCGCGCGGCCGCCGAGGACCCGGTGTTCGCCGGGGCCGGTGGCTTCCAGGTCGGCGTCGCGGCCGGGCTCAGCCGCCCCTTCCCGGCGTGGAAGCGGACGGCCGACTTCGTGTTCGCGCAGGTCAGCTACTCGATCCCGGCGCTGCTGCGGTGGCGGGAGCAGAACCCGATCGACGCGCCGGTGTACGTCGGCGTGATGGTCCTGGCCAGTGCCGCCATGGCCAAGCGGCTGGCCGCCACCATCCCGGACATCGAGATCCCGGACGAGCTGGTGGAGCGCGTGGCGGCCGACCCGGCGGCCGGGGTGGATGCGGCCTGCGAGCAGGTGCTGGCGTTGCGGGAGACGGGGGCGTTCGACGGTGTGCACCTGGTGCCGGTCAGCCGGTTCCGCCAGGTTGCCGCCCGGCTCGAACGGGAGCTGTAGAGCCGGGTTCAGGGCAGCGGCGTCAGCATCCGGTGCGGCTCGTAGAGCGCGAGGCTGACCTCGTCGTCACGCAGCGTCCGGTCGGCGCCGGGGCCGGGCCGGGTCTCCAGCTCGGTCGGTGACGGGATCTCACCGCAGCGGGGGCAGCGCCCGATCGAGTCGACGTCGGTGTCGCACGGCACGTGGCGGAAGAACCGCCGCCGCCCGGCGTCCGGCGGGTAGTACCGCTCGCCCCACTCCCGCAGCGCGTAGATGGCCGGCCACAGCGCCACCGCCTGCTCGGTCGGCAGGTACTCGTCCCGGCCCGGTCGATACGGCCGGCGCTCCAGCAGGCCGGCCTCGACCAGCGTGGCCAGCCGGTCGGCCAGTACCGCGCGCGGGATGTCCAGCCGGCCCCGTAGGTCGGTGAACCGGGACACCCCGAACAGGCAGTCCCGGAGCACGAGCAGCGTCCAGCGCTCGCCGACGACCTCCAGCGCGCGGGCCAGCGCGCAGTCCTGGCGCTGATAGTCCTTGCCCAAAGCCATACGGGGAGCTTAACAGGATTCCGGTCTGTTCATTGAACCGAACACTTGCTACGGTTCAATGACCAGACCGATTAGGGGGAACCACCGTGTCGAGCGAAGCAACGGCCGAGCACCTGGCCACCGGGAAACCTCCGACGGCCGAGCACACCGAGCACACCGAGCGCCGCCGCACGCTGGTCGTCGCAGCGTTGGGTACCTTCGCCGCGCTGGCGCTGTTCACCGTGCCCATGAGCTCGCTGGACTTCATCGCCGGCGCGCTCGCTGCAAGCACCGGCGGGCAGACCTGGATCCTCAGCTCGATGAGCGTCGGGCTGGCCGCCGGGCTGCTGATCTCCGGCGTGCTGGCCGACGACTTCGGCCGTCGCCGGCTGTTCTGGCTGGGTGCGGTGGTCGTGGCGGTGACGCTGGCGATCGGGGCGGCGGCCGGGTCGACGCCCGTGTTCGTGCTGGCCAGGATCGGTCAGGGGTTGGGCTCGGCCGCACTCATCGCCGGTGGCCTCGGGCTGATCGGGCACACCTTCCCGGCCGGTCACGACCGCGCCAGGGCAACCGGGGTGTGGGGCGCGAGCGTCGGCGCCGGCATTGCGGTCGGCCCTCCGTTCGGGGTGTTGCTGAGTGAGGTCGGTGGCTGGCGCGCGCCCTACCTGGTGCTCGTGCCCATCGCGCTCGTGCTCGCCGTGGCCGCCAGGGGGCTGCTCGTCGAGTCGAAGGCCGCCCGGCCACACCCTGTCGACGTGGCCGGCGCGCTGCTGCTGGGCACCGGGTCGAGCGCGCTGCTGATCGGCCTGATCACCGGGCGGGCGGGCTGGGTTCGACCGGAGACGCTGCTCCCGCTGGGCGGCGGTGTGGTGCTGCTCGCGGGGTTCGGGCTGGTGGAGTGGTTCATCGGGCGGCGGGGCGGGGCGCCGCTGCTGGACCTCACGCTGCTGCGCAGGCCCGACTTCACCGCCGTCACCGCCGCCGGCCTGGTGACCGGGCTCGGCGTGATCTCGGTGATGTCGCTGGCGCCCACCATCGCGTCGCGCGGCCTCGGCGACGGTGCATTGCTGGCCTCGATGACGATCGTGACCTGGTCCGGGGTCAGCGTGCCGACCGCGCTGCTGGCCCGCCGGCTGCGGGTCAACGGGGACGTCCAGCTGGCCGGCGGCCTGCTGGTGGTGGCCGTCGGGCTGCTCTTGCTGACCGGGCTGCACACCGGCGACGGCTTCGGCCGGCTAATGCCGGGGCTGGTGGTGGCGGGGCTGGGCAGTGGGGTGCTCAACGCCGCCCTGGGGCGCCAGGCCGTGGCCAGCGTGCCGGCTGGCCGGGCCGGGATGGGCAGCGGCGCCAACAACACCGCCCGCTACCTCGGCTCCGCGATCGGCGTGACCGTCGCGTCGGTGCTCGCCACCCGGCCCGGCGCCGGCGGCCTGCTGTCCGGCTGGAACGCGTCGGTGCTGGTGGCGGTGGCGTTCTCGGTGCTTGGCACGGTCATCGTGCTGGCCTGTGCGCGGGCGGCGGCCCGTGGGCGCCGCCCCGTCGTATAGGGGCCTGTTCAGGGTACAAAAAGAGACGCGCCCCGAGTGCCGCGCCGGTCTCGGGGAACCGGGGCGCTCGGGGCGCGTCCGTGAGGTGCGCCGTAACCGGCGACTCAGATCTTGCTGGTACCGACCTGGTACCCGTTCATCTGGTTCAGGTTGCTGCTGGGGGCCGGTGACTTGCTGGCCCCGCCGAGCCCGCCGAGCAGCGTGTCGGTGCTCGGGGCGTCCCCGGTCTGCGACAGGTCACCCTGGGGGTTGTGGCTCAGCATCGAGTCGGCCGGCGGGTTGCCGGCGTCGTCCGACTGGTCGTCGCTGTCCTGGGCGGCGAGGGTGCCCCAGGAGCCGCGGTACGAGGCCGTCGTGAACTTCGGGACCTCGACGTTCATCAGCTTGTTGTGGACCCCGGGGGTGGGCGTGCCCTTGTTCGTGTCCAGCGGCATGCCCGGCGCGTTGTTGTCGGCGTTGTCGCCCGAGTTGGCCGACGTCGACTGGTTGTTGTCCGAGGACGAGTTCGAGCCGATGTTGTCGTTGCCGGAGTGCGGCGCGGCGGCGGCGGTGCCGATGAGTGACATTCCGATGGTGGCCATCGCCGCGGCGGCCACGACGGCCCGCAGGGCCCGACGGGTGTATTCGCTCATGGTGTGGATCCCTCTCCAGGGGCAGTGCTATTGATCAACTGTCAGATCGCTTCGTACGCCCAACGAGGGAATGCGAGCCGCGGTGTGTGACTCGGCAATGATTTGAAAACAGTTCACCCATCTCGGTGGTGTAACGGTCCGGTCGCGGGCCTGAGATCCTTTGTCCGTGCTTGTCCTGGTGCTGTTGGCAGTACTGCTCGGTGGGGTCGGCTGGTACTACTCCAGCGTCCTGCTCAAGCCCGTTCGTGGGTTCGACTGTCCGGATCGGGTGGTGGCGGTCCGGGACGGCGAGGTCTGGCTCGCACCCAGCCGGTGGGCCGGGCAGCCGGGTGAATGGGGGCTGCGCTGGGCGGGTGGGCTGGCTCGGGTGGGGCCGGTCCTGCCGGCGCTCGGCTCGTCGCCCGGTGCGGCGCTCGACCCGTCCGCGGAGCCTGCGCTCGAGCCGGTGGCCGGCATGCCCGGCGGGGTGGTGCGGCGGCCACTGCGGCCCGGCCCGGTGCCGCCGGTGGGGCCGGTGATGGTGGACGCGGGGCTCTACGACGCCGATCCGAGCGCCCGGGGGCTGGCCTTCGAGACCGTGCCGGTCGCCGCTCCGCTCGGGGACTGCCCGGCGTGGTTCGTCCCGGCCACCGGCTCGACCTGGGTGATCGCGGTGCACGGCCGGGGCGTCGACCACCGCGAGTGCCTGCGTGTGCTGCCGGTGCCGCACCGGCTCGGTCACCCCGTGCTCGCCATCTCCTACCGCAACGACATCGGCGCGCCGGCCAGCCCGGACGGCCACTACCACCTCGGCGACACCGAGTGGCAGGACCTGGCGGCGTCGGTCGAGTACGCGCTGGCGCACGGCGCGACGGGGCTCGTGCTGTACGGCTGGTCGATGGGCGCTGCGATCATCGGGGCGTTCCTGAACCGGGCACCCGACGCGCTGGCGAGCCCGGTGCGGGCGGTCGTGTGGGACAGCCCGATGCTGGACTGGCGGGCCACGCTGCGCCTGCAGGCCTCCCAGCGGCACCTGCCACCCGGGCTGACCCCGCTGGCCACCGCCGTCACCCGGCGCCGGATCGGCATCGACTTCGACCAGTTCGACCTGGTCAGACGGCCTCCGGCGCGCCGGCCCCCGACGCTGCTCCTGCATGGCGACTCTGACACGGGCGTACCGGTACAGACCAGCCGCGCGCTCGCCGCCGAGGCCACCCGGCTCGGCTGGCCGCTGCGCTACGTCGAGGTGGCCGGGGCGGAGCACACCGCGAACTGGAACGTCGACCCGGCGCGGTACGAGTCCGCGGTTGCGGACTTCCTCACCGAGTACGCCTCTGGCGAGAGCTAGACGCGGCCGGTCAGCGCGGCCCTTCGGGTGGCCGGACGATCAGTTTCGAGGGATTGGGCGGCGAGTGAGGCCGGCCGATGCGCGCGGCCGGCAACGCTCCGACTTCGCACGGCGTGCTGTCACTTCGCACAGTCTGCGGAGTATGCGAAGTGAAGGCACGGTGTGCGAAGTGGCGGGAGCGCGGTGACGGGGGCGGCGGAGCGACCGCTCGGGCGGCTAGTGCGACGTGCTGCTGGTGGGGGCGCGGCCGTTGCTCGTGCTGGCCGGCACCGGGGTGGGCGGCGGGGACAGCGGCCCCAGCTCGCTCGGTCGCCGCGACAGGGCGGCCCACACGGCAGCGCCGGCGGCGGTCAGGATCAGCCCGACCCAGAGCACCCGCCGCCCCAGCCGCTCGACGGACTCGGTCCGGCTCATGCTGCTGCCCCCATTGCGCTGACCTCTCGCCGCCGGTTCGCGGGCCCCGTTCGCACGGTCCGCGTTGCCTGTCGACCCGACGGTACATTGGAGGTGATGGCACGATGTGCGCCGTGACTCAACCAGGCAATGACAAGACCGCGACGCTGCACACCTCGGCGGGCGACATCCGGGTGGTGCTGTTCCCCGACCATGCGCCGAAGACCGTGGCCAACTTCGTCGGGCTGGCCCAGGGCACCAAGGACTACTCGGAGCCGAACGCCGGTGGCACCGCCTCCGGCCCGTTCTACGACGGCTCGATCTTCCACCGGGTCATCTCGGGCTTCATGATCCAGGGAGGCGACCCGACCGGTACCGGGCGCGGTGGCCCCGGCTTCCGGTTCGAGGACGAGTTCCACCCGGAGCTGCGCTTCGACCGTCCCTACCTGCTGGCGATGGCCAACGCCGGCCCCGGCACGAACGGTTCCCAGTTCTTCATCACGGTCGGCCCGACCCCGCACCTCAACCGGCGCCACACCATCTTCGGTGAGGTGGCCGACGCGGAGTCCCGCGCGGTGATCGATGCGATTGCGACCACTCAGACCGGCCCGCAGGACCGCCCGGTCCGCGACATCGTGATCGAGCGGATCGAGGTTCCCTGATCGACCCAACCCCGCCGCCTCCGGGCGGCACGCAGCCCGTTCCGCCGCCCGCGCCGGGCACCTGTACCCGGCATCCAGAGCGGCGGACCGGGCTGTCCTGTGTGCGCTGCGAGCGGCCGTTCTGCCCGCAGTGCCTGCGTGAGGCGTCGGTCGGCTACCAGTGTGTGGAGTGCGCCGGTGCGGTAGCGCCGACCGGGTGGCGCAGCGCGGGTCAGCCTGCTGGTGCCGGTACCACCGCCGAGAGCGCACCGAGGCCCAGGACCGGGCGGACGGTGGCCGGCGCGGGGCCCGTTGGCAGGTCCGTGATGGTCCCGGTGCTGATCGCGCTGAACGTGGCGGTGTTCCTGTGGACGGTGGTGCAGGCCGCGAGCCTGGCCAACAACGCCGTCGCGCCGCTGTTCCAGGCCTGGTCGCTGCAGCCACAGGACGTGGCGGAGGGCCAGTGGTGGCGGCTGTTCACCGCCGGCTTCCTGCACTTCGGGCCGCTGCACCTGGCGTTCAACATGCTCGCCCTGTGGGTGATCGGCCGTGAGCTGGAGCCCGTGCTCGGCCAGGTCCGCTTCCTCGCCATCTACCTGGTCGGGCTACTCGGCGGGTCGGCCGCGCCGTTCCTGTTCGGGGCGGTCAGCTCGCAGGTGGCCGGCGCGTCCGGGGCGGTGTTCGGGCTGATGGGCGGCCTGGCGGTGATCCTGCGCCGGATGCAGCTGTCGGCAAGGCCGGCGCTCACGTTGATCGGCATCAACCTCGTGCTGAGCTTCGTGGTGCCGAACATCTCCATCCTCGGCCACCTCGGCGGGCTGGTGGCCGGCGCCCTCGGCACGGCCGTGCTCGTCTACGCCCCGGCCAGGAACCGCACCGGCTGGCAGGCCGGCGGCATCGCCGCGCTCGCCGTGCTGCTGCTACTGATCATGGAAGTCCGCGCCGCCACACTCACCTGAGCGTGTCCACGCCCGGCCCGGCACGCACCTGACCCCGGAACGCCCGGGTCAGGTGCGGCGCCAGGTGCTGCGCAGGGTGTGGAGTGCGTCGGCCACGTCCCGGGGATCCGTCCCCAGGTCGAGCCAGCCGAACACGAGCAGCCGGTCGTCGTCGTCCTCCGGACCCCGGGCCTCGATCTCCAGGCTCGGCACATCGCGGCCGAGGCGCCGGGTGTTGACCAACCGCACCCGGCTGACCTGTCCCCATTCGAAGCCCTGTGTACCGAGCAGTCCGCGTACCCGCAGGCCGTCCCGGTCGGCGGCGAGCCTCGGGCGCGCCCGGCTGCCGAAGAGCCCGGCCGAGGCCAGGACCAGCACGGTTACCCCCGCCAGCAGCCGGCCGGCGGGATCGGCGCCGCCGAACGCGCACCACACAGTGGCGGCCGCCGCGCCGAGCCAGCTGACCGCCACGAGGGCCGCCGAGGGTGCCCAACGGAAGTTGTGCACAGGCGGTGGGCTCTGCCTCGCGAAGTTATCCACAGGAGTTGTCCCCAGTGGGGATGACTTACAGCCGTGTAGTTCCGCGGCTGGTCAGCGCCACTTCATGGTCATCAACAGGCCGACGATGATCAACACGAAGCCCACCACGAAGTTGTAGTTGAACCCGCTGCCATCGCCACCGAGCGCGACCATGAAGCCGACCTTGTCGCCGGCCAGGTAGTTGACCACCAGCCAGGCGAGCCCGAGCACCATGAACCCGAGCATCACCCCGACGTACACGGGGCTCGACGGGCCGGCCGCACGCACCATCGCCGGCGTCGGCTTCTCTTTCGGCGGGGTGTAGACCGCCTTCTTACGGACCTTGGACTTCGGCATCTCGTCCTCGACTGAGCTCGACGGCGGGCAGGGCAACGGCGACCGCACGGCGGCACCGGGTGGCACTCACGGTACCGCGCGGCCCGCTCAGGCCTCGACGAGCGCCGCGACCTCGGCGCACAGCTGCGCCACCAGCGGCTCCGGCACCGGGTGGCCGCAGCTGGCCATCCAGTTCGCGAGCATCCGGTGGCCGCCCTCGGTGAGCACCGACTCGGGGTGGAACTGCACACCCTCGACCGGCAGCGAACGGTGCCGCAACGCCATGATCACGCCGCTCTCGGTGCGGCCGGTGACCTCGAGCTCGGCGGGTACCGAGTCGGGCCGGACGGTCAGCGAGTGGTAGCGGGTGGCCGTGAACGGGTCGGGCAGGCCGGCCAGCACACCGGCGCCGTTGTGGTGCACCTGCGACGTCTTGCCGTGCAGCAGCTCGGGGGCGCGCTCCACGATGCCGCCCCACGCCGCGCCGATCGCCTGGTGACCGAGGCACACGCCGAGCACCGGTACCTGCTTCGCCGCGCAGTGCTGGATCACCGCCATGCTGGAGCCGGCCCGCTCGGGGGTGCCGGGACCGGGGCTGACCAGCACGCCGTCCACATCACCGACCTCGTCGAGGTCCACCACGTCGTTGCGCCGCACCGTGGTGGTGGCGCCGAGCTGGGCCAGGTACTGCACCAGGTTGTAGACGAAGCTGTCGTAGTTGTCGATCACCAGCACGCGCATGACACCAGCATCCCGTACGCCGGATACGGCGTGCACGCGAGTTGTCCCCGGGCTCTCAGCTGCCGGACCGGCTCAGTTGCCGAACCCGGAACCGGTGCTGCCCGAGCCGCTGCCGCTGTTGTTCCCGCTGCTGCTGTTGCCGTTGTTGCCGTTGTTGGTGTTCGACCGGTTGCTGGAGCTGTTGTTCCCGTTGCTGCTGGTCGAGCCGCCGGAGAACTGGCCGACGGACAGCTGCACCGAGCCCTCGGGGTCGATGCCCTGGTTCGGCGCGACCGACTGCGAGACCACGACGTCGGCGAGGCTCGGGTTGGAGACGCTGGTCTTGGTGAACTGGATGTCGCCGTCGAACCCGGCGCCCTTGAGGGCCTTGCGCGCGTCGTCGGCGGTCAGGTTCCGCACGTCCGGCATCTGGATCTGGTTGCCCCGCGAGATGTACAGGGTGACCGTGCCGCCGATCGCCACCTGCTGGTTGGCGCTCGGGGTGGTGCGCAGCACCGTGTCCCGGTCACCGGGGCCGTCGACCTGGGTGGCGTTCCACTGCAGGCCCATGTTGCTCAGCTGCAGCTCGGCCTGGTCCACACGCAGGCCGGCGAGCTGCGGCACGGTCAGCGAGTTCTGCTTGGTGCCGATGGTGAGCGTGACCACCGTGCCTCCCGGCACCGTGGTGTGCGGCTTCGGATCCTGGTCCACCACCTTGTTCACCTGGGTGGGATCCGTGGTCGGCTTCGTCTGGGTGGTGGTCGCCACCGTCAGCCCCTGGGTGCCCAGGTACTGGGTGGCCTCGTCGGCCGTCTTCCCGCTCACGTCGGGCACCGTCACCTGCGACGGCCCGGTGCTCACGTACACCGTGACCTGGCTGCCCTTGCTCGCCTTCTGCAGGGCCGGCGGGTCGGTGCGGGTGACCTGGTTGATCGGCACCGTGGTGGACGCCTCCCGCGAGACGTTCGGCAGGAAACCGGCCGCGCTGAGCGACTCCCTGGCCGCCTCCTGCAGCTGGCCGGTGACGTTCGGGACGGCGACCTGCTCCGGGGAGCCCGGCCCGCCGAACAGCTTGGTGGCCACGAACGCGATCACCGCGAGCAGGGCGGCCACGCCGATGCCGATCGCCACCACCCGCGCGGTGCTGCGCCGGGGCTGGCCGTCTGGCGACCACTCGGCCGGCGCCGCGTGCCGCGTGGCCGGCGGGTGCATCCGCCGGGTGGCACCGGCCGAGGCGCCGCCGTGCAGCAGCGCGGTGCGCTCCTCGTCGCTCATCACCTGCGGCGCCAGCGGGCGCTGCCCACGCAGCACCCTGACCAGGTCGGACCGCATCTCGGCCGCCGACTGGTACCGGTTGGCCGGGTTCTTGCTCATGGCCTTGAGCACCACGGCGTCCAGCTCCGGCGGCACGTCCGGGTTGACCTCGGACGGGCGGCGGACGTCCTCCCTGACGTGCTGGTACGCCACGGCGACCGGGGAGTCACCGGAGAACGGCGGCTCGCCGGTGAGCAGCTCGAACAGCACGCAGCCGGCCGCATAGACGTCCGAGCGGGCGTCCACCGCCTCGCCCCTGGCCTGCTCCGGCGAGAGGTACTGCGCGGTGCCGATGACCGCCGCGGTCTGCGTCATGTTCTGGCCGTCGGCCAGCGCGCGGGCGATGCCGAAGTCCATCACCTTGACGGCGCCGCCACGGGTGATCATCACGTTGGCCGGCTTGACGTCGCGGTGGATGATGCCGTGCCGGTGGCTGAAGTCCAGCGCTGCGCAGACGTCGGCCATCACCTCGATGACGCGCTGCTGCGACAGCGGCCCCTGGGTCTTGACGATCTCCCGCAGGGTCTGCCCGTCGACGAACTCCATCACGATGTACGGCAGCGTGCCGAACTCGCTCTCGGTCTCGCCGGTGTCGTAGACGGCGACGATGGCCGGGTGGTTCAGAGCCGCCGCGTTCTGGGCCTCGCGGCGGAACCGGATCTGGAACTGGGGATCCCTGGCGAGGTCGGCCCGCAGCACCTTGACGGCGACGTCGCGGCTCAGCCGGACGTCACGTCCCTTGTGCACCTCGGACATGCCGCCATAGCCGAGCGTCTCGCCCAGCTCGTAGCGTTCAGAAAGCAGTCGCGGGGTGGTCATCGGTGGCTGTTCCCGGGGGTCTCGAGGGTTGCTTCATCATGCCTGGTCCTCGCCCCGGCAGCGATACTGGCCGCGGTCGCCGGCCCACCGCGGTCGCCGACCAGCGGATTCGGGGCACTCAGTGCTGTACGCACGTGATCGTCACCACCGTTCCCTTACGCAGCGTGCCCGCCGGGCTCACCTCTGTGACCGTGCAGGTGGCCGGCGAAGCCGGTACCTGGCCCTGCGGAGTGCGGGCCACCGTGCGCAGCCCGTTGCTCTGCAGCTCGAACTGCACCGCGGCGACCGGTCGCCCGGAGTAACCGGCCGACTCGACCAGCACGCTGCCCTCCGGTACCGACGTCGCGGTGTTCGCCGCGGGCGGCGCGGTGGGTGCGGTGGCACCCGGCGCGGGCCGCTCGGTCACGCCGTCCGAACGCACCGCCTGCCGCACCACGAGCACGCCTATCGCCACCGCCGCGGCCGTGAGCAGCACGAACGCCACGGTGAGGCCACCCCGCCCGCCGCGCACCGGGGCGGGGGTCAGTGGGCGCAGCCGGCCGGAGGTCTGGTTGCCGGGCAGCGGTGGCAGGCCCGGCGCGGCGAGCCCGGTCAGCGCCAGCCCGTCGCTGGACGGCCCGGCCACCCGGTCAACCGGCTGCGACATCATGATCGGCCGGGGCCCCGTGCCGAGCAGCGGCGGCGTGCCCGGGGTCGGCGGCGGCTGGCCCCGGCGTACGGCGGCCACCGCGGCGGCGAACTCGGCGCCGTCGGAGTAGCGGCGCTTGGGGTCCTTGACCAGCGCGATCGCGATCAGTGCCCGGACGTTGGTGGGGATGTCCGACGGCAACGGCGGCACGGGGTCGTTGATATGCATCATCGCGACCTTGACCGGGCTCTCGTCCTGGAACGGCCGGTGCCCGGCGAGGCACTCGTAGCCGACCACGCCGAGCGAGTAGACGTCGCTGGATGACCCTGCCTCGGCGCCCCTGGCCTGCTCGGGCGCGATGTAGTGCGCGGTGCCCATCACCATGCCGGAGGCCGTGATCGGGGCGGCGGCGGCGGCCTTGGCGATGCCGAAGTCGGTGAGCTTCACCGTGCCGTCCTCGGAGAGCAGGATGTTGCCCGGCTTCACGTCGCGGTGCACGAAGCCCCGGGAGTGCGCGGCCTGCAGCGCCCGGCCGGCCTGCTCGAGCAGGTCCAGCGTGAGGACGGTGCCGAGCTTGCCCCGGGTGGCCAGCCGGGTGGACAGCGGCTCGCCCCGGACCAGCTCCATCACGATGTAGGCGGTCGGCGTGCCGTCCGGGGTGACGTCCTCGCCGTAGTCGTGCACGCCGGCGATGCCACGGTGGTTGATCGAGGCGGCGATCCTGGCCTCGGTGCGGAACCGCTCCAGGAACTCCGGGTCGGACCCGATCTCCGGCTTCAGCACCTTGATCGCGACGGTGCGGCCGAGGCGCTCGTCGGCGGCCTCCCACACCTCGCCCATGCCACCGATCGCGATGCGCCGGTTGAGGTGGTAGCGCTCGGCGATCTGGTCGCCAGGCTTGAGTGCCATCAGATCCCGCCAGCCATCAGCGCCCGCCACCGCCACCCAGCGCGGCGGCGATCACCGCGCGTCCGATGGGCGCGGCCACCGAACCACCGGTGGCCTCCAGCGCCCGGTCGCCGCCATTCTCCACTACGACAGCCACCGCAACCTGCGGGTTTTCCGCCGGGGCGAACGCCACGTACCAGGCGTGCGGTGGTGTCTGCTTGGGCGTGTTGCCGTGCTCCGCCGTGCCCGTCTTCGACGCGATCTGCACTCCGGCGATCTTCCCACCGCCCTGGGTGCGGTTCTCCGACCCGATCATCAGCTGCGTGATGGTCTGCGCCACGTCCGCCGGCACGGCCCGTCCCGCCCGGTCGGGGTCGGTGGTGTCCAGCGTGGTCAGGTCCGGTCCCTGGATGGACTTGACGAGGTACGGGGTCATCCGGACGCCGCCGTTGGCGATCGCGGCGACGATCTCGGCGTTCTGCAGCGGGGTGAGCGCCACGTCCCGCTGGCCGATGCCGGACTGGTACAGCGCGGCGGTGTCCGGGATGGTGCCGATGGTGGAGGGCGCCACGGGCATCGGGATGGCCAGGTCGGTCTCGCCGATGCCGAACTGCTCCGCCTGGGTACGCAGCTTGGACTGGCCGACCTCACCGGTCAGCGTGGCGAACGCCGTGTTGCAGGAACGGGCCAGCGCGTCCGCCAGCGTGGCCGTGGGGCCCGCGCCGCAGGGGGTGCCGGCGAAGTTCTCCAGCGTGGTGTTCGTGCCCGGCAGCGTGATCCTGGAGGCCGCCGGCAGGGGGGTGTCCGGGGTGAACCCGTCCTGCAGCGCGGCGGCGGTGTCCACGAGCTTGAACGTCGAGCCGGGCGGGTAGGTCACCGAGGTGGCGCGGTTGATCAGGGTGGGCGGGTTGTCGGCGGAGTACTGCGTCCACGCCGTCTTCTGCGTCTCCGCGTTGTGGTCGGCCAGCTTGGTCGGGTCGTAGGACGGCGTGGACACCATGGCGAGGATCTCCCCGGTGCTCGGCCGCAGCGCGACCACAGCCCCCGCGAACTTCTTGGCGTTCATCGCGTCGTAGGCGACCTTCTGCACCTGCGGGTCGATGGTCAGCACCACGTTGCCACCGCTCGGGTCGCGGCCGGTGATCAGGTCGGACAGCCTGCGTACGAACAGCCGGTCGTCCGAGCCGTTGAGCACACCGTCCTCGGCCCTCTCGATGCCGCTGGACGCGTAGATCACCGAGTAGTAGCCGGTCAGCGCGGCGTAGAGCGGCCCGTTGGCGTACTGGCGCTGGTAGCGCAGCCGGTCGTCGGTCTCGACGCTGCTGGCCAGCACCTGGCCGCCCGCGCTGATCTGGCCGCGCTTGCGGGCGTACTCGGCGAGCAGCACCCGCTGGTTGCGCGGGTCGTTGCGGTAGTCGTTCGCCTTCACGACCTGCACGTACGTCAGGTTCGCCAGCAGCATCAGGATCATCACCATCACCGCGATGGCGACTCGGCGGACCGGAGTGTTCACCGCTCCACCATCTCGGTGCGCGCGTCGGCCAGCGGGGTCTTCGGGGCCGCCGGCAGCAGGCTCGCAGGCGAGCGGGCCGCGTTCGAGATGCGCAGCAGCAGGGCCACGATGATGTAGTTGGCCACCAGCGAGGAACCGCCCGCGGACATGAACGGGATGGTCAGCCCGGTCAGCGGGATCAGCTTGGTGACGCCGCCGATGACCACAAAAACCTGCAGGGCCAGCGAGAACGACAGGCCGGTCGCCAGCAGCTTGCCGAAGCTGTCGCGCACGGCGAGCGCGCTGCGTAGCCCCCGGGTGACCAGCACCAGGTAGATCACCAGTACGGCGGCGAGCCCGATCAGGCCGAGCTCCTCGCCGATCGAGGCGACGATGAAGTCGCTCCAGGCGTACGGCACCAGCTCGGGCCGCCCGGCGCCGAGCCCGGTGCCGCCGACGCCGCCGGTGCCCAGGCCGAACAGCGCCTGGCTGAGCTGGAAGCCGGCGTGGTTGTAGTCGGCCAGCGGGTCCAGCCAGATCTGCACGCGCGCCCGCACGTGGGCGAACAGGTGGTATGCCGCCACTGCGCCGATCATGAAGAAGACCAGGCCGATGATCAGCCAGGACACCCGCTCGGTCGCCGTGTACAGCAGCACCAGCATCACACCGAAGTACAGCAGCGAGGTGCCGAGGTCGTTCTCCAGCGCCAGCACGCCCACCGAGACGCCCCACGCCAGCAGCAGCGGGGCCAGGTCGCGGGGCCGGGGGAACTCCATGCCGAGGAACTTCCGCCCGGCGGTGGTGAACAGGTCCCGCTTGGAGATCAGCAGCGCCGAGAAGAAGATCATCAGCAGCACCTTGGCGAACTCGCCCGGCTGGATCGAGAAGATGCTCAGCCGCAGCCAGATCTTGGCGCCGTTGACCTCGGAGATGCTGCTCGGCAGCACACCCGGCAGCACGATCAGCACCAGGCCGGCGAAGCCCATCGTGTACCCGTAGCGGGCCAGCGTGCGGTGGTCCCTGACGAACCACAGGGTGGCGACGAACAGGCACAGCGCGATCGCCGTCCAGGCCACCTGGCGGCCGGCGAACAGCTCCGGCACGGGGCTGCCCAGCTGCTTCGCGCGGTCCGCCCTGGCCAGGTCGACCCGGTGGATCATGACAAGGCCCAGCCCGTTCAGCACCGCCGCGCAGGGCACGATGAGCGGGTCCGCGTACGGCGCCAGCTTGCGCACCACCAGGTGCGCCACCGTGAACAGACCCAGGTAGGCCAGCCCCAGCCAGAGCAGCGTGGTCGTCAGCTCCTGCTCCTGGTTCGCCTCGACCACGATCAGCGCGCTCGTGGTCAGCACCGACGCGAAGGCGAGCAGCACCAGCTCGATGGAACGTCCCGTAGAGGGCCCAGTCGGCCCAGAGGGCCCAGAGGCCGCGGCGGGCGTGGCGCTGCCCGGCGGGGTGGTGGCCGGTGGTGGGGGTGTCGGTGCGGCTCCAGCTGCTCCAGCGGGCGTTCCGCTCGGGCGGGGTGAGCCCATCAGCTCACCGGACGGCAGGTCTTGCCCGGCTCAGGTGGCACCGAAGGGAGCGCGGTGGTCTCCGGGACCTGCGGGGATCCGCCTGCGTTGGTGCCCTGGCCGTTCGGCTGGTTGCCGGTGGTCGGAGTGGCGCCGTGGTCGTTCGCCGACGCCCCCGGTGTGTTGGCGACCGGGGTGCCCTGCGCAGGCGGGTTCGGCGCGGGCGGCGGGGCCACCGGGCACGGCGGCAGCATCTCGTCCGCGCGCAGCCTGGCCACCGTCGCCCTGGCGCCCTGCAGGCCGTTGCCGGAGATGATGCCGTCGCGCACGGCGCTGCGGGCCGTCTCCTGCAGGTCGTCAAGGCTCAGCTCGTGGCAGTCCACCGAGCCGGGCGGGCAGGACCCCTCACGCAGGTTCTGCAGCGGGACGCCCAGCACGCTGCCGCGCACCCCCTGGTAGATGGCCAGCTGGTTGCCGTTCACGCCGACGTAGTACTGCTGCAGCACCCACAGCCTGGCCAGCGCACCCGCGCCGACCAGCAGGATCAGCGCGACCAGCAGCACCAGCCACGTGCGGCCCCGGTGGCGGACCACCGGCAGCTCCATCGTGGTGGCCTCGATGCGCTGCGGCGCCACCCTGGGCAGCGTGGTGACCGACGCCCTGGCGGCCGCCGAGTCGGGCTGGGGCTGCTCGCTGCCGTCCCCGGCGGCGCCACCCACGATGGGGGCGTCCTCGCCGAAGTCGATGTCGACCACGTCGGCCACGATGCAGGTGATGTTGTCCGGCCCGCCGCCGCGCAGGGCCAGCTCGATCATGCGATCGGCGGTCACCTTCGGGTCCGGAGTGCGCAGCGTGTCGGCCAGCGTCTCCTCGCTGACCACCGACGACAGCCCGTCCGAGCAGAGCAGGTAGCGGTCCCCGGCGCGCGCCTCCCGGACCGCGAGCGACGGCTCGAGGTCGTGCCCCGTCAGCGCGCGTAACAACAGCGACCGCTGCGGGTGGGTGTGGGCCTCCTCGGGGCTGATCCGACCCTCGTCGATCAGCGACTGGACGAACGTGTCGTCCTTGGTGATCTGGTTGAGCTGGCCGTCGCGCATCAGGTAGGCGCGGGAGTCGCCGACGTGCACAAGGCCCAGCCGGCTGCCGGCGAACAGGATCGCCGTCAGCGTGGTGCCCATGCCTTCGAGGTCGGGTTGCTCGGCGACCAGATCGGTGATCGCGGCATTGCCCTGGACCGTGGCGTCACGCAGCTCGCCGAGCAGGTCGTCGCTCGGCACGTCCTCGTCCAGCGGCACGAGGGCCTGGATGACGAGCTTGGAGGCCACCTCACCGGCGGCGTGGCCGCCCATGCCGTCGGCGAGCGCCAACAGCCGGGGACCGGCGTAGACCGAGTCCTGGTTGTTCTGTCGAACCAGGCCACGATCGCTCCGGGCGGAGTAACGAAGCACGAGGGTCATGAGCGCAGCTCGATCACGGTCTTGCCGATGCGGATCGGGACACCGAGAGGCACCCGAGTTGGTCCGCTGACCTTAGCCCGGTCGAGATAGGTCCCATTTGTCGACCCAAGATCCTCCACGTACCACTCCTCGCCCTGCAGCGACAGCCTGGCGTGCCGGGTCGAGGCATAGTCGTCATCCAGCACCAGGGTCGAATCGTCCGCGCGTCCCAACATGATCGGTCTGGAGTCTAAGGACACCCGGGTACCAGCCAACGCACCGTGGGTCACGATGAGCTGGCGCGCCGCTCTTCCCCCACGGCTGGCCCGCACCGTCGCTCGCCGTCCGGGCACCAGGGCACGTAACCCGGACGCGGCGTACAGGTCGGATCGGACCACCCGCAGCGCGACCAACACAAACAACCAAAGCAGGGCCAGGAACCCTGCCCTGGTCAGCTGCAGCACCAGTTCCGGCACCCGCGACGTACTCCGTTTCCTGTGTGTCCCGCTCGGGGGAGGCGAGCGGGGCTTCAGGAAAGGCTATCCCGCTGCCCGGTAGACGAGCGTCGAGTGGCCGATCCGGATGACGTCGCCGTCCGACAGCTGCCAGGTCTGCACCGGGTTTCCGTTCACCGTGGTGCCGTTGGTGGAACCCAGATCCGACAGGGTGGCGGTGTGGCCGTCCCAGTTGATCTCCAGGTGCCGCCGGGACACACCGGTGTCCGGCAGCCGGAAGTCCGACTCCTGACCGCGGCCGATCACCGTGGTGCCACCGTGCAGGTCGAAGCTCCGGTTCGACCCGTCGTCGATGGTCAGGCTCGCCCCGGCGCCCTGCTGGTAACCCTGCGGGTAGCCCTGCTGGTCGTAGCCCTGCTGGTCGTAGTAGCCCTGCTGGGCGTAACCCTGCTGGTCGTAGCCCTGGTCGTAGTAACCCTGCTGCTGACCGTAGCCCTGGTCGTAGCCCTGCTGGGCGTACCCCTGCTGGTCGTAGCCGGGCTGCGCGTACCCCTGCTGGGCATAGCCCTGCTGGTCGTAGCCGGGCTGCGCGTACCCCTGCTGGGCGTAACCCTGCTGGTCATAGCCCTGCTGCGGGTAGCCCTGCTGGTCGTAGCCGGGCTGCTGCTGCTGCGGGTACCCCTGCTGGGCGTAACCCTGCTGCTCGTAGCCCTGCTGCGGATAGCCCTGCTGGTCATAGCCCTGCTGGGCGTATCCCTGCTGCTCGTAGCCCTGCTGGGGCGGCTGCTGCTGGGGGTAGCCCTGCTGGTCGTACCCGGCGTGTTCCTGGGCACGCGGGTCATGACCGGCCGGGTCGGCGTAGGTTTGCTGGCCGTAGCCGCGCGGGGCGCGGTCGTAGCCGTAGTGGCCGTTCTCCTCAGGGTGCCCTGGTGGCTGGCTCATCGGTGGTTCCTTTGCGTTGCGTTGTCTCGGCGCGGGGCCCGCTGTGTCGGGATCCACGGTCGAGCTGGTACGGAACTGACCCGTGTGCAGCGCCTCGGAGCGCTCCAATGAGACTACGACGTCCCCGTAGGTGTCCCATCCCTGGTCGGCGACCAGCTGTAACACCCTCGTGGTCAGTGATTCTGTGACGCGCTGCGCATCCCCGGCCATGCGTTCGTGGTCGGTCGGGCTGAGCAGCACCGCGTAGCGATTCGGGGCGAGCTGACGGCCACCGGCCAGTGGGCGCACGGAGACTTCGGCTTCACGCACCAGCGCTTGGGAAACTTCCTCGGTCACGACGTTGCCACCGAAGACCCGAGCGAACGCGTCCCCAACGAAGCCCTCCAACCGGCGCTCGAAGCGCTCAGCGCGGCCCACCCAGTACCCCTTCTTTCTCTCGGCGTGTTTCCTCTACCAACGATCGTATCTGTGCTAGGGAAGCGGGTCAGTTATCCATTAGTTCGTCGCCTGCTTGGTGGTTGTGCACCCCTGCGGAGTGGCCCGGGGGCCCGTGCTAACGTCTTCGACAACGCCCGGGCGAGTGGCGGAATGGCAGACGCGCACGGTTCAGGTCCGTGTGTCCGTAAGGACGTGAGGGTTCAACTCCCTCCTCGCCCACGTACGATGCTGTGCCTTCTGTATTCGCGGAAGGCGCTCATCAGGGGCATCTTCCGCTGCCCAGTGGGGGTGCAACCCCCACGCCCCGCTCGGAGGGGCTTCGCCCCCCGATCCCCCCAACGGTGGTCACCTTTCGTGGGGTGGTCACCTCTGTGAGGTGGTCATCTTTGTGGGGTGGTCATCTTTTGTGGCTCCGTTTCCGCCTGCGGCGTTCATCTGTTGCCTGGTGGTTCCTTTTTGTGCTCCCCGTCGGCCGCCTGTGTCGTGAGTGTTGTCACTGGGTTGGGGCCTCCTCGGGGGTGTGTCGGTTCTGAAGGTCAATTTGTTAGTGCGTGGTCGGACCTGCCGGCGGGCTCGCGCCTGACCGGGTGTCTGTTTGTGCTGGTCGGCCTCGGTTTTCTGGCTGTTTTCAGGGTACGGCTGGTGACGCGGATCTCCGTCATGTTTGGGGGGTTCGCTCCTCGGCCGTTACCTCGGAGGTCATGGACACCGGCGGGTTGGGGCGGCAGCCTGGGCCGGTGAGCAGCGACCTGATCCGTGTTGTGACCGAGGTGATGCCGTTGGCCACCCAGCTGGGTGTGCGGGCGCACAGTGTGGCGGCCGAGCAGACCGTGCTCAGCCTCGACTGGCGGGCTGAGCTGTGCACCGGCGGCGGCGTCCTGCACGGTGGGGCGTTGATGGCCCTCGCTGACTGTGCGGGGGCGGCGTGTGCGTTTGCCGGGCTACCTGCCGGGGCGCGGACCAGCACGATCGAGTCGAGCACCCATTTCTTCGCGGCGGTGCGGGGTGGGACGGTGACCGCGACCGCGCGGCCGCTGCACTCCGGGCGGTCCACGATCGTGGTGCAGACGGAGCTGCGGGACGACTCCGGCCGGCTCGTCGGGTTGACCAACCAGACTCAGGCCGTCCTCAGCTGACCGCCCCGGCACCAGCTGTTCAGCGGGCCCGCCAGTGGGGGTCCCGGCGTGCGGCGGCGGCCGCTCGGCCCTCGGTGGCGTCCTCGGTGGCGCCGGCCACCCGGCGCATCGTCTCGCCGAAGCGGATCGCGTCGGTCATCGGCAGGTCGGCGGTGCGTACCGCGACCTCCTTGATCGCCCTGGCTGCCAGCGGAGCGCCCCGGACCAGCCGGGCGGCCAGTGCTCTCGCGGCATCCATCAGCTCCTCGTGCGGCACGACCCAGCCGGCGAGCCCGATCTCGTGCGCCCGGGCCGCGCCGATCCGCTCACCGGTCAGCAGCAGCTCCATGGCGTACTGCCAGTTGATCTTCCGGGGGAGCCGGATCGCGCCCACGATCGTCGGGATCCCGATCCGGACCTCGGGGAAGCCGAACTCGGCACGCTCGCTGGCGATCACGAAGTCGCACCAGGTCAGCAGGGTGAAGCCGTAGCCGATGCAGTAACCGTTGACCGCCGCGATGACCGGCTTGAAGATCTCCCAGCCGCTCTCGAACGAGTTCACCGTCGGCCGCTCCCAGAACGTGCCCTTGAACTCGCCGGTCGGGTCGCCCTCACCACGCAAGTCCGCACCTGCGCAGAATGCCCGGCCCTCACCCGTCACGATCGCGACCCAGGCGTCCTCGTCGTCCCGGAACCGGCTGAACGCCGTGTTCAAGGCCTGGCGCATCGCCCCGTCGATCGCGTTCAGCCGCTCCGGGCGGTTGTAGGTGATCGTGGCGACGTGCCCGTCGAGCTCGTACCGGACCAGGTCAACGGGGTCGGCGGTGGTGTCGGGGTCGGCCTGGTCATCGGTCACGGGTCGAGACGTTAGTGCCCGCCGGATCCGAGCGGGCTGGCCGCGGGATCCCGCCGCGGCGCCGGTGGCCAGCTCAGCCGGCGGCGGCGCGCTCGGCCAGCGCCCCGGTGGCGCGCGCGGCGGCCTCCCGGACCGCGCGTTCCAGGCCGGCGCGGCGCGGCGCGAAGTCGGTGCCGCGCACGGAGACGCCGATCGCACCGGCCACCGTGCCGTCGGGGCCGCGCACCGGAGCGGCCACCCCGGCCCGGCCGAGCACCAGTTCGCCCAGCTCGACGGCCACGCCCACCTCGCGGGTCCGCTCCAGCTCGCGGTCCAGGGCGGCGCGGTCGAGCACGGTGCGGGGGGTGAGCCGTGGCAGCGGGTCGGCCAGCAGGGTGCCCAGGCGGCGCCGGTCCAGGGCCGCGAGCAGGACCTTGCCGGCGGCGCTGGCGTGCGCGGCCACCGGCTCGCCGACCCGCAGCAGGCACGGCGCGTGGTGGGCGGGGCACTCGTCCAGGTGCGCGACCACCACGTCGGTACCCCTCGGCACCGCGTAGTAGGCGGCGCCCCCGGCACTCCGGTGCAGCTCGTGCAGGACCGCTCGGACGGAGGCGGGCGCCGCCACCTGGTCGACCAGCCGCCGGGCCAGCTCGCCGATCCGGTAGCCCAGCCCGTAGCCGCGCGGCTCCGGCAGCCGGACCAGGTAGCCCTCCTCCACCAGCGTCGCGAGCAGCCGGTACGTGGTCGGCAGGGTGAAGTTGAGCCGGCGCGCGATCGCCTTCGGGGTCACCCCGTCACCGACCTCGGCGACCACCTCCACCACCCGCAGCGCGCGCCAGATCGACGTCTCGGCGGCGAGTGCGGCACGGGTGGCCATGCACCGGAGTGTGGCGGGCCTCACGGGGTGTGCCGTCTTACTCTGAGACGGACGCTCTTCGAACAGCGGTTCTGGGCCGGTATGGCGGACGGCTCTGTGACGCTCGCTCTCCCCGCGCGGCAGGGCATATTGCCAGGCACCGTAGCGTTGCCAGCGTCGGCGAACCGGACCGGACCGAAGGGCAAGCCCGTGAACGACCGTGAGATCACCGCAAAGATCACCGAGCTGGTCGACCAGGAGCACCAGCTCGAGCGTGCGCACGTCGGCCGGCCGCTTTCCGAGGACGAGCACGCCCAGATGAACGAGCTGAACGTGCAGCTCGACCAGTGCTGGGACCTGCTTCGCCAGCGCCGGGCCCGCCGCGAGATGGGCCAGAACCCGGAGACCGCCGAGGTACGGGGCGACCGGGTCGTCGAGGGCTACCAGCAGTAGCGGTGCGGGTCCGGCCGATCCGACAGTCCGTACTTGTCGACGAGCTCGCCGAGCGGCTGACCGGGATCGGCGCCTCGGGTCGGGCGCGGGTGCTGCTGGACGGCGCCCCGCCCACCGACCCGGCCGGCCTCGCCGAGGAGCTGGCCGGCGAGCTGCGGCTGCGGGGCCGGCCGGTCGTCTTGGTGGCCGCATCGGACTTCCTGCGGCCGGCGTCGGTGCGCCTGGAGCACGGCCGCGACGACCCCGACGAGCTGCTCGAGGGCTGGCTGGACGTGGCCGGGCTGCGCCGCGAGGTGCTCGACCCGGCAGACCCGGCCGGCAGCGGGTGGGTGCTGCCCAGGCTCTGGGACGCCGCCGTCGACCGGGCCTACCGCGACGAGCGGGTCGAGCTGGCCGCGAACGTGGTGCTGTTGCTGTCCGGTGCGCTGCTGCTCGGGCGCGGGCTGCCCGCCGAGCTGACCGTGCACCTGCGGATGTCCGGCGCCGCGCTGGCCCGCCGGCTGGCCCCCGCGCTCGCCTGGACCCTGCCCGCGTACGCGCGCTACGACGCCGAGCACGACCCCGGCGGCGCTGACGTGCTGGTACTGGCCGACGACCCGGCCCGTCCCGCGCTCGTGCAGCGCTGACTCGCGGGCTGACTCGCGGGCTGGTCTGCGCGTCGACAGGCCTACCGGGGGCGCAGGCCGTCCATCAGGATGCCGACCGTGCGACTGCGCAGGTCAGGGTCGTGCGCGGTGTACTCGGCGGTCCTGGCCAGGCCGACCAGTAGCGCCCACAGCTCCTCGGTACGGAGGTCCTTGCGGACCGCGCCGGCCTGCTGGGCGCGCTCGAGCAGGGTGTCGCCGGACTGGCGCAGGGCGAGCTTGGCCGGCGCGGCGGCTGCCTCCACGTCCACCCCGGCGTTGGCCAGTGACTCCGTGAACGCCCGCTTGCCGCAGGCCTGGTCGGCCACGGTGTCGAGGAAAGAGAAGAAGGCCGCGCCCGCGCCCTCGGACCGGCTCAGCTTGTCGGCGGTGTCGGCCAGCCTGCACAGCCGGGCCAGGTACACCGCCTCCAGCAGTGACTCCTTGGTCGGGAAGTGGCGGAACACGGTGCCGATGCCGACCTCGGCCCGCCGCGCCACCTCTTCGGTGGACGCGCCGATACCCAGCTCGTCGAACACCAGGTCGGCGGCGACCAGCAGCCGCTCCCGGTTCCGCACCGCGTCAGCTCGCATGACTGCCCCCGTTGACAACCGGAGTGGCTACTCCGTATCTTTTATGTGGAGTCATCACTCCGAATACTACCGCCGTCCGGGATACCCGCGGGAGGTTTCGATGGTCCCCACACCGAGTGACATTTTTCGGCAGGTGCTCGACGGGGTCACCAACAGGCGATGGGCGGAGCTGCTCGACCTGTACGCGGACGACGCGGTGGTGCGGCACCCGTTCCTGCCGTTCGGCGGCCCGGCGCTCTACGGCCGTGACGACCTGCGGGCGTACTTCAACATGGCCGCCGAGCTGCCACTGGACATGCGGGCCAGGGACGTGGTGATCCACCTGACCGGCGACCCCGAGGTGGTCATCGGCGAGTTCCGCTACGTCGGCCGGTTCACCGACACCGGCCGGGAGTTCTCGGCGCCGAACATCTTCGTGATGCGGGTCCGGCGGGGGCTGATCGTGGAGTCGCGCGACTACGCCGACCACCTCACGTTCGCCGACGCCGCCGGGCGCCTGGACAAGCTCGTCGGGGGATACGTCCACCACTGAGTTGGTATTAGGTTCGGCGTATGTCAGCGCTGACCGAGCCGCCGTTCCGGGCCGACCACGTCGGCAGCCTGCTCCGCCCTCCGATCCTGCTGGCCGCCCGCGAGGCCTACGCCGAGGGACGGCTGTCCGTCGAGGACCTGCACGGCGTCGAGGACGAGGCGATCACCGCCGCGATCGAGCTGCAGGAGGAGATCGGCCTGCGGGCCGCCACCGACGGCGAGTTCCGCCGCACCTCATGGCACATGGACTTCATCTACCAGCTCGGCGGGATCAGCAAGACCGACGAGAAGCTCCAGGTCCGGATGCGCAACGCCAAGGGCGAGCACGCGTTCACCGCCGCCGGCCTCGCGGTGACCGGCCCGGTCCGGCTCGAGCACCCGATCTTCGCCGACGACTTCCGGTTCCTCGCCGCGCACACCACGGCCGTCCCGAAGCTGACCATCCCGTCGCCGAGCATGGTCCACTACCGCGCGGGCGCCGGTTCGATCGACCGCGCCGTCTACCCGGACCTCGAGCAGTTCTGGCACGACCTGTCCGCCGCCTACGCCGACGAGGTCCGTGCGCTCGGCGAGCTGGGCTGCCGCTACCTGCAGTTCGACGACACCAGCCTGGCCTACCTCAACGACCCCGCGCAGCGCGCCATGATGGCCCGCCGGGGCGAGGACGCCGAGCACCAGCACCTGCGCTACATCCAGCAGATCAACGCATGCCTCGCCGGCCGCCCGCCGGGCATGCGGGTCACCACGCACATGTGCCGGGGCAACTACCGCTCCTCCTGGGCGGCCGAGGGCGGCTACGACTTCGTGGCGGAGGCGCTGTTCGGCGGGCTCGAGGTGGACGGGTTCTTCTGCGAGTTCGACGACGAGCGCTCCGGTGGGTTCGAGCCGCTGCGCTTCGTGCCGCCTGGCAGGCGGGTCGTGCTCGGGCTGGTCACCAGCAAGCGCGCCGAGCTCGAGTCCAAGGACGATCTCAAGCGCCGCGTCGACGAGGCCAGCAAGTACGTCCCGCTCGACCAGCTGTGCCTCTCCCCGCAGTGCGGCTTCTCCTCGACGGTCGAAGGCAACGCGCTCACCTTGGAGGAAGAGGCCGCCAAGCTCCGCCTGATCGTCGAGGTCGCCGAAGAAATCTGGTCCTGACCGTGCGGGGCACCGAACGTTGCCCCTGTCCGCGGCCGTCAGGCACCGAGAAGGTCGGCGAGGGCGGGGAGCGAGTCGACGACGTGGTCCAGCTTGTCGTCGGGGTCCGGTTCGGGGGCGGTGCCGGCCGGGCCCCACTCGCGCGGGCGGCGGACGTAGGCGGTGCGCAGCCCGTGGGAGCGCGCGGCGGCGAGGTCGTCCAGGTGCGCGGCCACGAGCATCACCTCATCCGGCGCCAACCCGAGCAGCTCCGGCGCGGACAGGTACGCGGCGGCGTCCGGCTTGTACGCGTGCACGAGCTCGGCGGAGAGCACAAGGTCCCAGGGCAGTCCGGCGCGCTTGGCCATGTTGACCAGCAGCGCCACGTGCCCGTTGGAGAGCGGCGCGATGGTGTACCGCGCCTTGAGACGGGTCAGGCCGGCCACCGAGTCCGGCCACGGGTCGAGCCGGTGCCACGCGCCGACCAGGTACGCCCGGTCGTCCTCGCCGAGGGTGTCGGCGCCGAACTTCGTGAGCAGCTCGTCTAGCGAGCCCCGGTGCAGGGCGTCCAGGTTCGTCCAGGGCAGCTCGCCGGTGCGGACCCGGTTCAGCGACGGCAGGTAGCTGCCGCGCCAGGCGTCGGCGAAGGCCGGCCAGTCCACGGTGAGCCCGGGTGTCCTGGCGGCGAGCGCTTCGCCTTCCCTGATCACCCCGCCGCGCCAGTCGACCACGGTGCCGAACACATCGAAGATCAGCGCACGAACGTCCATGCGTCCATTAGACCCGTGAGTGGCGAGTTGGGTCCGGACCCAACCCGCCACTCACGGGGTGGTCAGGGCGCGCTGCCGAGCTTGTAGCGGTCGGCGAGCAGGCTCTGGCAGTAGCCGCCGTTGGCCTCCATGCCGACGCGGGTGGTGCGGGCCCGCCGCAGGTGCAGCGGCATCGCCTCGAGCGTGACGGGCGCGCCTGCGGCGTCCATCAGCAGCGGCGCGTCGTCGCCGGCCGGCAGCCCGAGCAGGCCGCGCCGGTGCTTGAGCCGCTCGAGGTGCGGCGACGCCGGTACCTCGCCGAGGTGGGCCGCGCTGAGCCGCTCCGGGCTCCAGCCGGCGGCGAGCAGTGGGCGGGCCACCCGGTCCTGGCCGGCCAGCACCGCCTTGTTCAGGAAGTTGGTGCGCAGCTCCTCCAGCTCGTTCTGCGCCTCACCCTCGAACGACGCCACGAAGCCGGCCCGTGCCGCCACGCCGTCGTTGATCGCGTTGGACGCGAAGTGGTCGTCGAGCACGATGGTGGCCGCGCTGACCCCGTCCACCGCGATCACGGCGTCGTAGGCGTCGGCGACCATCAGGAACGCGAAGTTCGGCGCGCAGAAGAACGTCGGCAGCCGCAGGTGCACCTCCACCGCCCCGGCGGCCGACACCGTGCAGGACGCCACGAAGTCCAGCGCCACCACCGACTCGTCGAGCTCGGGGTCCCGGACCGTGTCCAGCGCCGCGTACACGCGCTCGGAGACCGTCATGCCTGGTCCTCCTTCGTCGGTGGGGGTCAGGCCTGGGTGCCGGCGGAGCCGCTGACGAGCTCCTCGCCCGGGGCGTCCGCGTCACCGGAAGCCGAGGACGCCGCGCCGAGCTGGCACTCCGCCGGCACCGGGATGTCGTAGAGGCGGGCGGCGTTGAGACCGAGGATCTTCTTCTTCGAGTCCGTCGTGAGCCGCGGGTAGTCGGAGAACTGGTCCTCATCGGGCATCTGCCAGTCCACCAAGCCCTCGACCTGCCACTTCGGCGTCCAGATGTTGTAGTCCCCGCCGTAGAGCATCTTGTCCTCACCCACCCAGAACAACAGCTCACCCATCACCTTCGCGAAGAACTTCGGCCGCGCATACATCAACCCGCCCACCACCACGGACAACCCCGCGTACACGTTCGGCTCCTGCACCGCCATGAAGCAGAAGTCCTCGATCCGCGGCAGCCACACGTGCTCCACGATGAAGTTCAAGCCCTGGAACGACGTGGCGGCCGTATCGACATCCCGCACGTCGAAG
>DATAYB010000244.1:0-5618 GCA_036272795.1 Pseudonocardia sp.
GCCTCGCGGTCAGCCTTTGCGGTGCTCGGTGAAGAAGTCCCCGAGCAGGGCCGCGCAGTCCTCCGCGAGCACCCCGCCGACGACCTGCGGGCGGTGCAGCACCCGGCGGTCGCGCAGCACGTCCCAGAGCGATCCCACTGCGCCGGTGCGTGGCTCCCAGGCCCCAAACACCACCCGGGACAGCCGGGCCAGGCCGATCGCGCCGGCGCACATGGTGCACGGCTCCACGGTCACCACCATCGTCGCGCCGTCCAGCCGCCAGTGGCCGGCGACCGAGGCGGCGGCCCGCAGCGCGAGCACCTCGGCGTGCGCCGTCGGGTCCCCCAGTGCCTCCCTGGCGTTGCACGCGGCGGCCAGCTCGGCCCCGTCGGCGCCGAGCACCACGGCACCGACCGGGACATCGCCAGTGGCCAGCGCGGCCCTGGCGACCTCCAGCGCGCGCCGGACCAGCGCCTCATCGGCCTCGGTGTGCACCTCGACCGGCGACCGTCAGTTGCTGCTCACGATCTCGGCGAGCGCGTCGGCGAAACCGCAGCGCCGCCCGATCGCGGCCAGCTGCTCGTCCGGGTAGAGCTCCCACTCACCGGCGAGCACCTCGAGCTCGTCGGCCGGCAGCCCCAGGTCGGCGACGATGGCCATGTCGCCCTCGGGCCACGGCTCGTCGTCGCCGGCGTCCTCCGGCGGCAGGTCGAGGCGCAGTAGGTCCAGCACGTCGGCGGCCACGTCGTAGTCCAGCGCGGCGACCGCGTCGGACAACATCAGCGACACACCACCGGGCACCGGACGCAGCAGGACGAAGAAGGCGTCGTCGACCGCGAGCAGGCCGAGGACCGCTCCGGTGGACCGCAGCCCGCGCAGCTCGGTGATGGCCGTGTCGAGGTCGACAAGTGCCTCCGGCTCGAGCCGGGCACAGCGCCAACGCCCCTCCTCCCGGATCGCGGCAACCGCGAACCCGGGCAGCACCTCGTCCTTCGCCTCGGACCGCGAGTTGGTCCGTGCGTCGGCTGAGTCTCGAACAGACTGGACGGCCATACCACCACGGTAAGCCCATAAACGCATGTGGTCCAAACCACAACCTGAAGTTGACCCGTTGGTCCAAGAGAGTTGTCCGTTCGGACGACTGGGCAAGACCCCATCGACATCCGTCACGGATGGCAACCGAGTCCCCCGCCCGCGCACCCCGGTCGCCAGGCACCGGTCACTGTCCGCACGGGCCGCCCGCCCCAATCCGGAGAGTTTGATGCCAGGATCAAGGCATGCCGGAGCACCCCGACCGCCGGCTCGCCGGCCTCACCGAAGCGGCCCGTGCGCTGCAGCCCCGCACCGTGGCGCTGCGGCGGCGGCTGCACCGCCACCCTGAGCTGGGTCTCGAGCTGCCGCTGACCCGGGGCGCCGTGCTGGAGGAGCTGGCCGACCTGCCGGTGAAGGTGCACCCGGGGCAGACCTGCAGCTCGGTGGTCGCCGTCTTGGAGGGCGACCGGCCGGGCCCGACGGTGCTGCTGCGCGGCGACATGGACGCGCTGCCCCTCACGGAGCAGACCGGGCTGCCGTTCGCCTCCCGCATCGAGGGCGCCATGCACGCCTGCGGGCACGACACCCACACCGCGATGCTCGCCTCGGCCGCCCGGCTGCTAGCGGACCGCCGGACACAGCTCCGCGGGCGGGTGCTGTTCATGTTCCAGCCCGGCGAGGAGGGCCAGCACGGCGCCAGGTACATGATCGAGGAGGGGCTGCTGGAGGCCACCGGGCCAGCGGGTACGCCCAGCTCCGCCTACGCGCTGCATATCAGCGCCACCATTCCGGCCGGGAGCGTGCAGACCCGGCCGGGCACGATCATGGCGGCCGCCGACGTACTGCGGGTGACGGTGCTCGGGCGGGGTGGCCACGCGTCCGCGCCGCACGACGCCCTGGACCCGGTACCGGCCGCCGCCGCGATGGTCGGCGCGCTGCAGACCATGCTGACCAGGCGGGTCACCGCGCTGGAGCCCGCTGTGCTCACGGTCGCCCAGATCCGCGCGGGCACCACCTCGAACATCATCCCGGAGTCGGCGTACCTGGAGGCCACGCTGCGCACGCTCTCCGAGCGCACCCGGGTCTTCCTGCACGAACAGGTCCGGCTGGTCTGCCAGCACACCGCCGCCGCGTACGGCTGCACGGCCAGCGTGCAGCTCGAGCCCGGCTACCCGATCGTCGTCAACGACCCGGACGCGGCCGCCAGGGTGGACACGGTGGCCGGCGCCGTGCTGGGCGCCGGGCGGGTGTGCCCGATGGCCAGCCCGATCCTCGGCTCCGAGGACTTCGCCTACGTGCTGAACAAGGTGCCCGGCGCGCTGGCGTTCCTCGGCGGCTGCCCACCGCACGTGGACCCGGAGGGCGCGCCGCCGAACCACTCCAACCGCGTGCAGTTCGACGAGTCCGCGATGGCCGACGGCGTCGCCGTGTACGCCGGCCTGGCCATGGACGCGCTGAGCTGAGCGCCCCTGGCCTGGGAGAGCCGCGCCGGCGGCGGCCCGTGCCGGCGAGGCCGGCGCTAGCGGCGGCCCGGGCGGCGGCAGAGCCGGGCGTGCGGCACGAACCCGAGGTCGCCCCTGCGGTGCGCGGCGGAGGCCTCCCGCGACGTGAGCACCTGCACGACCCGGCACTGGCTGCCGTTGATGATCAGCTCACCGCCCGGCACCGCGACCGGGTGCACCGCGACGACCCGGCCCTCCGCGTCCCGGCAGCCGATCACCGGTTCACCACACCTGTCACAACGTGTCTGCGCCGGCAGCGGCAGGTGAGCCGCACGGCGTTGCTCCACAGTGGGCATGAGCGCCCTCTCGAATTCGGGCGAGCCAATCGACGCCGCCGGTTGGGGATGGCCGCCAGCGCCCCCCAGGAACTCGCGAAGAGGAAATTACTTTGTAGCTCGAACGGGTGATGAACCGGGGTCCGAGAGGGGTCCGAGGCGCGCGGCACGGCCGGCGGACCATTCGCCGAGAGGTACCTCCGGCGCGGGCAACGGCACCTCCGACTCGGGCCGGGTCACCCGCCGGGCCCGGCGTAGGCTGCCCGCCCGTGACCTCACGGCCGATCTGCGTACTGGGACTGGGACTCATCGGCGGCTCGCTGGTCCGCGCGGCCGTGGCCGCCGGCCGGACGGTGTGGGCCGCGACCGCCTCCGAGGCCACCGCCTCGGCCGCGCGCGACGATGGCTACGACGTGGCGGCGAACAACGACGAGGCACTCGTGCGGGCCCAGGACGCGGACGCGCTCGTGGTGCTCGGCATGCCGCTGCCCGCGGTGCCCGGGGTGCTGCGCAGGGTGCACGCGATCGCCCCGCACGCCCGGCTGACCGACGTGGTGAGCGTGAAGGCCGCGATGCGCGACGCCGTCGAGCGGTACGCGCCGACCGCCCGCTACGTCGGCGGCCACCCGATGGCCGGCACCGCCGAGTCGGGCTGGGCGGCCGGCTCGAGCACGCTGTTCGGCGGCGCGAACTGGGTGGTGGCCGCCGACGACGGCGCGGACGCCGAGGTCTGGGCCGACGTCGCCGAGCTGGCCTGGGACTGCGGCGCGCGCGTCGTACCGGCCGGCGCCGAGGAGCACGACGCCGCGGTCGCCCGGATCTCGCACCTGCCGCACCTGCTGGCCGCCGTGCTGGCCGCCACGGCCGCGGGCGACCCCTCCGCGCCCGGGGGTGACGGCGCGGGCGCGCTGCCGATGACGCTGGCCGCCGGATCCTTCGCCGACGGCACCCGGGTCGCCGACACCCGCCCCGAGCTCGTGCTGGCCATGTGCGAGGGCAATCGGCCGGCGCTGCTCGCGGCTGTCGACGACGCGCTCGGGCGGCTCGGCGCGGCCCGGGGCTCGCTGGCCTCCACCGGCGGCCTGGCGGCAACCGTGAACGCCGGGCACCGGGCCCGCCAGCAGTGGCGCGCGGCGCGCTCGGCCGTCGAGCTCAAGGTGCCAAGGGACACCCCGATGGCCCGGCTGCGTGAGCTCGGCCGGGAGGGCCAGCTGCTGGTCGGCTGGGACGAGGGCTGACGCCGTACCGGGGCGCCCGCCCGTCTACAGGCGGGTGGCCAGCCCGGGGTAGTCGAGCACCAGGCCCTCCGAGTCGACCACGAGGTCAGAGCCGGAGCTGAAGTTCTCCGAGCTGAAGTGGACGACCGAGCGGCCAAGCTCGTCGAGCGGCGTCACCGTCCGGTAGCACTGGGTGACGAGCTCCACGTCGAGCTCCGGCAGCGAGACGAACACCATCGGGATCTCCCGCTCGGCGGGCTCCCGGTGCAGGCCGAGCCGGCGGATCGGCAGCGAGTTGTACAGCGGGCTGTAGGCGAGGTCGACGTCCAGCGCGCCGCCGAATTCGGCCCGGCCGCCGCCTGAGCCGTTGTCGAGCAGCCAGAAGCCGTCGTCGGTGCGGTTGAGGGTGAGGTTGCGCTCCCGGCCGGCGGTCGCGCTGGTGACCGACAGTCGAGCCAGTACGCCCTGGTCATCGACGGAGAGCCGGTAGGAGGAAGTGAACGCCGGACCGTCCTGCGGCGCGCGCACCGACCGTCCGAGGGCGCGCAGCCCGTTCGCGCTGAGCAACACCCGGGCACTCTCCATCGCCCGACCGTCGCCGCTCTGCCAGGTGAACATCGTGGTCACCAGCGACAAGATAGCCGCACGGCGGCCCGCCGACCCAGCAAGGCCGGCGGACCGCCGTGTGAACGGCCGGTCAGCTCACTGCGCGGGCGGCTGCTCCTCGGCCGGCGGCGGCGCATCTGCCGGCGGCGGCGGGGCCTCGCCGCCCGCTTCCTTGCCGCCGCCGAAGTCGTAGTTCTTGCCCATCTGGGCGACCTTGTCGATCTGTTCGTCGTGGCCCTGGAACTTGCCCTTGGCCAGCTCGCTGACCTTGTCGATGGCCATGTCGACCTTGTCGTCGTTCTGGCCGAGCAGTTCCTTCGCCTTGTCAAGGAAACCCATGTTGTCCTCCTTGGTGCACGCATGGAGATCACGCGGTCCGGGCCCATATTGGCCGCATCACCCCCTCGACGCAGCCCCTGGCGCGCGCACAAGGAGGTATTTCGACTCCCCCGAACGGGTAGAAGCAGGCGGCTCAGTAGTCCAGTCGGAGTCGCGCCAGCACCGGGTGTCGCAGCCGGTGACCATCGGTCCACCCGGTGTGAGTCACCTCGACCAGCAGAGTGGGTTCGCACCAGCGCGCCTCGAGCGCGTCCTCCCTGGCCAGCGGCTCGTCGAACGGGGAGGCTCCGGCCGGCGTCAACCGGTCCCGCAGGGCGCGCTGGACCGCCTCCCCGGCCACCCCGGAACCCACCCGACCGGCGAATCTCAGCCCACCCTCAGGCGTGCGCACCCCGAGCAGCAGGCCGCCGATCCGCGAGGCGTGGGTGCGCTCCGGACGCCAGCCACCGACCAGGCAGTCCTCGGTGCGGCGGTGCGGCACCTTCACCCAGGCCGGGCTGCGCCGACCCGGCCGGTACACCGAGTCCCGCCGCTTGGCGACCACGCCCTCCAGACCCTGCTCGGCGGTCGCGGCCAGCAGCGCGGGGCCGTCGTCGTACACCGGCGACAGCTGGACCTGGGCGACCGATGCCAGCTCCAGCCGCTCGAGGGTGGCCCGCCGCTCGGTC
>DATAYB010000245.1:0-3869 GCA_036272795.1 Pseudonocardia sp.
CGGGTCGGAGTCCTGGCCGACTCTCGTGATCACCCCTGGGCAGCACCCGTGTGCCGCGCTCGGGCGCGAGGTTCCCGCACTGGCCAAGGTCCTCGGGACCGGCAACGGGTCGGCGGCCCCGGACGACGAGCTCCGCGCCGCCGTCACCAGCCATGCCGCCGACCACGCAGGGCCGGGCGCCCGGCTGATCCTCGTGGTCGACCAGTTCGAGGAGGTCTTCACCCTCGCCGAGGAAGCGGAGCGGCAGAGGTTCGTCGACGTGCTGCGGACCATCTCCGAGGACTCGCCCTCGGGACCCGCGCCGGCCGTGGTCGTGTTCGGGATGCGCTCGGACTTCTCCCACCGCTGCTTCGACCACCCGGCGCTGCTGGACGCGCTGCAGCACCGCGACCGCCTGCTGCACGGCATGACGATCGCCCAGCTCACCGAGGCGATCGAGCGGCCCGCCGAGGCCGCGGGCGTGAGCGTCGAGAGCGCACTGGTGCAGCTGCTGCTGCAGGACGCGGGGCTGCTCGACGAGGACGGGGTTGCCACCAGCCGGTCCGCGGTGGACGCCGGCGTGCTGCCGCTGCTGTCGCACGCACTCCGGATCACCTGGGAGAAACGTCGTGGCCAGCGCGGTCCGCTCACCGCCCAGACCTATCTCGACGTCGGGCGGCTGCGCGGCTCCGTCGAGCAGACCGCCGACGAGGCATGGCACACGCTCACCGAGCGGCAGCAGGCGGCGGGCCTGTGGCTGCTGGTGAACCTGGTCCACATCGGCGCCGAGCCGAGCCACGACACCAGGAACCCCCGGGAGTGGCGTGAGCTGCTGGCCGGCGCGCAGCACCCGGTCGACGCCGAGAAGGCCATGCACGTGCTCGTGCGCGAGCGCCTGGTCACCGTCGACACCGACACCATGCAGATCACGCACGAGGCGCTCATGCGCTCCTGGCCGCGCCTGGCCAGCGCGATCACCAGACACCGCGACGGGCTGGCGCGGCGGCAGCGGGTCGAGGAGGCCGCGTCCGCCTGGGAGCAGTCCCGGACCCCGCACTGGTGGCGGCGCTGGGGGGACGGCAGGAACCCGGACCTGCTGTGGCGGGGCGAGGAGCTGGAGTCGGCCGTGCGCTGGGCCGGCCAGGCGACCGACCTCGACCGTCCCAGCCGGGCGGCACAGCAGTTCCTGCGCCGAGGCGCCCGGAAGCGGACGCTGACGAAGTCGATCGTCGTGGCGGTGATCGCGCTGCTGACGCTCACCACGGTCGCGGCGGTGGCCGAGTGGGCCGATGCCACCGGCGCGCGCAACAACGCGATCTTCACCCAGGTCGTCGCGGAGGCCGACCGCCTGCGGGGCACCGACATGTCCCTCGCCGCCCAGCTCTACCTCACCGCATACCGCATGCGCCCGACCCCGAAGCTGTACACGAACCTGCTGACCACCGAGAACCTGCCGCTGTCCACGCCCCTGCCCGGACACACCGGCATCGTCCGCTCGGTCGCGGTCAGCGCGGACGGCCGCACGTTGGCCAGCGCCGGTGACGACCGGACGGTCCAGCTCTGGAACGTCGGCGACCCGAGCAGGCCCGTCGCGCTCGGCCAGCTCCCCACCGCAACGGCCGCCGTCGACGCGATCGCCCTGGGACCGGACGGGAAGACGCTGGTCAGCGGGCAGGCGGACGGCCTCCTCCTGCGCTGGAACGTGGCCGACCCGGCGCACCCGGTGGCGCTCGGCGCGCCCTTGGCCGTCGGCACCGGGGCGATCTGGGGACTGTCGTTCAGCCCGGACGGGCGCACGCTCGCCGGCGCCGGGGCCGACGGGTCGGTGCGGCTCTGGAACGCCGCCGACCCCGCGCATCCGACCCCGGTGGGGCCGCCGCTGCCCGGCGCCGCCGCGCTGCTCTACGGCACGGGCCTGACGTTCAGCCCGGACGGCAAGGTCCTCGCCTCGGCGGGCGCCGGCGGGACGGTGCTGCTGTGGGACGTCACCGACCCGTCCCACCCGGCGGCGCTGGGGGGACCGCTGCCGGTCGGCGCGCGGGTCAGCTATGCGGTCGCATTCAGCCCGGACGGCCACACCCTGGTCGGCGCAGGCGGCGACAACGTCATGGCCCTGTGGAACGTCACCGACCCCGCACACCCGGCGGTGCTCGAGCGGCCGCCGACCGAGCACACCAGCTCGATCCTCGCCGTCGCGTTCAGCCCCGACGGCAAGACCCTCGCCAGCACGGGCGCCGACGATAGCGTCACCCTCTGGGACGCGGCGGACCCCGCGCACCTCATGCCACTGGGCGAGCCGCTGCTCGGCCACACCCGGGGAGTGGGGGCGGTCGCGTTCAGCCCGGACGGCCGGACCCTGGTCACCGGCAGCGCCGACTCCACCGTCCGGCTGTGGTCGCTGCCGACGACCCGGCTGGTGGGCCCCACCGGCGACGTCGCCTCGGTCGCGGTGAGCCACCACGGTCGGACCCTGGCGGTCGCGAGCGGGGACAACGCCGTCCGGCTGTGGGACATCGCGCGCCCCGACTCTCCCGCGCCGGTCGGCCCGGTCCTGCGGCAGGACGGGGTCGTCGACTCGGTCGCCTTCAGCCCCGACGACCACGTGCTGGTCAGTGGCGGCGTCGACAGGACGGCTCGACTGTGGAACGTCACCGATCCCGCGCACCCGACCGCGCTGGGGCCGCCCCTGGTGCTGCCCGGAGCGGTCGGTGCCACCGCGCTCAGCCCGGACGGCCGGAGCTTGGCCATCGGGTGTGGCGACGGCACGGTGCGGCTGTTCAGCGTGGTCGACCCCACGCACCCCACCCCGGTCGGCGATCCTCTGCCGAGCACCCCGGGCCAGCTCGTCGGCACCGTGCGGTTCAGCCCGGACAGCAGGACATTGGCCAGCGCGGGCGCCGACCACACCGTGCGACTGTGGGACGTCACCGACCCTGGGCATCCCCGCGAGCTCGGGCCGCCGCTGCGCAGGCACACCGACAAGGTCTTCCAGCTCGCATTCAGCCCGGACGGGCGGACGCTGGCCAGCGCGAGCGCCGACCACACGGTGCGCCTGTGGAACGTCAGCGATCCCGCGCACGCCGTCGAGCTGGGGCCGCCGCTCACGCAGCACACCAACGCCGTCGGAGGGGTCGCCTTCAACTCCGACGGCACCACGCTGGCCAGCGGCAGTGACGACGAGACGGTGCTGCTGTGGAACGTCGCGGACCCGGCACACGCCGGCCCCGTCGGCCAACCGCTGACCGGGCACACCAACTTCATCTACACGGTCGCCTTTGCCCCGGACGGTCGCACGCTGGTCAGCGGCGGGCGGGACCACACCGTGCTGATCTGGCAGCTGGACGTCGACAGGGCGGTCCACCGCATCTGTGCCAGCACGGCGAACGAGCTCACCCCGGACGCGTGGAACGCCTACGTCTCCCCGGCGCTGCCGTACCGCCCGCCCTGCTCGTAGCGGTCAGGGCAGCTCGGCGGGCGCGAGCTGCCGGTCCGCGCCGGCCTGCATGGCGCGCAGCGCCTCGGCGTACGCGGCGGGCGCGAACCGCGGTTGCTCCGCCACGAGCACCGCCGCCGCGTCCCGCTCCGCCGGCCACTCCCCCAGCTCCGCGCGCAGGGTGGTGACCACCGGGGCCCCCGACCAGGACGGTGCATCGACGAGCATCCGCAGCGCCACCCGGCACTCGGTGATCTCGCCGACGCACTCGAACGGCTTGTGCCCCGCCAGGCCGAGCAGCTCCCGGTACCCGTCGAGCTGGCCCTCGTCACCGAGCAGGTCGTGCCCGAAGATCCCGACCAGCCGCGCGCGTGCCATGAACGGCGCCAGCACCAGGAACACAAAACGACACTTCGCGCAGTTGTTGCACCACCGGTCGCTGCGTTCCTGGTGGCTC
>DATAYB010000246.1:0-7739 GCA_036272795.1 Pseudonocardia sp.
GCCCGTCCCCCGGCGCGGGTGCGGGCACCCGCCCGCTGGAGGACGGCATCGTCAGGGACTTCCGGGTCAACCTCTCCTACGGCGCCTACCTGCATCTGGACGAGCTGCTGGCGGCGCAGCACCCGGTGAGCTCGCCGGTGCACCACGACGAGTTGTTGTTCATCGCCGCGCACCAGACGTCGGAGCTGTGGCTCAAGCTGATGCTGCACGAGCTGCGCGGCGTGCAGACCCGCCTCGCGGCCGACGAGCTGCGGCCGGCGCTGAAGGGGCTCGCGCGTGTCAAGCACATCCAGCGCACGCTCACCGACCAGTGGTCCGTGCTCGCCACACTGACCCCGTCGGAGTACGCGGAGTTCCGCGGCTTTCTGGGCACCTCCTCCGGGTTCCAGAGTGACCAGTACCGGGCGGTGGAGTTCGTATTGGGCAACAAGGACGCCGCGATGCTCGAGGTGTTCGGCCACGATGAGCGGGCCCGCGCCGGGCTGGCCGAGCTGCTCGCCCGGCCGAGCCTCTACGACGAGTTCCTGCGCTATCTGGCCCGCCACGGCCACGCCGTTCCCCCGGCGCTGCTGGAGCGCGACGTGACGCGGGCGCACGTGTTCACCCCTGAGCTGGTGGCGGTGTTCCGGCGTATCTACGAGCACTCCCGCGACGAGTGGGAGGCCTACGAGACGTGTGAGGAGCTCGTCGACCTCGAGGAGAACTTCCAGGTCTGGCGCTTCCGCCACCTCAAGACCGTGGAGCGCATGATCGGTGTCAGGCCGGGCACCGGCGGCTCCAGCGGCGCCGGGTTCCTGAAGAAGGCACTCGACCTGACGTTCTTCCCCGAGCTGTACGCCGTGCGGACGGAGATCGGTCGATGACGCTGGGCTCCACCGCCGTCGACCTCGCCCGCCGTGCCGCCGAGCTGGACGCCGCCGACCCGCTCGCGCCGCTGCGGGAGCGTTTCCTGCCCAGCCCGGGCGTGGTGGCCTACCTCGACGGCAACTCCCTCGGCCGCCCGCTGGCCACCGTGGCGACCCGGCTGCAGCGGTTCGTGCACGAGGAGTGGGGCGGGCAGCTGATCCGAGGTTGGACCGCCGAGCACCCCGGCACCGGCCCGTGGATGGGCTGGCCAGAGCGCGTCGGTGACCGGATCGCCGAGGTCGCGCTCGGGGCGGCGGCCGGGCAGACCGTGGTGGCCGACTCGACGACGGTGCTGCTCTACAAGCTCGCGCGGGCCGGGCTCGACACGGCACAACGCCGTGACCCGGCGCGCCGCGAGATCGTCGTCGACACCGACAACTTCCCCACCGACCGGTACGTGCTGGAGGGTATCGCGGCCGAGCGTGGCGCCGTGCTGCGCTGGGTCGAGCCCGACCAGGCCGCCGGCCTCACCGTCGAGCAGGTCGCCGCGGTGACCGGGCCACGGACCGCGATCGTGGTCGCCAGCCACATCGCCTACCGCTCCGGCTGGATCGCCGACGCCGCCGCGATCACCGAGCTCGCCCACGACGCCGGCGCGTTGATGCTGTGGGACCTGTGCCACTCGGTGGGTTCCTTCCCGGTCGAGCTGGACGCCTGGGGGGTCGACCTCGCCGTCGGCTGCGGCTACAAGTACCTCGGCGGTGGCCCCGGCGCGCCCGCCTTCGGTTACGTCCGTACGGGGCTGCACGGCGAGCTGCGTCAACCGATCCAGGGCTGGATGGGGCGGCGTGAACCGTTCACCATGGGACCCGGGTACCTGCCGGCTCCCGGGATCCGGAGCCTGGTCAGCGGCACGCCCCCGATCCTCGCGACGGTCCCGCTGCTGGCCAGCCTGGACCTGCTGGCCGAGGCGGGCATCGACGCGGTGCGCGCCAAGTCGGTCGCGCTCACCGCGTTCGCCCTCGAGCTCGTGGACGCGTGGCTCGTACCGCTCGGCGCCGCCGTGGTGTCACCGAGGGATCCGGAGCGGCGCGGCGGCCATGTCACGGTCCGCCGCGCCGGGTTCCGGGAGCTGCTCGACACCCTGTGGGAGCGCGGTGTGATCCCCGACTACCGCGAGCCCGACGGGTTGCGCCTCGGCCTGTCCCCGCTGAGCACCAGCTTCGCCGAGGTCCACGACGGGCTGGTGATCCTGCGCGACGCCCTGGCCGCGCGCGGATCTCAACAGCCGGCAGCTCAGTAGCCGGCGGTGAAGCGGGTGTTGAGGAACTGGGGGTGCTCGATCTCGTCGACGATGGCGACCGCGAGGTCCTCGTAGCTCAGGGTGGCCTGGCCGTCGGCGCCGGTGACCGGCTGGTCGAGGCCGGTGCGGTAGTGGCCGGTGCGCTCGCCGACGTGGAAGTGGATCGGCGGCGGCGAGACGTAGGTCCAGGTGGCGTCCGAGCTGGTCCGGTAGAACTCCAGTGCCTCGGCCTGCCCCGAGGCGATGTCGAAGTACTCGGCGGGGAACGACGGCAGGTCCAGGAACGGCGTGCCATCCGGCGTGGTCAGCGTGGCACCGCCGCCGAGGTGGATGATCCGGGGGGCCGGCCGGGGCAGCCCGGCGACCGCGCCGACCAGGGTCTCGGCGATCTTCCGGTACATGGCGCGCTCAGGGCCGCCGGCCGTCGTCACCAGCACGTCGGCGTCCTTGGCGACCGCGCCGACCGCCTCGGCCGACGTCGCGTCGCCGGCCACCACGGCGACCCCGGCGCCGAAGGACGGTGCCCGCTCCGGGCGGCGCACCACGGCGACCACCTCGTGACCCCGGCCGGTGGCCTCCGTGATGATCCGCTGACCGGCCTGCCCGGCGGCGCCGAACACGACTACCTTGCTCATCGGGATCGTTCCCTCCACTCATTCGGTTGAGGACTCAATTATTTGACCGGGCGGTGGCCGGCGGAAAGGTGACGAGCGGACTCGGCATGGTCGCAATCGGACGTGACGGGGTCCGCCGCTTCGGCTTCGAGGCACCCAACGGGCCCGGGCTGGAGCTCGAGGTCGTGCGGCGCGCCGAGCTGTGCGCCCGGGGTGGTGAGCCCGCGCTGCGCGAGCCGCACCGCACCGAGTTCCACCAGATCGTGTTCTACCACGACGGCGGGACAAGCCACGAGATCGACTTCGTCGAGTACGGCTGCTCGCCCGGCACGGTGGTGTGGGTCCGGCCCGGCCAGGTGCAGCGGTTCGGGCCGCCGGTCGCTGGCGAGTTCGTGCTGTTCACGCCGGTGGTGCCCGCGCCGTCGCCCGAGGTGGCGGCGCTGCTCGGTGACCGGTCCGCCACCTCGGTGTGGCATACCGAGCCGGGCGCGTACGCGGACCTGCGGGAGGTCGTCCGGCAGCTGCGGATCGAGGCGGCGTATCCCGGTGGCGCCGCCGACGAGGCCCGCCGGCATCTGCTCAGCGTGCTGCTGCTGCGGATCGGCCGACTGGGTCCGGCGCGGTCCGCGGCGGTGGACCAGGACGGCGTCGCGGCACGGTTCGCCGAGGCCGTCGAGCGCGACTTCGCCAGCGTGCACCGGGTGGCCGACTATGCCGACCGGCTCGGGTACAGCGTGCGCACGCTGACCAGGGCCAGCGCCGCCGCGACCGGTCACTCGGCCCGCGAGCTGGTCGACGCCCGGATCGCCCTGGAGGCCAAGCGGCTGCTCGCGTACACCGACCTGTCGGCGAGCGCGGTCGGTCGGCGGCTCGGGTTCAGCGAGCCGACCAACTTCGGCAAGTTCTTCCTGCGCCGTACCGGGCTCACGCCGGCCGCCTTCCGCCGTGACCTGGCCGGCCGCGCGTCCTGAGCCGGGGTCCGCACAGACCGTTCCCATACAGCACAGACTGTGGAAGGTCTGTGCTGTGGGTACTCGGTCTGTGCGGCGGGCGTGGGGTGTCCCGTGGGCGGCGGTCGGCTTTCGCTCGGGCGGTCACCGGGTGGCCAGCGCGGCGATCCGCTCCCGCGCCTCGGCGGGGACCTCCGGGTGCGGCATCCGCGTCCCGGCGCCGCCTCGCCCGAGCAGGTGCACGGCCAGCTTGATGCCCTCCACGGTGCCACCGAGGGCAGCAAACACCTCGTCCGCCGTGGCCTGGGCGGCGCGCTCGGCGTCGGCGTCGCCGGCTGCGAGGGCGTCGGCCAGCGCGGTGAACGGCCCGGGGAACGCCGCCGACAGCCCGGACACGATGCCGGACCCGCCGCCCCGGACGACCGAGGCGAGTGTGGTGTCCGCGCCCGACCACAGCCGCGTCGACGGCGGCAGGGCCGCGCGGTACTCGGCGAACCGGGCTGCGGCGGCCCCGGACAGCTTGGCGCCCGCGAGCCCGGTGGAGGCCACGACGTCGGCGAAGTCGGCGGGGGTCAGGTCGATGCCGCTGCGGTCGGGGAACAGGTAGCCGTACACCGCCGCTCCGCCAGCCGCTCCGGTGACGGCCGCGAAGTGTCGCCGCACGGCCTCGGTGTCCGCCGGCAGGTAGTACGGGGTGAGGGTCGCCAGCCGGCGTGCCCCGAGCGCCACCGCCGCCTCGGTGAGTGCCACCGCGTCCCGGGTGCTCGCCGCGCCGACGTGCACCACCACGTGGTCCGCCCCGAAGGTGGCCAGCGCGAGCTCGGCGAGGCGGAGCCGCTCGGCGTCGTGCAGCGCTGGGAACTCCCCGGTGGTGCCGGCCACGAACACGCCGTCCACCCGGCCGGCGAGGTGTTCGAACAGCGCCGCGTTGGCCGCCTCGTCGAGCTCGCCGGCCGGGGTGAACAGGCTCGGGGTCGCGGCGAGCACCTCGGCGCGGCGGGTGTCGGGCTGGGCCGTCGCGGGCGGTGCCGTGGCGGGCTGGGTGGTGTCTGGCATGGGCTCCCCCGAGTAGCTCGGCTGTGCTGTGGCGACCGGCTGGTGGCTCAGTCAAAGTCTGCCGGGCACGACGGGGTGGCGTGCTAGGTTGCTCGCCATGTTTGCAACACATGCGTGGTGGTGGCGCCGATAGGCGCCACTGAGTGCGTGTGTTTCCCTTCCGCCCAGAGGCTGCCCTCGTTCGAGGACTCGCGGCCGGTAGGCGGGAGGTGTCTTCAGCGGGTGTGGCCATGACCACCAAGGGGTCTCGGTGGCCAACCTGCTGTCCGCTGTCCGTGCTGGCGATCGTGCGTCGTTCGCGGTGCTCCCGAGCTGAGCAACCGTCTGTCGAGGTGTTCGCGGGTGCTGTCGTCGACTACGACACCCTCGGCGACATCCCGCTGACCGGGTTCTCCGCCGGCCCCGAAGTCCTCGCGGCCGTGCCGTTCCGGCAGATCACCGAGCGGGGGTTCGACTGCCACGACGACCGTGCTCCGTTGCGCTGCCTGCTGATCGAGGAGCGCGAGGAGGTCGCCATGGAACAGGTACTGGAGGCGCTGCCCGGTAGCACCCCGAGGATCCGTGACGCGGGCTTCGCCACGACCGACCAGGCCTACGCCGATCGTCACCAAGATCCTCGAGTCGGAGATCAGCCGCGGCGCCGGGGCGAACTTCGTCATCCGCCGGGACTACGTCGGCGCCTTCGACGGCGACCTGCGTGATGCCGCACTGGCCGTGCTGCGCCGGCTGATCGAGCACGAGATCGGCGCGTACTGGACGTTCTGCTTCGTCACAGCGGAGTTCGCGCTGGTGGGGGCCACCCCAGCGACACGTGTCGGCGGCGGGCGGCGAGGTGCTGATGAACCCGATCAGTGGCACGTACCGGCACGGCGAGCCCGGCGGCTCAGACGACTCGGACCCCGACAGCTGCCTGCGCTTCCTCGCCGACGGCAAGGAGACCGAAGAGCTGTTCATGGTCGTCGACGAGGAGCTGAAGATGATGGCCGCGGTGTGCGAGGAGGGCGGTCAGGTGTTGGGGCCGTACCTCAAGCACATGGGCCACCTGACCCACACCGAGTACCTGCTGCGCGGCCGCAGCCACCTGGACGTCCGCCAGATCCTGCGGCAGACGATGTTCGCGCCCACCGTCACGGGGTCGCCCGTCCAGAACGCAGCCCGGATCATCACCCGCTACGAGCCCGGCGGCCGCGGCTACTACTCGGGTGTGCTGGCGTTGCTGGGCAGCGACGAGCACGGCCAGACCCTGGACGCGCCGATCCTGATCCGGACCTGCGAGCTGTCCGCCGCCGGGACCTTCAAGGCGTCGGTGGGGGCGACGTTGGTGCGTGACTCCGATCCCGCCGGTGAGGTGGCCGAGACGTACGCGAAGCTCGGCGGCGTCCGGCAGGCGCTGGGGACCGGCGCCGCCCGCCCGGGAGGTGCCGTCGACAGGCGGTTCGACGACGTCCGCATCGAGGCGGCGCTGGCGGCGCGCAACGAGACGTTGGCCCCGTTCTGGACACAACGACAGGCGCCGGCCCCCGCTGCTGAGCCCCGTCTCCGGATCCTGATCGTCAACGCCGAGGACGAGTGGACCGCGATGTTGGCCCACCAGATCCGCTCCCTCGGCATGCTCGCGGACGTGTGTGCCTGGACCGCTATTCCGGCCCGCCCGGCCGCCGACGTCGTGGTCGCCGGGCCGGGCCCCGGCGACCCCACCGACGCCGGCGACCCCCGCATGGGCGCCCTGCGCGAGCTGATCGTCGACCGGATCGCCCAGCGGCTGCCACTCGTGGCCGTGTGCCTGAGCCACCAGGTGCTGGCCGCGCACCTCGGCATGCCCATCGTGAAACTCCCCCGGTCACACCAGGGCACACAGCTCGCGATCGATCTGTTCGGCCGCGAAGAGCGGGTCGGCTTCTACAACAGTTTTGCCGCCACCGTTCGAGGCGGTGCCGGTGTTGTGCCGGACGGCGTGGAGATCGCGGCGGACCCCGAAACCGGTGTGGTGCACGGGTTGCGGGGACCCTCGTTCGCCTCGGTCCAGTTCCACGCCGAGTCCATACTCGCGACCTACGGCATCGACATCCTGAACCGGCTGATCACCCACACGCTGCGCGGTGCTGGTCGCCCGGGCGGGTCCGCTGGTGCTCGATGAGGAACTCGGCCGAGGCGCTGAGCAGCACGACCCGCCGGGTGCCGGCCGCGACGGCCGCGTCGAGGAAGGCACCCGTCACGAGAACAGCTCGTCCTGCGAGAGGCGGGATCTTGCCTGGTTGTCGGCGGGACCGATAAGGTCCGGCAAAACTGCATATCGCCGTTCGAACCGCGGCGGGAGAGCTCCGGCCAGCACTGGGCCGGGCACCGAAGGAGCAACTCTCCCCAGAATCTCTCAGGTACAGCTACCGCCGCGGCGAGGCAACTCTGGAAAGACGGGGTCGACCCGGGAGGGTCGGTGCCCGCGCCCACGGTGCAAGCCGTCGCTCGCCGACGGTGAAGCTCTCAGGCCACGATGACAGAGCGGGGAGGTCACCCACCGGTCGCACGCCGTGCGGCCACGTCGAGGGAGCCTCCGCCATGACGGCGATATCCGCTGTGCCCGCCCCGCCAAGGTCGACCCCGCTGCACGGGGTGCACGTCGAGCTCGGCGCCACCATGACCGACTTCGCCGGCCGGGACTGCCTGCTGGCCCGTACCGGCTACACCGGCGAGGACGGCTTCGAGATCTTCTGCGCCGCGCCGGACGGGCCGGCGATCTGGGCCGCCGCGCTGGCCGAGGGCGCCGGTCACGGGCTCGTGCCGACCGGCCTGGCCTGCCGCGACACCCTGCGGCTGGAGGCCGGCATGCCGCTCTACGGCCACGAGCTGACCCGCGAGCTCACCCCGTACGCGGCCAACCTGGGGCGGGTCGTCGCGCTGCGTGAGGGGTCCGACTTCGTCGGCAGGGACGCGCTGGCCGCCCGTTCTGAGGCGGGCGAGCCGCGTCGACTG
>DATAYB010000247.1:0-12792 GCA_036272795.1 Pseudonocardia sp.
CGTCGGGGGGCCAGCCGAGCAGCACCCAACAGCCGGCGCGGGCGCGCTCGCCGCCGTGGAAGCGGCTGCTGCGCGCACTGACCGGCCGGGGTGGGCAGGCCGTCGCGGTGCTCGGCGCGGTCGCGCTGACCGTGACCGCGCTGCTCGCGGCACATCACGGCGCGGACCCGTCCAGCATGATGGCCGTCGCCGGCCTCGGGTGGTTGCGGCCGGGCCGGCGCGCCGCCCTGCGCCAGCTGCGGACCGGCGTGGACGAGGCGAACCGGTCACTTGGCGAGTACGTCGACGCCGAGCGTGGCGCCGCGACCGCGCTCAACCTGGCCCGCCGCGGCAGCGCCGCCCGGGAGAACTGGGCGACGGCGCTGGCCGAGCCGCTGCGGGCCGCCGGCTGGAGCGACGCCGACGTCGAGCAGGCGCTGGCCCAGGCGCTGTCGCTGCCGGTCGAGTTGGTGCGCGCACAGCTGGCCGACCCGGCCATCACGCACCCGGTGCACCTGCCCGGCGAGCTGCGTGCAGCGCTGGCCGACCCGCACAGCACCCCCGCCAAGCTGCTGGCCGCCACCGAGACCGCGGTGACCCGGTTGGATCAGTGGCTGGGCGCCGCGCACAGCACCTGGGTCCACACCACCGGGCAGACCGCCGCCGAACGAGGGCGCCACGCCGAGCGGATCGCCGAGCTCGGCACCGCGGCCCGCGACGCCAACCTGCCCGCGCGCGCCATCGCCCGGGCCATCCGCACCTCGGCCGCGCCGGCCCCGGCGTTCACCCCGGCGACCACGCCGACCAGCACCCCGACACCGGTCGGGCCGTCCCGGCGCGGCTGGTCGCGCCCGATGCGGCCCAGCACGTCGCGGACCCGTTGGGGGCTGGCCGCGGTGGCCGGCATCGGCGTCGGCACCGGTCTGGTGCTGGCCGGCGCCGGGATCGTCGTCACCGTCGCGGCCTACGGGGTGCTGGGCGCCTCGGCGGTGTTGGCCGCCCGGGTCGGATGGTCGACGGTGCGGGTGCGGGGGCCGACTGCGACGTGGGGCGGCCGTGCCGAGCTAGCGGCCAAGGCCCTCGCCATCGGGGCGGTCGCCGTCGCGGTCGGCCTGCACGCTCCCGCCGACCTGGCCCTCGCACTCGACTGGCTGATCAAGCACCCGAAGTGGAGCAGCACCGCGAAGTCGGTGTGGGCGGCGCTGCTCATCACCACCCCGCTGGCCGCGCGGTACGTGTGGCACCGGCGCAGCGCGAACCGGGCCAAGGGTGCGCACGTGTGGCCAAGGGTCGACGCGTTGCGCTCGGTCGGGTTCGCGTTCGTCGTCTCCGCGGTCAACAACCTGTTGCAGCTGTCCACCATCCCGGTGCTGGTGAGCTGGATCGCGGGCACCTGGCTCGCCCAGCAGGTCGGACTGACCGATGCGTGGGCCGCCGCGATCCCGGCGGCGATCGCCGCATTTGTCGGTTCGGCGGTACAACGGCGCACCACCGGTGGTCAGCGGACCTGGTTCGCGGCGATCTCGGCCATCTACGCGGTGGTGGTCAGCCACTGGATCTCCCCAGCGCTGTCGATCAGCAGCGCGCCGCACAACTGGGGGGTCTACTTCGGCACCGCGCTGTGGGTGTGGCTGGCCGTGCAGGGCACCTCGTCGTTCATCGGCGACTACATCGTGGCCGGGTTCGGCCGGGCCGGGCAGCGCGTATTCCGCAACAGCCAACGGCAGGGGCGGGTCGCCGCCGTCCGGGTAAGCCTGCGCGCGCACGGCTCCGACAGCCGGTGGCGGATGGTCCAGCTGTGGACGACGAAGGTCCGGTTGGGCTGGCAGAACAAGAAACGCCAGGACTGGGACCCCCGGGGCCGCCCGGACTGGCGGGTCTCGGCGCTGAAACTGGACGCGCTGATCTCCTCGATGCTGACCTACCTGATCGTGCGGCCGTGGCCGGGCTTCGACGACACCATCTGGATGGTGGGGGCCCGCTCGGGGGCCGCCCTGATCGTGCTGACCAGCAGCTGGTGGGGCCGTGACCTGTGGGAGCGGTCGCTGAAGGTGCTCGGCTACCTGAGCCCCCGGGCGCTCGCCCGGCGGCACCGGCCGCTGGTTGCGCTGCGGCGGGTGCACCGCAGCATCGAGCCGTGGGGCCTGCCGCCCTCCTACCGGGACCTGTTGGCCGACTTCCTGGCGCTCACCGCGGTGGACGCCCCGGGGCAGGGCTGGGCGCGCAACGATGCGCTGCGCACACAGCTGACCGCGCTGGCCCGGGGCGGGTTGGACGAGCAGCTCACCGACCCGGCGCAGCGCGCCCGGTTGGCCGAGGAGGTCGCCCGCCGGATGGTGGTGGCGATCACCCAACAGCCCTCGCCGGCGGCGGACCTGGTGGCGCTGACCAGGAAGCCCAGCCTGCGTGACGAGGCCCAGGACGTGCTGGCCAGGTGGTACGACCGGCACGAGCAGCACGTGCGCGCGGTGTCACTCGGGCTGCTGATGATCGCGAACAACCGGGCGCTGACCGGGGCCGCCGGGCGGATGACGGGCCGCGACGGCGAGGTCGCCAAGTTCATGGACCTCATGCTCAAAGAGTTGCTCAAGCCGACGAACCTAGGCGAACTGAAACTCACGGCCGAGGACGTCGAAGCGCTCGGCGTGCCGAACCGGGTGGGCACGGTGCTGCGGTTCCAGTGGGAGCAGCGCCTGGCGCAGGCGTTGAAGGAGCGCCACGACCTGCGGGTGGAGTACCTGGAGCAGCACCTGTTGCCGCTGCTCTACCGGTGGCGCGACACGATGTCCCCGGACGAGCACACCTCCCGCACGGCTGCCCGGATCGAACGGCTCGAGGCCGAGGTGGCGATCCGCCGCTACGAGGGCCAGCTCAGCAGCGAGCTGGGGCGTTCGATCGATGGCCGGGGGCTGGTGGCCACCGGGGCGTTGCTGCGTCAGCGCCGCTACAGCCTCGAGACCGCGATCGCCGCCGACCGGGCGCGGTTGAACGACCCCGCGGTCACCGGCGGCCGGGACGCGATCATCGGGCGGTTGACCACCTACTACCGGGTGGATGCCGCGCTGGCACTGGTGGCCCGCTCGGTCGCCATCGTCGACGAGTTGGAGCTGCACCGGGTGGAACGGGACTGGTGGGACACCGCGCTGACCAACGCGGTCACCACCCCGGCGGCTGAGCGGCTCAGCACGTCGTCGCTGCTCTACCCGCTGCTCACCATCGCCGGCAACAGCGGCCCGATGACGGTGGAACAGCTCGTCGCGGGCATCGGCGGCGAGCAGCGAGCACGTGAGCACCAGCTCGCCCAGTGGGTGGAGCTCGGCGCGCTGGTGCGCACCGAGACGGGCGCCTACCAGCCCAGCGACCAGTTCCGCGACGCCTGGCGCAACGCCAACCCCCGGCTGCGTCACGCCATCTGGACCAACCCGCTGGGCCGACAGGGCACCCACGCGGACGAGGACTTCCGACTGCCCGGTTGGCGGCACGTCGAGCCCCTGACACAGGTGGACCTGCCGGACGGCCCGTACGGGCAGCCCTCGGCCAAGTTCGGGATCCGGCACGGGGCGGAGGCCTCGGCGCGGTCCCGCGCCTACGACGCCCTGCTGGAACTGCTGATCACCGGCCAGCGGGCGCTGTACGACTACCGCGACCCGAGCTTCTGGAACGACGTGGTCGCCCAGCCCCGCCAGAAGTGGCGCGACCGCCGCTACCAGCACGACAACCCGAGCTCCCGGGTCGAGCCGTTGCCCAAGGCCAGCACGCAGGCCGGCGGGGACGCCTCCACGCCGGTCCGCAGGCCGGCCCGCGAACTGCGCGACCAGCTCGCCCTGGTCGCCCAGCTCACCAGCGAGGAATGGACCGCGGAATGGCGGGTGCTCTCCCTGCGCGAGCAGCACCGGCGCGCCCGCGCCAACGGCACACACGCAGGGCACCACGCCGCGCCCGGCCGCCCGGACCAGCGCGCCACCGACCCCGCGGACCTGCGGGCCGCCCAGTTCGCCCTGGCCGAGGCGACCCGCAACCGGCTGGAGGCCTACGAGGACCTCCGCGCGCTGGTCACCCGGATCACCACCGAGGACTACCCGGACATCGGCGACCGTCCCACCCTGATCACCTGGCGGTTGGAGACCGCCGCGCGCCGGCTGCTCGAGGGTCCGAGCCGGGACGCGCCCACCCCGATCGCGCCGCTGGAACTGAAGCGGGCCTACGAGGGTTTGAAGGCGGCGCGGAAGGTGCTGCGCGGAGCCCAGGAGGGCGCCGAGGCCTACGACGACGCCGTGTTCCAGGCCTGGATCGCGCTGCGACGGTTCACCTCGGCCGCCCTGGCCGCCCGGGAAGCCAAGCTCCTGGTGCAGTTCGTCCCTCGCCGCATGGTGCGCAAGGGGGAGAACCGGTCCCGTGCACTGATCAGGCTGGCGCCGAACCGGCTGGCCGACGCCCGCGGGTTCATCCCCGCCCCGCTGGCCACCGAGTCCGACGGCATCCAGGTCAGCATCACCCACACCAACAACCCGGACCCGACCCACAACAACATCACCTTCGAGCTACCCGTCAGGGGCCGCACCCAGGTCGTCGGGCACAGCCGCGCCGGACGGGCCGGCCGCAACGAGGACGCCGTCGCGGTGCACGTCGACCCGGACACCGGCGTGATCACCATCGTGCTCGCCGACGGCCTGTCCAGCGGCCTGTACTCCTGGTGGGCCTCGGGTCTCACGGTGGACACCGTGGTCGCCGAGCTCACCCGCCCGGACTACCTGCGCCTGCTGACCTCGAACACCGCGACCGCGCACGACCTCACCGACGCCGAGCGCGCCGCCCTCGGTATCCGAGCCGGTCTGAGCGCCGAGGAGCTGAAGGCCATCCACCTGACCGGCCCCCAGCGCGACGAGATCGCCCGGCTGGCGCACCGCGCCGCCGCCGAGGTCGCCGGCGCCCGGGTCGCCGCGCTGGCCATACCCGGCCAGGTCTACCAACCCGCCACCGCCTACCTGGCGCTGCAGATCCTGCCCAGGCGCGCCGGCCACTCCAGCCGCGGCCGGACGATCCGCTCCCACCTCGGTGACGCCCGGCTCTACCACCTCGGCGTCGACGGCGTCGCCACCCAACTCACCGAGGACCACAGCAACCCCGACACCGGCGGGATGACCGGGTTCCTCGGGGAGAACCCGCGCACCGCGCCTCGGATCGACATCGAGGACATCACCACCCAGGGTGCCCTGCTGCTGGCCACCAAGGGCCTGTACTTCCTCGGCGAGCACGAGCCGGCCGACCTGGCCGCCGCCGCGGCGCTATCCCGCACCGACTCACCCGGCGCGGTGGTCGACCGGCTGGTCGCCGCCGCGGTCGCGGCCGGCGGCACCGGCAACCTCACCGCCGTCGTCGTCCACGTGCCCTCCGACGGCATCCCGGCGCCGAAGAGCCCGACCAGCCGGTCCCTGCGACGCGAAGCGGCCCGGGGCGCGCGCACCACCCGAGGCCCCACCAAGCGCCGCCAGGTCGCGGTCGCCGGCCGCCACCGCACCCGCCGCCAGCGCGGCGGCACCGGCGGCACTGACGGGACCGTGGCGATCGGCGGGCTGTCTGACCCGCAGCGACGGCTGCTGGCACGAGTGTTGCCGCTGCTGGCGCCGCACCTGCGCCCGCTGGAGCAACTGACCGACCTGATGCCACACGGCCCGCCGGACGCGCGCGGGGTGCGTGTCCTGGATCTGGGCCTCGACCAGGTCCGGGAGGTGTTGGCCGGAACCACGCTCAGCGGGGCGGAGCTGTCCGAGGTCACCGACATCCTGACTCGGCTGGTGGTATTCGGCTGGCACGACGACTCCCGAGCGGCGGCACGGCTGATGCCGAGGTCGACCGACCGGCTCACGGTAATCACCCGCGCGATGTTGGTAGAGCTGCTCGCCCACCGGGACGCGCAGCTGCTCACGGACGCCGAGCTGGCGGTCCTGCTCAGTAGCGAGGTACCCGCCGCGCTGGCCGATCTGGTGCTCGCCGCCCGGACGGTAGCCGCCGCACCCGGCACCTGGAACCGGATCCGGCGCCTCATCAGGCCGGCGTCCACCCCGACCGCCCCGGGTGACCCCGACGGTGCCCGCGGCCCCCGCTCGAGTGGTCCCGGTACCGGTGGCCCGTCGCGCGGTTCGGGTGGCGACTTCGACGCGGCGCAGCGCGCCGGGATCGAGCCGCTTCTGGACCCGGCGCGCGGCGCGGAGGTGGTCTTGCCCGGCGAGCTGGCGGCATTCGGCGGGCTGGCGCTGCACGAGGTCGCCCACACCTGGGGGGTGGCCGCGATCGACGGGCTGAACGACCAGACCGGGACCGCGACCGGTGTCGATGACCTGGTCATCTACGCCCACAACGGCTGGCTGTTCCTCGACACCCGCACGCTCGCGGCGCTGCGGGCGGGCGCCCTGGCCCCGGACGCACTGGCCGCGTTGCTGCGCCACGAGCTGGCTCACCTGCAGCACCCGGACTGGTCCGAGGCACAGATCGCCGAGGCCTACCCGCTGCCGGCGCTCGGCCCCGTGTTGGACGCGGCGGCCCGGCTGGGCACGACCGCGGTGGGTAGGCGCGGCGGCGCCCCGAGGCTGGTGGTGGCCTCGCAACGACCGGCGATGCCGTCGACCCGTGACGAGTGGCTGCCGGGTCTCGGCGTGACACCGGGGTCCCCGGTGGGGTCGGCCGGGCCCTTCCAGGAGGTGCTGCTCGACGGCGTTGGCTACCCGGAGTTCACCGGTGCGAACATCGGTGCGCTGGCTGAGGCGATGGCGGCGCTGCGGGTCGGCGGTGTGCTGTTCGTGCGGACCGGCTCGCGGGCGCAGGAGCAGCTCTCGGAGATCACCGAGACGCTGCGCCGGTTGGGTGCCGGTCCGGTGCAGGTGCGGACCGGCCCGTACCGAATCGTCGCGGTCAAGACCGCACCCACCGACCCGGTCGCCTACCAGGGCGTGCACCGCTTGGGCGCGTCCCGCGGCTCCGATGACGCCGGCCCCGACGAGGCCACCGAGGCACCCACCCGAACTCGGGTGGTACGTCCGGCTCCCCGCGCCGGGCCGACGGCCCCGCAGGGTGGCCTGCAGGAACGTATCCGCGGCTGGTTCGGTCGGGCCAGCCGCGACTGGGCGCTGCCGCGCCAGCTCAGCGACGAGCTCGGTGCCGACCAGGCCAGCCTGCTGGCCGCCGCCGAGGCCTCACCCTTCCTGCTGGTGGTGCCCACCGAGTTGGGCGGCAGCCAGCTGATCGCGCTGTCCGAGGCGGCCGTACGGGCCGGCTTCCGGGGCGGCACGCTGGACAAGCGGCCGATGCTGGTGCTCGCCGGGCGGGCGGGTCGGCTGATCGTCGACGGCCGGCAGATCGAGTCGACGCACGGTGGTTGGGCCAAGACCGGGCTGGCTCACTTCGTGGACCGGCTGGAATCGCAGATGGCAACGTGGCTGCTCAACAGCGGCGGCGTCGGCCCCGGCCGGTCGGACCAGAGCTGGGCGCAGCTGGCCATGGCCTGGCGGGCCGCCGGTGACCCTGTCACCACCTCCGGGCCGTTCGCGCTGCGCCGGGTTGATCTGGGCATCCCGGTTGGGCGGCTGCCCGACGGGTCGGTCGCCAGCGCGGTGGACATCCTGACCCTGCGGCTCGGGTCGGGCCGGGACGTGCTGCTCGAGGTGGCCCCGGTGGCTGAGGGCGCGGACTACGGCCCGCTGTTCACCGCCGGCTACCCGGAGCGGTCGGTGGTGCGGATCGGGACAGTGCGCGGCGCCACCATCGGCACCGGTGTGGTGGTCCGCGCCGCCGCACCCGGGCGCCCGGCACGGGTGCTGACCGCGTTGCACGTGGTCACCGCCTACCAGAACCGCTACAAGGCGGGTGGGTCACTGGTCGCCAACGGTCACCGGGTGACCAACTGGACCACGCTGTCCCCGGGCGAGTACGGCCAGAACCGGGCGCTGGCGGCCGAGGTCCGCGCCACGTTCGGCCACCACGTCAGCGAGATCGACACCGTCGACCTGGCGCTGTTGGAGGTCGAGGGCCTGGACGAGCCGGCGGTGGCGGTGCGGCGCACCCCGATGCGGCCCGGTGAGCGGCTGGCCGTGTCCGGGTTCCCGCAGGCCCACCCGCTCACCGCCCAGGGGTATCTGACCAGGCAGAAGGCCGGGCATCTCGGTGTCACCGTGCTGCTGGGCAAGGGGGTCTCGGGCGGGCCGGCGCTGGACGCCGAGCACCTGCTGACCGGCATCGTCTCGTTCCGGCCCACCGATGACAGCCGGCTGCACCTGACCGGCCCCGAACTTATCGCGGACTTCCTGGAGCTGGCCGGCGCGAAACTGGACCGCCGCACCCCCGGCGGCGGGGCGCTGGCGGTCGGGCTGTGGTCCGCGGCGGACACCGAGCTGCTGCTGCGGGTGCTGCCTGAGCTGGCGCCGTATCTGAAGTCGGCGTCGGCGCTGGGGTACCGGATGCCGAGGGGGCCGCCGGGCACCCCGACCACCTGGGTGCTGGACGAGGCCACGGTGCGGCCGGTGCTCGACGAGCTGGTCGCGCGCGGCGTGCTCTCCCAGGCTGAGCGGGACCGAGTCGTGGCGGCCCTGTCGCGGCTGGTCGCGTTCGCCTGGCGGGACCCGAGCGTGCCGCTGGCTGCCGGTGGGGCGATCGTCACCACCGGCCGGGTCCTCGACGAGCTCACCGAGCACCAAGCCACCGGGCGGATGACGACGGCACAGGTCCGCGCCTGGTGGCGTGACGTGCTGGCCCACGAGCTGCGCCACCTCACCGACCCGACCTACCACGGGGCGGCACACGAGCACGACACCGCGGTGACGGTGGCACCGCTGCTGGCCGCCCGCGCCGCCCGTGCCGCCGCAGTCACGGCCGCCGCACCGCTGGAGGCCGCCGCGCTGCTCGACCGCGCCGAGCGCGACATCGTGGCGCACCTGCTCACCGATCCGCGCCGGCCAGGTGGGGTGGACCCGGTGGTGGCCGACGCGGGGTTGGCCCTGGTCGAGGCGCGGTTGCGGCTGATCAGCGGGCACCTGGGTCGGGGTCGGGAGCTGTTGACCGGCGGCGATCTCTCAGGCGCGACCGGCTGGGTCGGCGCCGCTCACGCACAGCTGAACCGGGCCAGGGTCATGCTCACCGTGCTGGGCAACGCCATGGTCTCTCCGGAGCTGATCGACCAGCTGGCCGACCGGGCCCACGCCGCCCTGTCCAAGGTCAACGAGTTGCGCGAGGCAATCCACGAAGCCGACCCGGACTGGACGCCGGCGGACTCGGTGCAAGAAGCGTTGGCGAAGCTCGGCTCGTTGACCGCCCGGCCGCTCGAGGAGCTGGCCACCATCGTGGGGGTCGCGGCGGACGAGCTCGAGGAACTCGCGGGGCCGTCGCTGGTGATCACCGGCGCGGCGGGCAACCGGGTGGGCTGGTGGATGGACGCCCGCATCTCCGGTCTCGGCTTCATCACCCGCGAGGGGGAGCAGGGCGCGGAGACCCTGCTGTTGGACACCGAGTTCGGCACGCTCGCCCTTACCGGAGGGCGGATCGAGGTCGACCGCATGTTGTCCGGGGCGGCCACCATGCTGCGCGAGCTCGCCGAACAAGCCGCCTGGTGGCTGCCCGGTGGGCTCGACGATCGGGAACGGGAACTCGGGGTGCTGCGGCTGATCGCCGAGGCGGCCCGGTTGCGGCCGGTGCACACCGGGGTCGATGGGCAGCTCGAGATCCGCCGGGTCGACTTCGGGCGCCCCATCGCGGCGATGCTATGGGACCGGGGCGAGCCGACCGGCACCGCCGAGCTGGTGACCTGGCGGCTGGCCTCGGGTGAACGGCTGCTCGTCGGTTTCCACCCGGTACGCGCCGACGCCCCGCTGGGCCCGGTCGGGGTCGCGGCGGCGGCCGGGGCGCGGGCCGGTGTGGTCGACTTCCACACTGTTGACGGGCGGGTCCTCGGGACCGGCGTGGTGGTCCGGCCGGGCGGCGGTGACGGACCGGCCCACGTGCTGACCGCGCTGCACGTCGCGGTGGAACACACCGTGACGGCGCCGCTGATGGTCGCCGGGCAACCCATCGCGGGGTGGGTGCCGGTGCCCGTGCAGGGCTACGGCGCCGACCGTGAGCTGGCCCGGGCCGCGACCGAATGGCGCGGCCAGGCCGCCACCTCCAAGCGGCTGGATGCCCCGGACCTCGCGCTGGTCGCGGTGTTCGGACTGACCCAGCCGGTCGTCGCGATCGCACCGCCGGGAACGTCGATCGGCCAGTCGGTCCTGATCAACGGCAACCCGAGGGGCGAGCGCACCGCCACCCAGGCCCCGGTCACCGAACTCCACCCCGGGCACCTGCGTCTGCTTGTCTCCCTGGCCGGCGGGGTGTCCGGGTCGCCCGGGTTCAGCACCGACGGCAAGGTCGTCACCATCGTCAGCGCCGGCGGCCATAGCCACCTGGTCGGCGTGAGCGCGGAACTGATCGGTCCGTTCCTGCGCTACGCCACACCGCTGCTCACCGAGTTGATCGGTTCGCTGTACAGCGTCGACCTGCTCGCCGAGGTTGCCGAGCCGCTCTCGGAGTTCGGCACGACGCTGGTCCGCGCGGCCGGCGACGTCGACGAACACCTCACCGTCGTGGAACGCCTCGTTCGTCGGCTGTTCGTCGAGCTGGCGCACAACCCGTGGCGGGTGCTGGCCGAGCTGGGCGAGGACCCCGGCTATCTGATCGACCCGGTCACCGCCGGGTTGGCCTGGGTGCCGACGCTTGGCACGTTTGCCGGGTTGACCGAGCGTGCCGATGCCGTGCAACACGAGCTGCGCCGGCTGCTGGAGCAGGCGGTGGCCGCCTACGGCGGGCTGACCCCCGAGCAGGTGGCCCTGGTCAGCGACCTCGGCACCAGCGTGGTCGTCTACCAGAACCTGCTCGACTCGCTGCCCGGGGACCCGGCCAGCCGTTGGGAGCAGCTCAGCGCCGAGCTGGGTGACGACCCCGCCCAGTTCCTTGCCTACGAGCGTCAGGTGCTGGCCTCGGCCCCAGCGGTGCCACCGTTCACCGAGCTGGGCGCCCTGATCGAGGACCTACAAGCCCGGTTCGAGCAGACCCACGCCGCGGCCCATGCCGACCCGCAACCTGAGCGCGACGGGCCTGAACGCGGCGGGCCTGAGCGCGGTGACGGCCGGCGCCGGGGCGTGATGCCCCTGCTCGCATTGGGCCCGGGCACGAACTGGCTCGGCGAACTCGCCCGTCACCCGCTGCTCGCCGGGTTCGCGGCAGCCGCCGGGGTGGTCGCGGTCGTTGCCCTGGGTGCGCGCGCCGTGCGTTGGTGGCTGGCCCGCCGCCGCGCGCTGCCCGAGGAGCGCCGGCGCGACGGCTGGCTGCCGGTCCGGCGAGGGCCGAGGGCGACGCTGCGGGCCGCCACCGCCGAGGCGCGCCGCGCGCTGGGCGAGTTCCTCACCGCCGAGCGGGGCCTGCGCACCGCGATCGCGCTGGCCCGGGGCAGGCTGGCCGACCGGGTCGACTGGGCGCCGGCGTTGGCCGAAGGGCTGCACGACACCGGGCGCACCGCCGCCGAGATCGAGACGGCGCTGGCCACCGCGTTGCGGATTCCCGCCGCGACGGTGCGGGCTAGCCTGCACGCCGCCGGCGCCACCGCGGCCGAACTAGCCGCCGGACTGCCGGCCGAGGTGCGGGCCGCGCCGGACGACGAACCCGGTGACGCAGGTGCGCTCCTGGCCGCCACCACGGCCGAGGTGGACCGGCTGGAAAGCTGGCTGCACACCGCCCGGCAGACGCTCGCCGCCACCGCGCCGCGGACGGCCGAGCAGCGCCGGCGCACCACCGAGGCGCTCGAGGAGGCCACGGCCGCGGCACTGGCGGCCGGCATGCGAGCACGGGCGATCAGCCGCATCACGAGCCGGGCCGACGCCCGCGCCACCGCCCGAGCCAACGCCGAGCCCCTCCGAGGGCGACGGGTACTCGCGGCGCTCGCTCGGCAGTGGACCCGGCTCGCGCGGCGCGGCTCGGCGATCGCATCCTGGCTGTCCACGCGGCTGCCGGCATGGCTACGCCCGACGCGGCGACTGCCGGTGCCGGTCCCTGTCACCGACGGGTGGACGATGACTCGGCCCGCGCCCCCCGGCGTCGGTGGCGCCGCCTGGCTGAACCTGTGGCGGGTGGTCAGCTGGGTGGCGCTGGACCCGCTGGCCGCCGCGCGGCAACACAGCACGTCAGGGCTCTCCGCGGCCGAGCTGGCGACCCTCGCCGAGCAGGGCGCTCCACCGGATGCTCCGGTGTGGGTGCACGACCTACTGAGCTCCGTGCACGAGACGGGGGAGAGCCACACCGAGCTGACCGAGCGGCTGACCCTCGAGCTGGCGGTGCTGCAACGGCACGGCCTGGTGGACAGCCGGCGGGACGACGACGGGACACACAACTACCGCCCCGGTGGGCTGCTGGGCCAGCTGCTGGCTCGGGTCCCGCCGGGCGCGGTGACCGCCCTGTTGGCCAACCCCGAGCACGTCACCGGCGCCGCGCTGGACACGTTGGCCCCGGCAGGCCAGGCGCGGGCAATCCTGGGCTGGCTGCGCGAGACCGTACTGGCCCACGGTGAGGTCGAGCGCGGTGTGTGGGCGGCGCTGCCGCTGTGGCTGCGCGGGCCGTCCGGCTGGGCGGCGGCTCGCGGGCTGCGCACTCTGGCCGCCCCGATCCGGGCGATGGCGAAGGCGGCCCGGGCCGCGGCCACGGCGGAGGAACAGGCCCGTCGAGCCGGTCTCGCCGACGACGTCGTCACCGCCCTGGCCAGCGCCCGACACGAGGCGGACACCGCACTGGCCAACGCCATGT
>DATAYB010000248.1:0-14194 GCA_036272795.1 Pseudonocardia sp.
GGTCGACATGTCGGCGATGGCCGGCTACGTCGGCGGCGGGGGTCTCGGCAACTTCGCGATCAGCTACGGCTACCAGCAGTTCAACTGGCCGGTCACGCTGGTCACCGTTGTGATCATCATCGTCATCGTGCAGGCCGCCCAGCTGCTCGGAAACCGCCTGGCACGCGCCGCCCTGCACCGCTGACCACGCACCCGGTTTGGGGACGTGGCACCCGTGTGCGGCCGCCGCGACGGGGCGGCCGGCCACAACGCCGCTGCTCCGCCGTTCACGGGCCGACAGGGCGACGCCGCCGCCCGCCGCCCGCCGCCCGCACAGACCATGTACCTACAGCACAGACCGTGCACGGTCTGTGCTGTAGGTACATGGTCTGTGTTGTCGCTCCGTTGGCCCGGTACCGCCTGCGGTGCTGTCACCCGTCGCCTGGTCCTTCCGTCGCACGCACCCCGGTTGCACGGCGTAAGAGGTTTGCGGCAGTCGGTCGCACGATCGGTGGAAAACATCTCCCCGTACGGGGGACTGAGACCGAGCGGGCTTGTTGGTCCGGGGTTCTTGTGGTGTTCGGGTTGGGCTCGTAGCGTCTCCGCTGGCTGCTAGGCGGAGGTGGAGATCATGGCGGATCGTCTGGGCTCGCCCATGTACAACAGTATGTGGCAGTTGCGTCGGGATGGGTGGAGCAACCTCGAGGAGGCCAGCTCGCGGCTCGTCGAGCGCGGGATGGACAGCGGCAAGGCGGCGGACTGGCTGGACCGGGTGCGCGAGCTGCTCGCCACGCTGGAGCCGATGGAGCACTACTGGGGTTTCCCCGGTCGCCGCCGGTTCCAGGAGGTGCAGCGGCTGCTGGCCAACGGGGACCACGGCCGGTTCGCGCGGCTGGTCAGCGACATCAACCGGTCGATGGTGCACGAGACCTTCCGTCAGGGTGCGACCCTGGTGTCCGGGGACAAGCACCCGGGCGACTACCCCGCCGAGGCCCACACCTCGCCGGCCAACCGGCCCTACTTCGAGCTGCTCGTGGTCGACGAGATGACCGCGACGCAAGAGCAGCGGCTGCGCGACGAGCTGCGCCGGCTGCGCCGCTCGGAGGACGAGTTCGTCTACGAACTCGTGGTGGTACCCAGCTTCACCGACGCGGTGACCGCCGTGCTGTTCAACTTCAACATCCAGGCGTGCGTGATCCGCCGCCGGTTCGGGCACGAGTCCCAGCATGACCTGTCCGAGCTGGGTGTGGTGATGGACGAGCGGGTGGCGGAGGAGTTCGCCGACCAGCCGCCGGACGCGCGCGCCCAGCAGCTCGGGGCGCGGCTGCACGACATCCGCCCGGAGATCGACCTGTACCTGATGGCGGAGGTCGCGGTCGAGGAGATCGCCGGCCGGCTCGGCCAGGACTTCCGTCGTGTGTTCCACGCCAGGGAGGGTTCGCTCGAGCTGCACCTGAGCGTGCTGCGGGGCGTGGCACACCGCTACCGGGCGCCGTTCTTCACCGCGGTCAAGGAGTACAGCCACAAGCCGACCGGGGTGTTCCACGCGCTGCCGGTATCGCGGGGCAAGTCCGTTGTGGACTCGCACTGGATCTCCGAGATGGTGGACTTCTACGGCCTGGAGATCTTCCTGGCCGAGACGTCGGCGACCTGCGGTGGGCTGGACTCGTTGCTGGAGCCGACCGGGCCACTGCGGGAGGCGCAGCAGCTGGCCGCCGAGACGTTCGGCTCGCGCGAGACGTTCTGGGTCACCAACGGCACCTCCACGGCGAACAAGATCGTGGTCCAGGCGATGGTCAAGCCGAACGACATCGTGCTGGTCGACCGGAACTGTCACCAGTCGCATCACTACGGGCTGGTGCTGGCCGGAGCCCAGGTGACCTATCTGGACGCCTACCGGCTCAACGAGTACTCGATGTACGGCGCGGTGCCGCTCACCGAGATCAAGCGGGCGCTGCTCGCGTTGCGCGCGGCCGGCAAGCTCGACCAGGTCAGAATGCTGATGTTGACCAACTGCACGTTCGACGGCGTGGTCTACGACGTCGAGCGCGTGATGGAGGAATGCCTGGCGATCAAGCCGGACCTGGTGTTCCTGTGGGACGAGGCCTGGTTCGCGTTCGCCCGGTTCCACCCGGTCTACCGCGCGCGCACCGGCATGGCGGCGGCCAAGACCCTGTTGAACCGCCTGCGTGACCCGAACTACCAGGGTACCTACGACGCCTACGCCAAGCAGGTGGCCGGCGCGAGCGACGAGGAACTGCTGAACACCCGCTTGCTGCCAGACCCCGCGAAGGCGCGGGTGCGGGTGTACGCGACCCAGTCGACGCACAAGACTCTGACCTCGCTGCGGCAGGGTTCGATGATCCACGTGTTCGACCAGGACTACGCGCACAAAGCCCAGGAGACCTTCCACGAGGCCTACATGGCGCACACCTCCACGTCGCCGAACTACCAGATCCTGGCCTCGCTGGACCTGGGCCGCCGCCAGGTTGCGCTGGAGGGTCTCGAGCTCGTGCAGAAGCAGGTCGAATGCGCGATGAGCCTGCGCGACGCGATCGACAACCACCCGCTGCTGAGCAAGTACGTGCGCTGCCTGACCACGGCCGACCTGATCCCCGACGAGTACCGCCCGTCGGGCATCGACCAGCCGCTGCGGTCGGGGTTGACCAACATGATGACCGCGTGGCACTCCGACGAGTTCGTGCTGGACCCGTGTCGGATCACGCTGTCCATCGGCGCCACCGGCATCGAGGGCGACACGTTCAAGCGCACCCACCTGATGGACCGCTACGGGGTGCAGGTCAACAAGACCACGCGCAACACCGTGCTGTTCATGACGCACATCGGCACGACCCGCAGCTCGGTGGCCTACCTGATCGAGGTGCTCGTGGAGATCGTCCGCGAGCTGGATGAGCAGCTGGCCGACCACGGACCCCGCGAGCGGGCCACCCACGAGGCCGATGTGCGCCGGCTGACCGTGCCGAGCGCGCCGCTGCCGAACTTCTCCGCCTTCCACGACAGCTTCCGCTCGGTCAGTGACCCGCTCACGCCCGAGGGGGACATGCGGCGGGCGTTCTTCACCGCCTACGACGAGGACCTGTGCGAGTACCTGACCCCGGACGAGATCATCAAGTCCATGTCCGAAGGGCGGCAGGTCGTGTCGGCCACGTTCGTCACGCCCTACCCGCCCGGCTTCCCGGTGCTCGTGCCAGGGCAGTGCTTCAGCACCGAGATCCTCGACTTCATGTCCAGCCTGGACACCCCTGAGGTGCACGGCTATCGCCCCGAACTGGGCTACCGCGTGCTCACCGAGCAGGCACTGCGCCGCAACCAGCCCGCCGCCAGCAACGGGCACAAGCCGGAGCGGGCCGCCACGGCTGAGCGGGCCGCGAAGCTGGAGCTACCGGCCACGCCGGCGAACTGACCGGGCACGCCGGCGCCGGACGCGCGTTCCGGCGCCGGCTGGTCCGGCTCGGTCGGCGGCGCTCAGGCGGCGTCGGGCCGGGTGGCGGGAGCGCCGAGCAGAGGCTCGAACACGCCTGCGAAGAACTCGTCCGACCGCAGCTCGCCGGTGACCTTGGCGTGCATGACGGTGCCCTCCCAGCCGCGGACCACGGTGCGGGCGATCAGGTCGACGTCCCGGTCCGCGCCGACCTCGCCGGCCGCGACGGCCTCGTGCAGCACGTCGGCGACGGCATCGACCCAGCGGGCGAACCCGGTGGCCACGGCGTCGCGCAGTACGGGGTTCTGCCCGGCGATCTCGGCGGCGAAGTTGCCGAACATGCAGCCGCACTCGACCCCGACCCGGACGACGTCCTCGCCGAGGAAGACGAAGTGCGCCCGCAGCCGTTCCAGCGGGGGCAGGCTCGGGTCCTTCAGCCGGCCGAGCTCCCGGCCAGCGCCGTAACGCTGCAGGGCCTCGACGGCCATCTCCTCCTTGCTGGAGAAGTAGTTGTAGAAGGAGCCCTTGGGCAGGCCCGCCGCGTCGGTGATGTCCTTGACGCCGCTGCCGTTGTAGCCGCGCCGGTGGAACTGGCCGAGCGCGGCGGCCACGACGTTCTCCTTCAGGCTGGGCCTCGGCATCGTCCGCTCCTCGTCTCGACGATCAATCCACACATTTAATATGACCGATCGTCTAAGTGCAAGTTGCTGTGGTGCACGCGTCTATCAGGCTGCTATCGCACGTCAATCTTTTGTGGCGCGGGCGCGGTTACGGTCGAGGGTGTTGGTCGATCGAGATACGGGGGTTGCGCGTGACCGTGGACGAGGCTCGGGAGGGTGCGGAACCCTCGGTCGTGGTGCCCGGCAGCGAGTTGCCCGCCGGCCTGCGCAGCATCGGTTCGATGGCCTGGGTGCGGGAGCCGCTGAACGACGCGGTGCACGGTCGCCGACAGGTGATCGCCCCACCGGCGGCCGCCACGATCGGCACGCCGGCGCACGGCGCGAAGGCCGGCCTGCTGCCTGAGTTGCGCACGCCGAACACCGTGTTCATGATGGGCGACAACCCGGCGCTGCCCCGGATGCCAGAGCGGCCTGTGCTGGGGGACTTCTTCCGGCTGCGGTTCGACAACTTCAACGCCTCGCACCTGATGCAGAGCGCGAAGACGGCCCTGGTCCGGGGCCTGTCGGAGAAGGTTGTGCTGGCCTGCCTGCTGCACGACATCGCGGTGGCCGGCCTGCTCTCCAGTGACCACGGCTACTGGGGTGCGCAGATGGTCGCGCCCTACGTGGACGAGGAGGTGGCCTGGGCGATCGAGAAGCATGAGGCGCTGCGGTACTTCGCCGACGAGTCGGTCGGCTACGCCTACCCGGAGGCGTACATCGCCTACTTCGGTGCCGACTACGACCCGCCCGCCTACATCCATCGCGAGCACGAGGCCGCCCGCAAACACCGCTGGTACATGAGCTCGCGCCTGATCACGATCAACGACATCTACTCGTTCGACCCGGACGCGAAGATCGACTTCGGCGAGTTCGAGGACATCGTCGGCCGGCACTTCCGGCAGCCGGCGGAGGGGCTCGGTTTCGACGGTTCGCCGGTGGCGCACATGTGGCGCACCATGATCTGGCCGAACAACTTCCTGTAGTCGCGCCGCAGTGTGGCCCCCAGTGGGACGCCGTTTCGGGTGCGGGCTTGACAGTCTTGAGACGACCGGTCATATTTGTATTGCTGACCCCGACTCGAGGAGCCCGAGATGAGCGATCTGCTCGATCGCGTCCTGGCAGCCCACGGTGGGCTCGACCGCTGGAACGAGCTGACCACGGTCGACGCGACGATCGTCAGCGGCGGCGAGCTATGGGGCATGAAGGGCCTCGTGCAGGATCCCGACCCGCGCGAGATGACCGTGCTGCTGCACCGGGAGTGGGCCTCGATGCGGCCCTACGGCGCGCCCGACCAGCGGACCACGTTCACCCCGGGCCGGATCGCCATCGAGAAGCTGGACGGCGCGCTGGTGGCAGAGCGCGTGGACCCGAGGGCGTCGTTCGAGGGCCACGACCTGGGCACGCCGTGGGACGCCCTGCACCGCGCGTACTTCAACGGCTATGCGCTCTGGACCTACCTGACGACGCCGTTCTTCCTGGCCATGCCAGGCTTCTCGGTCGTCGAGATCGACCCGGTGCTGGACCACGGCGAGCAGTGGCGCGGCCTGCGGGCCATCTTTCCGGCGGACATCGCGAGCCACAGCACCGTGCAGGACTTCTACTTCGGCGCCGATCACCTGCTGCGCCGGCACGACTACCACGTGGACGTGGCCGGCGGATTTCCCGGCGTGCACTACGTCTACGACTTCGCCGACTTCGACGGGATCACGGTGCCGACCACTCGGCGGGCCTACCGGCGGGAGGGCGACGACGGTCCCGTGCTCGACCAGCTGATGGTCGCGATCGACCTGAGCAACGTGCGCTTCCGCTGAGCCGGCACAGCTCCACGGGCAGCTGACCCAGCCGACCCGACCGGGCGGGTCAGCCGCGCCGACCGGTCAGGCGATGGGGAGGGCCTGCCGGGCGAAGAACTCCATGATCACCGGAGTGGCGTCGAGCACCGTCGGTTTCGCGGAGTCGGGGTTGGGGCGGGTGCTCGGCCAGAAGTGCGCAAGGCCGTCGATCTTGTAGTGCACGACCTCAGCCCGGCACCCGCCCTGCCGCCAGTCGCTGATGTGGACGGTGCCCCCGTGCTCGTCCCGGGTGGCCGGCGCCCCCTGGCAGCCGTTGCGACCCGCCCAGCCGGCGAGCCACTCGGGTAGCGGCGGCAGGCCCTTCGCGGGCTCGCCGCCGTACGGGATCGTGGTGTCTGCCGCGCCATGGAAGTCCAGGATGGGCGCCGGGCGGCTCGGCGAGCAGGTGCCGCCCTCGGGATAGAACGCGCCGGACACCGGGGCGAACGCGGCGATCCGCCCGGCCAGCCGGCAGGCGAGCACACCCACGAAGCCGCCTCCGTTGGACTTGCCCGCCGCGTAGATCCGGGCGGGGTCCACGCACAGCTCGCGCTGTAGCTGGTCGAGCAACTGAGCGGTGAACAGCACGTCGTCGGCAGCGGCGGAGTACGGCGCCCCGGTCCAGGCGGTCTCGTCGTCCGTACCGACCAGCCCCTGCGGGTACACCGCGATGGTCGGTGTGGCGGAGAACCCCGACAGTTCCTCCTGGTAGGCAGACGTCCGCTTGTGGCCGTGGAACGACAGAACCAGCGGCCTCGGCCGGGCCGGGTCGTAGTCGGCGGGCACGTGCAGCAGGTACTCGCGCCGCACACCGCCGGAGGTCAGGGTCTGCGTCGTCGACCGCCCCGGGGGCACCGGGGCCGGCCGCCCGCACCCGGTCGAAGGCACGGGCGAGTCGACAATCCCGGCCGGAGCGGCGGTAGGTGAGGTGGCGGGCGCCCCGGCGGCGGTCGCGGACGGTGACTCGGCCGGAGCGGCACCGGGGCCGGCACAGGCCGCGGTGGTTACCCCCGTGACCAGCGCCAGCACCAGTACCGCCCGGCCGAGGCCCGACCGCAAAGTGGTGGTGTTCACCGGGCGCCGGCGAGCGCCGCCTCGGTGGGCGCCGGAGCCTCGGTGGCCGGCTCGTCGAGCTGGCTGGCCTCGTCGAACGGGTCGGCACCCGCGAGCACCCGTTCGGCCTTGGCGCGGTCGAAGTCATGGGTCCACGCCCCGATCAGCACGGTGGCGACCGCGTTGCCGGCGAAGTTCGTCAGTGCGCGGGCCTCGGACATGAACCGGTCGATGCCGAGGATGAAGCCGACGCCGCCGACCAGGTCCGGGCGGTGCGACTGCAGACCGCCCGCGAGGGTGGCGATGCCCGCCCCGCTGACCCCGGCGGCGCCCTTCGCGGCGATGATCATGAAGAGCAGCAGGGAGATCTGCTCGAGGGCGGAGAGCGGGCTGCCCTGCGCGGAGGCGATAAACAGCGTTGCCATCGTCAGGTAGATCGCCGTGCCGTCCAGGTTGAAGGAGTAGCCGGTCGGCACGGTGATACCGACGACCGACTTGCCGACGCCGAGGTGCTGCATCTTGGCGATCAGCCGGGGCAGCGCCGACTCCGACGACGACGTGGAAAGGATCAGCAGGAACTCCCTGCCCAGGTACCGCAGCAGGGCGAAGATGTTGACCCGCGCGCCCACCCACAGCACGGCACCGAGCACGCCGAAGACGAACACGGCGCAGGTCGCGTAGAAGGCGACCATGACCAGGGCGAGGCTCTGCAGTGCGGCCACACCCGTGGAGCCGACCACCGCCGCGATCGCGCCGAACGCGCCGATCGGGGCCGCCCACATGACCATCGACAGGATGCGGAACACCCAGCGCTGGATGTGCTCGACGCCCCGCAGGATCGGCTGGCCCGCCGCGCCGAGCTTCTGCACCGCGAAGCCGGCGAGCAGCGCGACGAGCAGGGTCTGCAGCACGGAGTCGCTGGTGAACGCCGAGACCAGGGTTGTCGGGATGATGTTGAGCGGGAAGCCGGCGCTCGCCTCGCCACCTGTCGCCGACGCGTGGGCCTTGGCGGCGGCGCCCGGGTCGAGGTGCAGGCCCGAGCCGGGGTGCAGCAGGTTGCCGACGACCAGCCCGATGGCCAGCGCGACCGTGGACATCACCATGAAGTAGGTCAGCGCGAGCAGGCCGACCTTGCCGACCCGGGCGGCCTTGGCCACCGAGCCGATGCCCAGCACGATGGTGCAGAAGATGATCGGTGAGATCAGCATCTTGATCAGGGCGACGAACCCGGTGCCCAGCGGCGCGAGCTGCTTGGCGACGCCGGGGGCCAGGAACCCGACGAGCACGCCGAGTGCGACGGCGACGACGACCGCGATGTAGAGGTAGTGGGTTCGGTTGCGGGGTGGCGCGGCCGGATCGGCCGTGCCCTCGGTGGAGTGCGGTGTCGGCACCGTTGCCTCCTGGAGGGAGTCCTGCGCGCCCTCGTCGGCACGCTTCGGAAGGACTATGAGTGCCTCGGTGAGCTGGGTCACCGTTGTGGTCATAGAGTTCGCGCCGAACTTCTTCAACCGCTGTCGTGGGACTGGTCGCTGGTTTGTGCTGGTATTACCGGGTGCGCACGCGGAGAACGGGCTGGAGCCTGGCTCGCCAGCTCCTGCTGGTGCAGTTGGCCGGGATCATCGTGCTGGTCGCGGTCGGCAGCGGCCTGGCCTGGCTGGAGGCGGCGCGGGCGATCAACGACCAGGCCCGCAACGAGGTGGTCGCGGTGGCCAGGACCGTGGCCGACGCCCCATCCGTGCTCGCCGCGGTGGCCGGGGCGAACCCGACGGCGGCGCTGCAGCCGTTCGCCGAGCGCGTCCGCACGGACACCTCGGTGGACTTCATCACGATCATGAACCGCGACGGCGTGCGGTACACCCACCCCGACCCGTCGGTGATCGGCGGGCGGTTCCTCGGCAACACCGCCGCAGCGCTCGACGGCCAGGTGCCGACCGAGACCTACACCGGCACCCTCGGCCCCTCGATGCGTGCCGTGGTGCCGGTGTTCGACCCGGCCGGGCGGGTGGTCGCGCTGGTCGCGGTCGGGATCAAGATCAGTGCGCTTTCCGCCGAGCTGGCCGCCCGGCTGCTGCCCCTGTTCTCGGCGGCGCTCGCGGTGCTGGCCGTCGGCGGGGTCGGCAGCTGGATGGTCAGCGCCCGGCTGCGCCGGGAGACCCGGGGCCTCGCGCCGGCCGAGCTGAGCAGCGTGTTCGCCTCCTACGAGGCCACGCTGCACGCCGTGCGGGAGGGACTGGTGCTCGTCACGCCCGACGGGCGGATCACGCTGTGCAACGACGGCGCGCGCGACCTGCTCGGGCTCGACGCCAACCCGGAGGGCGGCCAGGTCTCTGAGCTGCCGGTACCGGGCGCGCTGGCGGAGGCGATGTGCGAGGTCACACCACGGATCGACGAGATACACGTCACGGAAACCCGGGTGCTCGTGCTGAACACCGCGCGCGTGCGCGCCGGGCACCGGGACCAGGGCAACGTCGTCACCCTGCGCGACCACACCGACCTGCAGCTGCTCACCGGCGAGCTGAACACCACCCGGGGGCTCGCCGAGGCCCTGCGCTCGCAGGCGCACGAGGCCGCGAACCGGCTGCACACGGTCGTCTCACTCGTCGAGCTGGGCCGGCCGGCCGAGGCCGTCGAGTTCGCCACCGCGGAGCTGGCCGTCGCGCAGGAGCTGACCGACCGGGTGGTGGGCGCGGTGTCGGAGCCGGTACTCGCCGCGCTGCTGCTGGGCAAGGCGGCCGAGGCGCACGAGCGGGGCGTCGAGCTCGACCTCACCGAGGACACCGCGCTCGGCGACCTGGACGTGCACGGCGTCGAGCCCCGGGCGCTGATCACCATCCTCGGCAACCTGGTCGACAACGCGATCGATGCCGCGATCGAGGGGGCCGGCGAGCGGGGCGGCCGCCCGAGCGTGCTGGTCACCGCGAAGGTGGAGGCCGGCGAGCTGCTGCTGCGGGTCGCCGACACCGGGCGCGGGGTACCGGACACGGCGCGCAACGAGGTGTTCCAGCGCGGCTGGTCGACGAAGTCGCAGGAGGGCCCGGTCGGCCACGGGCTCGGGCTGGCACTGGTCGGCCAGGCGGTGCGGCGGTACCGGGGGCGGATCGACCTGGTCAACGAGGGCGGCGCGGTGTTCACGGTCCGGCTGCCGCTGCTGCGCGAGGCGGTCCGGTGATCCGGGTGCTCGTGGTCGAGGACGACCTCGTCGCGGCGGAGGCCCACCGCGAGTACGTCGGCCGGGTCGAGGGGTTCGAGGTGGCCGGCGTCGCCCACACCGGCGCCGATGCGCTCCGGATCAGCGAGCGGCAGCGCGTCGACCTGGTGCTGCTCGACTTCTACCTGCCCGACACGCACGGGCTCGCGGTCTGCAGGGCGCTGCGCGCGGCGAGCACCTCGGTCGACGTGATCGCGGTGACCTCCGCGCGGGACCTCGCCGTGGTGAAGGCGGCGGTGTCGATCGGTGTCGTGCAGTACCTGCTCAAGCCGTTCACGTTCGCGTCGCTGCGGGACAAGCTGCTGCGCTACGCGGAGTTCCGGCGCAACGTCGGCTACGCGGTGGACCAGGCCGACGTGGACCGCGCGCTGGCCAACCTGCGTGGCCCGGTCCAGCCGGAGCTGCCGAAGGGCATGAGCGAGGAGACCCTGAACGCCGTGATCCGGGCACTGTGGGAGCAGCCGGACGGGTTGTCGGCGGCCGCCGCTGCCGCCGCGGTCGGGGTCTCCCGGGTGACCGCACGGCGCTACCTGGAGTACCTCGCGGACAGCGCGCTCGCCAAGCGCGAGCCGCACTACGGGCAGGTCGGCCGCCCCGAGGTCTGGTACCGCAGCCTCACCCGGGGCCCGGCGCCGCCGAGCTGACGCGCCCCGGGGTCGCCCCGGGCGCCGGCCGGCCCGGGCTCACCCCCGGGGCAGGGGTGGGACGGGCCGGCGCGGTGGGCGGGCGCCGCCGAGCATGAGCTGGACCCGGGCGCCACCCTGCGGCGACCGGCCGAGGCGCAGGCTCCCGCCGGACTCCTCGGCGGTCTGCCGGGCGATGTCCAGGCCGAGCCCTGTGGAGGCGATGCTGGAGTGGCCGCGCCGGATGGCCGCCAGGTCGGTGAACCCCGGGCCGGCGTCGTCGACCCGGACCAACGCCCCGCCCCGGCCCTCCCGGGTGATCGACACCCAGAACGGCACACCGGGCTGGGTGTGGGCGAAGACGTTGCTCAGGATCGCGTCGAACGTGGCTTCCAGGTCGGCGGGGCTGGCGTGCACGTGCACGGGCCCCGCCGGCAGGTCGCGGCCGATCAGACGCCCGGTGTCCTCGGCGAGCGCCGCCCAGAACTCGATGCGCTCGCGGGCGATCGAGGTGAGCTCGCACTGCTGGGTCACGTGGCCCGTCGGCGGCCGCCGGGACATCCGGATCACCTCGTTGACGGCCCTGGTCACGGCGTCGTAATCGGCGAGCAGGCGCTGCGTGGCGGGGGAGTCGGGGATGGCGTCGATGTCCAGGCGCAGCGCGGTGAGCGGGGTGCGCAGCCGGTGGGTGAGGTCGGCGTTGCGCTGGCTGCGCTCGTCGAGCAGGTGGTCGACGCGGATGGCGAGCAGGTTGAGCTGGTCGCCGACGCGGCGGATCTCGGCGGGGCCGGCGGGGCGGACCCGGGCGGTGAGGTTGCCGTCGGCCATCCGGTCGGCGACCTTGGCGAGGTCGGCCACCGAGCGCAGCAGACCCCGGGCGAGCCGCTCGGCCAGCACGACCGCGATCAGGGTGGCCGCCGCCGAGAGTGTCAGGCTCAGCAGCGTGAGCAGCCGCGACTCGGCCACGATCGCATCGTCGCTGGCCAGCACCCTGATCACCGTGGTGCACGCCGCCCCGTCACGGACCGGCAGTAGTACCTCGATACCGCCGTCGGTGTCGGAGGTGGACGTCCGGCAGGACGCCAGGGCGGCCAGAACTGTGGGGGAGCGGGGCACCGGAACGCCGATGGCTGTGCCGTCGGAGCCGAGGATCGACACGGCGAACCCGTTCTCCGGGTACGCGGGCAGCGAGCTCGGCACGAGGTTGTGCGTCAGCGGGATCAGCTCGGACGCCTGCTGCATCGCCGCCAGGGTCACGCGGTGGTCGGCGTCGCGCCGGATCAGGATCAGGACCGGGATCAGGAACGTGATCAGGACGACCGACAGCGCGGCCAGCACGACCGCGATCAGGTGGCCACGCACGCTGCCTCAGCCCGCGGGGGCGGCCAGCCGCAGCCCGATGCCTCGCACGGTGTGCAGGTAGCGGGGGGCCTGTGCGCTCTCGCCGAGCTTGCGCCGCAGCCAGGACAGGTGCACGTCCACCGTCTTGTCGGTGCCGCTGAACGGGACCTGCCACACCTCGGTCAGCAGCTCGCGCTTGGTGACGACCTCGCCAGTCCGCTCGGCCAGGTAGCGGAGCAGGTCGAACTCGCGTGGCGCCAGCTGCAGCTCGGCGCCGTCCAGCGTGGCGGTCCTTGCCGACTGCTCGATGACCAGGCCACCGATCGTCAGGGCCGGTTTTGGCAGCCGCACGTTCAGCCGGCCCCTGCGCAGGGTGGCGCGGATCCGGGCCAGGAACTGCTCGCCGCCGAACGGCTTGACGATGTAGTCGTCCGCGCCGGCGTCCAGCATCGAGACGATCTGGCGCTCCTCGTCGCACGCGGTGGCCACGATGATCGGCACCTCGCTGACCGCGCGGACCATCCGCAGCACCTCTTCGCCGTGCACGTCCGGCAGGCCCAGGTCCAGCACGATCAGGTCGGGCTGGCAGTCCAGCGCGGCCTGCAGCCCGGCGAAGCCGGTCGAGGCCGAGGTGGTCGCGAAGTCCCCCACGGTCAGGGAGCGCAGCAGCCCGCGGCGGACGTCGGCGTCGTCCTCGATCACCAGGACATGAGGCACAGCGTGAGCGTATCGGCACAGCCCGTGACACCTGCGCCCGGTCGGGGCAACGTGAGTCACCTTGATCGCCGCCCGTCGTTGGCCCGGATAGACCTGGCGTAGGTGGGCAACGCGACGCATGCGCGGCGCGCCGATCCCGCCGGGACGCGACTTCTTGGGGGTACGAGGGTGTCGAACTGGCCGCGGGCACAGCGGCAGGCGCCGGGTGGTGGCCCGGTGGTGGGCCGCATGGCGGGCCCCGGGCAGGGCTCCGTCACGGTGCTGGGCGACCGCGACCGGGTGGTGGCGACGGCCAAGACCCAACCCATGCGCCCCGGTGGCGCGCCGCCCCTACCTCCCGCCGGGGGTCCGGGCTTGCCGGCGGCGAGGCCTGCCGGCCTCGCCGCCGCGCTGCGCCGGCTTTCGGACCGGTTCGAGGCGATGTGCAGCCGGCCGCACCCCTCGGGCGCCGCGGGCAGCGAGTTCCGGCCGGCCAGGGCCTGGCTGCTCGCGACCATCTGCGGCCTGCTCGGGCTGTCGCTGGTGCTGGTGGCCCTCGCCGTCGCCGGTCGCCAGGTGCCGCCGCCGCCCCCGCCGGTGGCCACGACCGCCCCGACGCCCCAGGTGGCTCCGCCGCCCCCGCCCGCTCCGGCTGAGGCCGGTACCGGGCAGCCGGCGCCCTCGGCACCCGGCAAGCGGTCGGCGCCGCCGGCCCGCTCGGGTGTTGGGTCGACCGCGTCCGGCGCCGACCCGGACTCCGGGTCGGACTCCGACTCGGACGGGGACTCCGGGTCCGACTCCGACCACGGGCACAGCTGGACCGGCTACGACCGGGGCCCCGGCTGGGAGCCGTACGGGCGGAGTTCGGACATGGCCAGGGACCTCATGAAGTACCGGATGAACAGCGACTTCCCGTCCGAGGGCTCCCGGCAGACGGAACCTCGGAGTCAGTCCGGCCAGCAGAGTCATTCCGGACAGCAGAGCCGGTCCGAACCGCGGAGCGAGTCCGGACAGCAGAGCCAGTCTGAACCGCGGGGGCAGTCGCAACACCAGGGGCACTCGCACTGATCCGACCCCCGGGCGGCGCTTTGCCCGGCGCTTGGTGCATTTCCCCGCGAACCATAGCCTTGTCTTATCTCGACCTTATCGTTGTATCGGGCAGACTTTCTCCCGAGTACGAAGCGCTCCCGACCGAGGCGTAGCGGCAGTTCGCGAAACCCGGTGGCGTGCGTGGGCCTGAATGGGAAGTTCCCGGGGGGAAACTTGACGATGATTGATACCAGCGTGCGCCAGCAGGACGCGACCTTTTCGGTGTCCGAGGTGGCCAGCGTGCTGAATGTGTCGAAGATGACGGTGTA
>DATAYB010000249.1:0-1602 GCA_036272795.1 Pseudonocardia sp.
GGCGGCGGCCGGTCCGGTACGGCGGTGAGCTGGCCGCCGGCGTGCGCGTCCCGCAGGATCCCCAGCACGAGCAGGGGAACCCTGGCGGCGTGGGCGACGGTGTCCTGGGGCGCGCGGTAGCCGGGGATCGGCGAGCCGTAGATCAGCGCGTACTCGTGCGGGTGGCGCACCGCCCAGTCTCGCACCGCGGTGCAGACGGCCCGCCAGCGCCGGGTGGGCGACGCGTCGGAATGGGCCCGGTCGGCCGACTCGGCGGCGTCGCCCAATGCCTCATAGGCCTCGAGGATGAGCGTGGTCAGCAGGTCGTCGCGGCTGTGGAAGTAGCGGTACAGCGCCGACGACACCATGCCCAGCTCGCGGGCCACCGCGCGCAGCGAGAGCCCGTCGGCGCCGGACTCGACGAGCTGCCGCCTGGCCACGTCGGTGATCTCCCTGGTCAGCTCGGCCCTGGCGCGTTCGCGGGCGGTGCGGGCGGCGTTCATGGGCGCCAGTATGCCCGCTCTGAGAGCGGTGTTCAAATTCGAGATCGGTGCTCTTGACAAGTTCACGTCCGAAGAGTTCACTGCTCCATAACGAGAGCGGCGCTCTCGAAAAACCGAACCGAAGGAGCACCGGTCATGAGCACCGACACCCGCTACGTCCAGCCGAGCTACTCCACCGAGCTGTTCAACCGGATCGTCGCGGGGCTGACGCGGCGCTGCCTGAGCGTCTGGGGCTCGCGGGTGCTCCGCGTGCGCGGCCGCAAGACCGGTGAGTGGCGCAGCACCCCGGTCAACCTGCTGACACACGAGGGCCAGCAGTACCTGGTCGCCCCGCGCGGCCACACCCAGTGGGTGCGCAACCTGCGCGCGATCGGCACCGGCGAGCTCGCCGTCGGCCGCCGGGTGCAGGCCTTCCGGGCCACCGAGCTGGCGGACGCCGACAAGGCACCGGTGCTGCGCGACTACCTCAAGCGCTGGAAGTTCGAGGTCGGCGTGTTCTTCGACGGGGTCGGCGCCGACGCCTCCGACGCCGACCTGCTGCGCATCGCCCCCGGCTACCCCGTCTTCCTGATCACCGCCGAGTCCTGACCCTGCCCGGTACGCCGTGAGTGGCGAGTTGGGTCAGGACCCCATTCGCCACTCACGGGTGTTCAGCACCGGGACGCCGCGCTCGACAAGTGCCCGGATCGTGGCCTCGGTCGCGTCGGCGGTCCCGTCGGTGGGCTCGCTGCCGGGGGTGTCGCCGAGGGCGTCGTCGGGCCCGGGAGTGCCGCCGTCGGTGATGATGCCGGCGACTTCGGTGAGCGGCAGCACGGTGAACCGGGACGCGGCGCCGAGCTTCTCCGCCGAGGCGAGCACGTAGGTGTCCGCCGCGCGGCCGGCGAGGATGCGCTTCATGGCGGCCTCGTCGGCGTCGCCTGTGGTCAGCCCGGCGTCGGGGTGCACGCCGGTGACGCCCATCAGGAACAGGTCGGCATGTACCCGCTCGGCGGCCTCGGCGGCTGCCGCGCCCGAGGTCACCCCCGAGTGCTTGAACAGCCGGCCACCGATGATCACCACCTCGACCTCGGCGTGTTCGACCAGTGCGGCCGCGATCACGGGGCTGTGGGTGACCACGGTG
>DATAYB010000250.1:0-8803 GCA_036272795.1 Pseudonocardia sp.
CCAGGCCGCCGACCTTCGTGTCCAGCAGCGCGAAGTACGGGAACGCGAACGCGGCGGTCAGCACGATGCCGATGCCGTACATCCGGCGCCGGCCGATCCGGTCGGACAGGTAGCCGGACACCGGGATGGTGATCAGCCCGATCGCGGCCGCGACCATCGTGTAGTTCAGGATCTCGCCGCGCGGCATCTTGAGCTGCTGGGTGGTGTACGTCAGCACGAACGTGACGAACAGGTAGAACGGGGCCTGCTCCGACAGCCGGACGAACGCCGCGACCAGGATGTCCCGCCACTGCTCCCTGATGACCTCGACGACCGGCTGCCGCACGACCGCCTGGGTGGCCTTGGCGCGGATGAACTCCGGGCTCTCCAGCACCCGCAGCCGCACGTACAGGCCGACGCCGATCAGCACGGCGGACAGCAGGAACGGCACCCGCCAGCCCCAGGTCAGGAAGGCCGGGCCGGTCCACGCGCTCATCACGCCGACCACGCCGGTGGACAGCAGCAGCCCCATCGGCACGCCGAACTGCGGCCAGCTGGCGAACAGGCCGCGCCGGCTGCCGTGCCCCCACTCCATGGCCAGCAACACCGAGCCGCCCCACTCACCGCCGACGCCGAGGCCCTGACCGATCCGCATCACCACCAGCAGGATGGGCGCGAACACGCCGATCGAGCCGTAGCCGGGCACCAGGCCGATGGTGAAGGTGCTGACCCCCATCAGCAGCAGGGTGGCGATCAGCGTCGTCTTGCGGCCGATCCGGTCGCCGTAGTGGCCGAAGATCGCCGCGCCGATCGGCCGGGCCGCGAAGCCGACGAACAGCGTGGTGAACGCCGCGAGCACACCGACGAACTGTGACTGGCCCGGGAAGAACAGCTTCGGGAAGACCAGCGCGGCGGCCGTGCCGTAGAGAAAGAAGTCGTACCACTCGATCGTGGTGCCGACGGCGCTGGCCAGTACGGCCCGCCGCCGGGGTCCTCGGGAATCGGTTGCCGGTGTTGCCGGTGGGGTGGTCACGTTGCACCTCCGAGGCTGTGATGGCCGCCTGGGTGGTGAGACATGTGGTGCCCGCCACATTGCGACCGATCGCCGCATCCTCTCCTTTTTTCACCCTTTCGTGCATTGAGCTGAATGGGTGAAAAGATCGCTCAGCGCCGGATCGGGCCGGATCAGTGCCGCTCGGCGCGGGCCGAGGTGGTGTGTCGGAGCACGGTGGCCGCCAGCTCGGGCACGACGTCGGAACCGAGCGCGTGGCCCAGCGTGGGCATCCGGACCAGCCGGGCACCGGCGGTCACGGCGGCGAGGTGGTCGGCGTGTGGTGGCGGGAAGATCGGGTCCTGACCTGCTTCGATGACCAGCGTCGGCGTGCTGACGTCCGCCAGTTCGGCGCCCCTCGCCATGCCGCTGGTGTCCGCGACGGCGTGGGCCACCGGGCTGTCGTACCGCCCGGCGTGCTCGATCAGCCGTTCCTCCAGCGCGCGGAACTCGGCGGCGTCGAATGGTCCGGCGCCCCGCAGTGCCCGCCAGTGCCCGACCCGGAAGTCGAGCTCCGCCGCCCGGTCGCGCGGGTCGGCGAGGTGCTCCCACAGCGCCAGGATCGCCGGGTCCGGCCCCGGCAGCTCCGTGCTGTCGGCCTCGGTCGTGCCGGCCGCCGAGGCCCCGGCTCCCGGGGCCAGCGCGGTCGTGCCCCACACGGTCGCGCTGAGCAGGCGGTCCGGGTGGTCGAGCAGGAGCAGCTGGACGAGCATGCCGCCCATCGACATGCCGGCCACGTGCGCCCTGGCGATGCCCAGCGCGTCCAGCACCGCGACCGCGTCCTCGGCGAGCCGGGTGATCGGGTACGGGTGGCTCTCGAACGCCCAGCTCGAGCGGCCGGTGTCGCGGTGGTCGTAGCTGATCACCCGGTGCCGGGCGGCCAGCGCGTCGACGAATGTGTCCGGCCAGACCAGCCCCGACGCGTTCGCCCCCATCACCAGCAGCAGCGGCTCGGCGTCCGGCGCGCCGGCCTCCCGCACCCACAGCCGGACCCCCGGCTCGACCTCGACGTAGCGCTCCACGGCCGCCACCCTTGCTGAGACGGTCCGCGCTGTCGACCGAGTTCCCCGGCGGGGCGGTAGATCACCGGCGCTCGGTTGCGCGATGATGCCCGGATGAGCGCGAACGCGGAACGAGCCGCCGGCCGGTTGGGCCGCCGTCCGGTGATCGGCGTGCTGCACCCGGGGGCGATGGGGGCGGCCCTCGGCTCGGCGCTGAAGCCGAGGGCCGGCGTGGTGATCTGGGCCGACGGCGGCCGCTCGCACGCCACCGCCAAGCGCGCCGAGCTCGCCGACCTGATCGCGGTGCCCGACGTGACCGCGCTCGCCCAGCGCTCCGACCTGATCATCTCGATCTGCCCGCCGCACGCCGCCCTCGAGGTCGCCACCGAGGTCGCCGCCGGGCTCGCCGGCCGCGACCGGGCGGACTGGCCGCTGTACCTGGACGCCAACGCCGTGGCCCCCGGCACCGTGCGCGGGATCGGCGAGCTGCTCGGCGCCGACCGGGTCGTGGACGGTGCCGTGATCGGCCCGCCGGCCTGGGAGCCCGGGCACAGCGTGCTCTGGCTGTCGGGCGCGGGCGCGGGCGAGGTGGCCGAGCTGTTCACCGACTCGCCGTTCGACGCGCGCGCCCTCGGCACCGAGCTGGGTGCGGCGAGCGCACTGAAGGCCTGCTTCGCGCTGCAGAGCAAGGCGCTGCCGGCGATCTGGCTCGAGATCGCCGAGGCCGCCGAGAAGGCCGGCGTGTCCGAGGCCCTGCACGGCGAGCTGACCCGCACCGGCGTCGACCTGCCGGCGCGGCTGGCCACGCTGTCCGCGCGGGCGAGCACGAAGGCGTGGCGGTGGGCCGGCGAGATGGACGAGGCGGCCGACACGATGCTCGAGCTCGGGCTGCCGGACGGGTTCTCCCGCGCCGCCGCCGAGGTCTACCGCCGCTGGTCCGGCACCGGGGACTGATCGTCCCCGTGCCGGCCGGCCAGCCCTTGAGTAGGACTACTCAGCGTTGGTTACTCAGCCGAGCAGCTTGCGGAGGATCTTCTTCGAGCGCTCGGAGTAGGGCGGGTACATCAGCCGTGGGTCGGGCCGGGCCGGCTTGACCATGACGCCCTTGCGGTGGCTGAACGTCTGGAAGCCCCACTCGCCGTGGTAGGCGCCCATGCCGCTGTTGCCGACGCCACCGAAGGGCAGCTGCGGGACGAGGCAGTGCATGGCAAGGTGGTTGATCACCGTGCCGCCGGAGCTGACCTCGGCGATCAGCCGCTCACGCGACTCCCGCGACGAGGTGAACAGGTAGGCGGCCAGCGGCTTCGGCCGGGCGTTGACGAACGTGATCGCCTCGGTCAGCGAGTGCACCGTGAGCACAGGCAGGATCGGCCCGAAGATCTCGTCGGCCATCACAGCCGAGTTCGGCTCCGGGTCCACCAGCACGGTCGGCTCGATGGTCAGCGTCGCCGGGTCCACCCCGCCGCCGAGCGCGACCCGCCCACCCGGGTTGTCCAGCAGGCCGGCGAGGCGCTCGAACTGCCGCTTGTTGACCACCGGCAGCCCGCCGTGCGCGCCGTCGCGGAACTTGCGGACGTCGGCCGCGATCAGGTCGAGCAGCTCGTCGCGGACCGGCTCCTCGACGAGCACGTAGTCCGGCGCGATGCAGGTCTGGCCCGAGTTGAGCAGCTTCGTCCACGCGATCCGCCGGGCGGCCACCTCGAGGTCGGCGTCCTTGGTGACGATCACCGGGCTCTTGCCGCCGAGCTCCAGCGTGACCGGCGTGAGGTGCTTCGCCGCGCCCTCCATGACCCGCTTGCCGATCTCCGGGCCGCCGGTGAAGAACGCGTGGTCGAAGCCCTGGTCGAGCAGCAGCTGGGTGGTCCCGGCCTCGCCCTCGATGACCGCCACGGCGCCCGGGTCGAGGTACCTGGGCAGCAGCCGGGCCAGCAGGGCGGAGGTGGCCGGCGCGTGCTCGGACGGCTTCACGACGACGCAGTTGCCGGCGCTGATCGCCCCGATCACCGGGCCCAGCGTCAGGAAGACCGGGTAGTTCCATGGGCCGATCACCAGGACGGTGCCGAGCGGCTCGTACTGGTAGAAGCCGCGCCCCGGCAGCATGTTCAGCGGCAGCCTGGTCTTGCGGCGGCGCATCCAGCGGCGCAGGTGCTTGCGCGAGTACTTGGCCTCGGCCTTGGTGCTCGCCACGTCGCCGAGCCACGCGTCGTGCGCGGGACGGCCGAGGTCGGCGGCCAGGGCGTCGGCGATCTCCGACTCGCACTCCTCGAGAAGCCGCTCGACAGCGGCCAGCTGCTCGAGCCGCCAGTGCAGCTCCTTGGTGCGCCCGCCGGCGAAGGTGGCGCGCAGCCGCTCGACCGCCTGGCGGACCTGCTCCTCTCCTGCCTCGGGGCGGCGCTCTGGCGCGAGCCGGCTCGACGAAGCGGGATCGACGACGGAGGTCATAACGCCTCACTGTTCTCGTTGAGAGGTTTACCCGACGGTAGGTCGGTCAAGGGGTGATCACAACAGAATGGTGACGGACGCCGTCAGATCGTGTACCCACCGTCCACATTCAAGGTCTGACCGGTGATCCAGCCGGCCCGGTCGGACAGCAGGAACCGGATGGCCTCGGCGACATCGGTCACGGTGCCGAAGCGGGGCAGTGCCAGGTTGCGCTTGGCCACGGCGAGCACCTCCTCGGTGTAGTCGCCGCGTTCGACCAGCTCGCGCCACATGCCCTCGCCCTCGACCACGCCGACGGCGACGCAGTTCGCCCGCACCCCGTAGCGGCCCTCCTCGGCGGCGATCGCGCGCACGGTGGCCTGCACGGCCGCCTTCGGCGCGGACGAGAGCACGTCGCGCTTCGGGTAGCGGTCCAGCGCGACGGTGGTCACCGCGACGATCGCGCCACCCGTCTCGCGCAGCTGCGGCAGGGCGGGCTGCAGCAGGTGGAACGCGGCGGCCGCGTCGGCCAGAAGCTGCTCGGAGAATGCGGCGGCGGGCAGGGTCGAGACGTAGCCCATGGTGATGTGCGGGCCGGCCGCGCACACCACGCCGGCCAGTGGTTCGGGGGCGACGACGGTGCGCACGACCTCGGCGGTGCGCGCCGCGTCGGTCAGGTCGAGCTGGGTGACCCGGGCCTGCCTGCCGACCGCGCGGACCGCCTCGGCGGCCCATCCAGCTGGCTCGGCGTTGCGGTGGTAGGTCAGCGCCACGTCCCAGCCGTCCTCGGCCAGCAGCACCGAGGTGGCCGCACCGATGCCGCCGGAGCCGCCGGCGACGAGTACCCAGCCGGGCGATTCGGTGGCTACGCTCACCTGGCTCCTTCGGTCGCGCTTCGATCAGGCAGAGTTTAATTTCAAATAGAATATAGACCGGCTAGGTGGCCGTCGGCCGCGCCGAGCTCCCAGGAGGTCCGTGGATGTATCCCCGCACGCACGCGCTGAAGACTCCTGACAAGGTTGCGGCGCTGTTGGCCGACACGGGTGAGGCGATCAGCTACGCGGAGCTGGACGAGCGGTCGACCCGGCTCGCGCACGCGCTGCGGGACGCGGGCCTGCGCCCCGGTGACGTGCTGGGGCTGCTGAGCAACAACGACCTGCGCTGCTTCGAGGTCTACTGGGCGGCGATGCGCTCCGGCCTCTACATCACCGCGGTCAACCACCACCTCGCGCCGGAGGAGGTCGCCTACATCGTCAACGACTCCGGCGCCCGCGCGCTCGTGGTCGCCGCCGCCAAGGGGGAGCTGGCCGAGGCGATCGTGCCGCTGACCTCGGGGGTCGCGCTGCGGCTGGCGTTCGGTGGTCCGGTGGCCGGGCACGGGGACTACGCCTCGACGCTCGCGGCGGCCTCCCCCGAACCACTGGCCGAGGAGCCCAGCGGCGCCACGATGCTCTACTCCTCGGGCACCACCGGCCGGCCGAAGGGGATCCGCCCGCCTCTGCCAGAGCGGCAGGTGCACGAGCCGGGTGAGCTGGTCACACAGCTGGCCGGTTCGGTGTTCGGTCTCGGTTCCGACACCGTGTACCTGTCGCCCGCGCCGCTGTATCACGCGGCGCCGCTGCGCTGGTGCGGTGCGGTGCAGGGGCTGGGCGGCACGGTGGTCCTGACCGAGCGGTTCGACCCGGTGGGCACGCTGGCCGCGATCGCCGAGCACCGGGTCACGGCGGGTCAGTTCGTGCCGACGATGTTCGTCCGGATGCTCAAGCTGGACGACGAGGTACGCGCCGGCTACGACGTGTCGAGCCTGAGGCTGGCCATCCACGCCGCCGCGCCGTGCCCGGTCGAGGTCAAGCGCAAGATGATTGACTGGTGGGGGCCGGTGCTGGTCGAGTACTACGCAGGCACCGAGGGCCACGGCATGACGATGATCAACAGTGCGCAGTGGCTGGAGAAGCCGGGCTCGGTGGGCAAGGCGGTGGTCGGAGTGCTCCGGATCTGCGCCGACGACGGGACGGAGGTACCGGTCGGCGAGGTCGGCACGGTGTACTTCGAGCGCGAGCTGATGCCGTTCACCTACCACAACGATCCCGACAAGACGCGCGAGGCGCAGCACCCGACACACCCCACCTGGAGCACGGTCGGCGACATCGGCCGCATCGACGAGGACGGCTACCTGTTCCTCACCGACCGCAAGGCGTTCACGATCATCTCCGGCGGCGTGAACATCTACCCGCAGGAGATCGAGAACGTGCTCGCGCTGCACCCCGCCGTGCTCGATGTCGCCGTGATCGGCGTGCCGGACGAGGAGATGGGCGAGGCGGTCAAGGCGTTCGTGCAGCCGACTCCGGGGGTCGCGACCGGACCGGAGCTGGAGCGGGAGATCATCGACTTCGTCCGCGCCCGGATCGCCCACTTCAAAGCACCGCGCAGCGTCGACTTCGTCGCCGACCTGCCGCGTACTCCGACCGGCAAGCTCGTCAAGCACGAGCTCAAACGCAGGTACCTGGCCGGTACGGCGTCGTAGCGGCCGCTGCTGCGTGAGGGGCACGGCCTGTAGGGGCGGCGTGCCGCAGGTCCGGGTCGTGCCGTAGGCGCGGATCGTGCCGCAGGGGCGCGGCGTGCCGCGGTGGGTGTGGCGTGCCGCGGTGGGTGTGGGGTGCCGCGGTGGGCCGCTGCGCGGTGGGTGGCCGTGGTGTGGGGTCGGCGCACGGGTTGTGGGGTTGGCACGCGCTGTGCGGGCTGGCGCACCGGGTGTGGCGTCGGCACGCGGCGTCCGGGGGCTGGCACACAGGTCGTAGCTGGCACACGGTGTGTCGACGTGGCACACGTGGTCTCGCTGGTGTGTGGTGTCTGAACGACGCGTGCCAGGGCCGGGGGATGTGTGTGGCCGTGCGCCAGGCGGGCTTTGGACGGCGTGTGTGGACGTTGGACAGCGTGTGTGGACCCCGGGCGGCGTGTGCCGGCCTGGGCTGGCGCCGGCGGGTGGGCCTCCCGCGCCTCGACTTCGCATACCGCGCTGTCACTTCGCATACCGCGCTGTCACTTCGCATACGCCGCACACTGTGCGAAGTGCGTCTCCGGTATGCGAAGTGGCAGGCGGGCGCTACCCCGGAGCGACGGCGGCTATGCCGGTCCAGCTGCGGCCACGCGAGCGACGGCGGCCATCCCGAGTCGCGGCGGCCACCCGAGCGGCGGCGCGGACCCCGGGGCGGAGGATTCGGGGAGTTGGCGGTTCAAACCAGGTCAATCGGCTGGACTTTGAGCACGCTGCGTAACGTGCCCGTAATCCAACTGGATGAGAGCGCACGTATCGGAGCTGGGTCTCTTGCTTAGTTACTGTCCATTCACTTAACGTCCACGAAACACCAGCTACTCGGCCACTGGGGAACAGCTCACACGGACCCCGGGTGCCGGCGTAACAGGGCGGAGGCGATGACGCCGTGATGACGCCATGACCACGCTGTCCCTGGCCGGTCAGGTTCCCGAGCTCCCCGACTGTCTCACTCCGAGCTACCGCGCCGGCAGAGGTACGCCGCTGGTGCTGCTGCACGGCGCGACGATGTCCTGGCGCGCGTGGCGGCCCGTGTTGCCGTTCCTCGTCGGCCGCCACGACGTGTTCGCGCCGACCCTGACCGGCCATCGCGGCGGCCCCGGTCTGCGCCCCGACGCCGCACCCGGCATGGCGGCCATCGTGGACCAGCTGTGTGCACAGTTCGACGAGGCCGGCATCGAGACCGCGCACCTCGTCGGCAACTCCCTCGGCGGCTGGGTTGCGCTCGAGCTGGCGCGCCGGGGCAGGGCCCGCTCGGTCGTCGCGTTCTCGCCGGCCGGCGCCTGGCGCTCCCGGAGCGACTTCGAGCGGCTCGTCGCACTGTTCCACGCCGCGCACACCGTGCTGGGCAACCCCATGCTCGGGCCGCTGGTCCGCAACCGGATCCTGCAGCGGATCGGGCTGACCAGGGTGGCCGCCCATCCCGGGCACATTCCCGCCGAGGACGTCAGCGAGATGATCGCCGACATGGTCGGCTGCCAGATGTTCGACGCGATGTTCCGCTCGCCGCTGGAGGTGACCGGGCTGGCGCCGTTCGACGTCGCGCACTGCCCGGTCCGGATCGTGTGGGCCCAGCGGGACCGCGTGATCTCCTACCGTCGCTTCGGCCGGGCGATGCGCGAGCTCGTGCCGGGTGCCGAGTTCAGCCTGCAGGCCGGGATCGGGCACCTGCCGATGTACGACGACCCCCGGTTGGTCGCCCGCACCGTGCTCGAGCTGACCAGTACCGTCGACGCCGCGAACCGCGTCGAGCCCCCGCTGCGCGCCAGCCGTCGACCCCGCCGCCGCACGGCGTAGCCC
>DATAYB010000251.1:0-1693 GCA_036272795.1 Pseudonocardia sp.
CGACGAGTTGGCCTACCAGCTCGAGGGGCTCGCCGGCCCGCGCCGGGAGCTGCCGGACGCGCGGCTGCACGAGCTGTTCGAGCGGCGGGTGGCCGCGCATCCCGATGCCGTGGCCGCCGTGGCGGGTGACGTGCGGTGGACCTACCGCGAGCTCAATGCCAGGGCCAACCGGCTGGGCCGGGCGCTGCTGGCGCGCGGGCTGCGGCGCGAGGGTGTGGTCGCCGTGGTCACCGAGCGGACCCTCGACTGGATGGCCGCCGTCCTCGCGGTGTTCAAGGCCGGCGGCGTCTACCTGCCCATCGAGCCGCACTTCCCGGCCGGGCGGATCGCCACCACGCTGACCCGCGCCGACTGCCGACTGGTGCTCACCGAGGCCGGCAGCACCCCCACTCTGCGGGCCGCGTTGCGGTCCCTGCCGCACGTCGAGGCCGTGGAGATCGAGCGGGCCTGCGCGGAGCAGCGGTCCGACGGCGATCTCGGCGTCGAGGTCGGGCCCGACCAGCTGGCCTACATCTACTTCACCTCCGGCTCCACCGGGACGCCGAAGGGCGCGATGTGCGAGCACGCCGGGATGCTCAACCACGTCTACGCGAAGATCGAGGACCTGGGGGTCGGCGAGGGCGAGGTGATCGCGCAGACGGCGCCGCAGTGCTTCGACATCTCGCTGTGGCAGCTGGTCGCGGCGCTGCTGGTCGGCGGGCGGACCCTGCTGGTCGAGCAGAAGGTCGTGCTGGACGTGGCGCGGTTCGTCGACACCGTCGCCGACGGCCGGGTCGGTGTGCTGCAGGTCGTGCCGTCGTACCTGGAGGCCGTGCTGTCGCAGCTGGAGGCCGACCCGCGCGAGCTGCCGGACCTGCGGTGCGTGTCGGCCACGGGGGAGGCGCTCAAGCGGCAGTTGGTGGCGCGGTGGTTCGCCGCGATGCCGGGTACCACGCTGGTCAACGCCTACGGGCTGACGGAGACCTCGGACGACACGAACCACGAGGTCATGCACGGGGTGCCGGAGTCGGCCGGCGTGCCGCTCGGGCGGTGTGTCCGCAACGTGTCGGTCTACGTGGTCGACGAGCGGCTGCGCCCGGTGCCGCTCGGGGCGCCCGGGCTGATCGTGTTCTCCGGGGTGTGCGTCGGCCGTGGCTACGTCAACGACCCGGAGCGCACCGCGCAGGCCTACCTGACCGACCCGTACCGCCCGGGCGAGCGGCTCTACCTCGGCGGCGACTACGGGCGCTGGCGGCCAGGGGGGACCCTGGAGTTCCTCGGTCGCCGCGACCACCAGGTCAAGATCCGAGGGTTCCGGATCGAGATCGGTGAGGTCGAGAACGCGCTGCTGCGGGTGCCCGGTGTACGGGACGCCGCGGTGGTGGTCCTGGAGAGGGAGGGCCGAGGCGGGAGCCTCGTGGCGTTCTGCGCAGGTGAGCGGCCGGTGGACGCGGACGCCGTGCGTGAGCGGCTGGCAGCGTCTCTGCCCGGGTACATGGTGCCGCCCGTGATCCACTGGCGCGACGCCCTGCCACTGACCGCCAACAGCAAGATCGACAGGGCGGCGCTGGTCGGACTGGCGGGGGAGCTGGACGCGACCGGCGGCTCCGGGGACGTGGACCGGGCGCGCGACGCACCGACGACGCCGACCGAGCGGCGGCTGGCGCGCGCCTGGGCGACGGTGCTCGGCGTGCCGGCGCAGGAGATCGGCCGG
>DATAYB010000252.1:0-1917 GCA_036272795.1 Pseudonocardia sp.
GCGGTGAGTACGCGCTCGATGCCGTCGAGCGCCCCGGCGGTCACGGCGAGGTGCTCGGCTGGAACACCGTCAGCGGTCAATGTCGTCCGCGCGTACTCGGCCACCTCGGGTGAGACGGAGGGCTCTCCGTACAGCAGCGGAACGCGCCGGCCCGGGAGCCCTGCGGCGGCGATGGGCAACAACGCCGGATCCGGATTGCCGGTGGACAGGTCCCGGACGCCCGGCGGAACGGCGATGCCGCGCAGCGAGCGTGGCGTGGTCGCCGGCCGGTCCCGGACCCGGGTGCCGCGCCGGCCTGCGGTCTCGACGGCTCCGCGTTCGCGCAGCAGGCGGTAGGCGGCGGCCACCGTGTTGGCGTTGACGCCGAGCTGCGCGGCCAGATCCCGGATCGGCGGGAGTTCGGCGCCGGGCGCCAGCGCGCCCGCGGAGATGGCCTGTTCGATGTCGGTGGCGATCGACTCCGCACCCGTACCGCGGATGGTGTATTGTTCTGGCACGTAACTAATTGTGTACTAGTACAAACAACGAGGCAACGGTTTTGACGTCATATCTGCCCACGGCGCGGACCGTGCCGACCCGCTACCGCGACCGCGCCCGCTACGACCGCGTCACGGTTCACGCGATTCTCGACGAGGCCGTGATCTGTCACGTCGGCTACGTCAACGCCGGCCGACCGGTGGTGTTGCCCACCACCCATGTGCGGCTGGGCGAGATCCTGTACCTGCACGGTTCCACCGGCAGCGGCCCGGTGCTCACCGCCGCCGGGTCGCCGGACGGCCTGCCGGTCTGCGTGACGGCCACTCTCGTCGACGGGCTGGTGCTGGCCCGCGCGGCGTTGCATCATTCACTGGAATTCCGGTCGGTCGTCGCTGTCGGCAGCGCGCGACTGGTGCAGGACCGCGACGAGAAGTTGCGCGCGTTGGCGGCTCTGCTCGATCATGTGGCCTCCGGCCGGTCCGCCGACACCAGAGCGCCCAACGCCCGCGAACTGGCGGCCACCGCCGTACTCGCTCTCGACCTCGTCGAGGTCTCCGCCAAAGTACGTACGGGCGGCCCGGTGGACGACGCGGAGGACATCGCACTGCCGCACTGGGCCGGGGTCGTGCCGCTGACCCTAAGCACAGGTACGCCCATCCCCTCCGACGACCTCGACCCTGCCATCCCGTTGCCGGCTTACCTCGCGCCCTATCGCCGGTCGTGAGGCCGGGCCACGACGTCCTCAGGGTCGAGTGCTTCGATCAAGTCATGGCCGACGACTCCGACGTTCCCCGGGTAGTGAGCGCAAGCCGCGAGATCGCGGCGGGCACGGACCCGATTTTCGAGCTGATCGCCGATCCCTCGCAACAGCCGCAGTGGGACGGCAACGACAACCTCGCGAAAGCCGGAGCCGGCCAGCGGGTCCGCGGCCTCGGAGAGATATTCACCATGACGTTGACCGGCGGCGCCGTCCGCGAGAACCATGTGGTGGAGTTCAACGAGGGCCGTCTCATCGCCTGGACCCCGTCCGAACCGGGTCGGCGACCGCCGGGGCATCTGTGGCGCTGGGAGCTTGAGCCGCTGGGCGACACCCGCACCCGGGTCACACACACCTACGACTGGTCGGAACTGACCGATCAAAACCGCCTCCCGCGCGCTCGCCGCACGACGACCGAGCGGCTGCGGGCATCTTTGGACCGGCTCGCCGAGCTCGCCGAGCGCCACTGAACTGCGCCGATCCCTGGCCGTCCAGCCGGGCCACGTGCCAGGATGAGCAAACGAAGTGCCGCAACCGCGGCAGGCAACCGGTCGAGTGGTGTGCCAGTGTCTGACAAGGGGACGTCTGACAAGGCGACGAGCCGCGTAGTCGCCGTGATCGTGCTGTTAGTCGCAGTCGCCGCGGCGCTGCGCGGATACCTCCCCGGCGTTGAGCGGGCCGAC
>DATAYB010000253.1:0-19605 GCA_036272795.1 Pseudonocardia sp.
AGGAGCCGGTTCGCCTGGACGCTGGTCGCGGTGGCGACCGCGAGCGCGGCCCTGCCGTTCTCGGTGACCGGGGCGGCGGTGGCGCTGCCCGAGCTGTCCGCGAGGCTCGGCTCCTCGATCGGCGCGACGCAGTGGGTGCAGAACGCGTTCAACCTGACCTTCGCGTCCATGGCGCTGGCCTGCGGCAGCCTGGCCGACCGGTTCGGCAGGCGCCGCGTGCTGCTGGCCGGTATCGGCACGGTCGCGGCCATGGCACTGCTGATCGCGCTGAGCAGCTCGCTGCCACTGATCGACGTGCTGCGCGCCGTGCAGGGCTGCGGCGGCGCCGCGGTGCTGGCCAGCGGGGCAGCCGTGCTCGCGCACGCGGCGACCGGGCGGCGCCGGCAGCTCGCGTTCGGAGTGCTCGGCACGTCCTTCGGCGCGGGGTTGGCGCTCGGACCGGTGGCCGCCGGGGCGCTTGTCGACGCGGCCGGCTGGCGCGCGGTGTTCTTCGCGGTCGCCGCCGTGGCACTCGCAGCACTGCTCTGCGCGCGGCGGGCCCCGGAGTCCCGCAACCCGGCCGCCGCTCCCCTGGACTGGCCCGGCCTCACCACGTTCACAGCGGGTCTGGCCGGCGTGTCGTTCGTGTTCGTCGGCGCCACCACACACGGCTGGGGCAGTGCCGCCGCCGTGCTGCCACTGGTCGCCTCGGTGCTGCTGCTGACCGCGTTCGTGCTGGTGGAGGCACGGGACGTGCGACGGGCGATGTTCGACGTGCGGCTGTTCCGGCGGGCGGACTTCGTCGCGGTGGTCTGCCAGCCGTTCGCGGTCACGCTGGCGTTCGTCGTGCTGCTCGTCTACCTGCCGCCCTACCTGCAGGGGCTGACCGGCCGCGACGTGCTGGGCTCCGGGCTCGTGCTGATCCCGCTGACGTTGCCTGTGCTGGTCACCCCGATGCTCGGTGGCTGGCTCGGTGCCCGGACCTCACTGCGCACCGTGCTCACGCTGGCCGCCGTGCTGAACGCCGCCGGCTGCGTCGGGCTGCTCACCCTGACCCCGCACAGCACGTGGGTGGGGCTCGGCGGCCCGCTGCTGCTGTGCGGGCTCGGCGTCGGGCTGGCGTTCGGCGTGATGGACAACGCGGCGGTCAGCACGGTGCCGGTGGAGCACGCAGGCGCGGCCGCCGGCATCTTCAACACCGTCCGGCTGGCCGCCGAGTCGATCGCGGTGGCCGGCGCGGCGGCGGTACTGACCAACTGGACGGCGGCCGCGCTGCACCACGACGGCGTGCCGGGCGGGCAGGCCACCGAGATCGCCGGGCACGCCGTGCAGGGACTGGTCGACGGGGCCGGCACGGGACCGGTCGGCACAGCGCTGACCTCCGCGTTCCACCTCGTCGCGGTCGGGCTCGCCGCCCTCTCGCTGGTCGGCGCCGCGCTCACCTACCGGGCGCTGCGCCCGGGTCGGCCGGCTCGCTGACGCCGAGGCTCGGACCTCGGAGCCCCGTCCGCACAGACCGTTCCCTCACCGCACAGACTGTGCACGGTCTGTATTGGCGAGAACGGTCTGTGCGGACGACCTCAGCCACGGCCGCGACCTCGGGAGCGGCGCCTCCGACCGGGCCGGTCAGCGGCGCCGGATCAGCACCTCCTGCGTGACCGAGGCGACGAGGAGTCCGTCGCGGGTGAAGAACTCGCCGTGCGCCAGCCCCCGGGTCGAGGCGTAGTTCGGGCTGTACATGTCGAACAGCAGCCACTCGTCCGCGCGGAACGGCCGGTGGAACCACACCGCGTGGTCCAGCGAGGCGTACTGCGGCTCGCCGGGGTCGTTCTGGTGGATCATGCCGACCGTGCCGGCCAGCCGGATGTCCGAGATGTAGGTCAGAGCGCAGACGTGCGCCAGCGGGCTGTCGGGCAGCCGGTCCTTGGCCCGGACCCACAGGCGCTGGCGCGGTCCCCTGCCCTCGTCCGGCAGGCCGGTGTTCGGGTCGCCGATGTAGCGCAGCTCGATCGCCGAGGCCCGCACCGGCAGGCGCTCGATCTGCACGTGCTCGACCAGCTCCGGGGCGACGACGTCAGCCGGCATGGCGGCCTGGTGCTCGCTGCTGCTGGCGGCCCGCTGGAACGACGCGGACAGGCTGAAGATCGTCTCGCCACCCTGGATGGCCACCACGCGCCGTGTGCTGAACGAGCCGCCGTCACGGGTGCGCTCGACCTCGTAGACGATCGGGGTGTCGGTCCGCCCACCCCGCACGAAGTAGCCGTGCAGCGAGTGCACCGGCCGGTCCTCGACCACCGTGTGCCCGGCGGCCGTGAGCGCCTGCGCGGCGACCTGGCCCCCGAACGCCCGCTGCGGGCTGCCCTGGTGGCACCAGCCCCGGTAGAGGTTCTCCTCGATCCGCTCCAGCTCGAGCAGCTCGCCGAGCTTGGGCTCGCCCCAGTCCTTCGACATCGCACACCCCTGTCGTGACCCGGTAGGCCACCCCACCCGGTCGACGACGAACGTACAAGCCGATCAGCCCGGCCGCCCCCGGAGCCCACGCGCCACGCGCTTCGGAGCAGGGTGCTCCCGTAACCTTGCGGGATGCTCGAGGAGCGGCGGCCGGTGACCGGGTCGATGACACGGCCGGTGCGGCGCCCGCTGGTCGACCAGGTGATCGCCAGCCTCGGCGAGCTCATCGAGCACGAGAACCTGGTGCCGGGCGACCGGCTGCCCACCGAGTCCCAGCTGGCCACCCGGCTCGGCGTCGGCCGTTCGACGCTGCGCGAGGCGATCAGGGTGCTCTCCCACGAGGGCCGCCTGGAGACCAGGCAGGGCAGCGGCACCTACGTCGGCGCACCGGCGGCGCCGACACGGGAGAGCATCGACGAGCGGCTGACCAGCGCGCACGTCGCCGAGGTGTTCGAGGTGCGGCGCGCGCTGGAGGTGCTGATCGCCCAGCTCGCCCCGCTGCGGCGCTCCGACGAGCACGTGGCGCGGCTGCGCGAGGAGCTGCGGCAGTGCCGGGAGTACGCCGCCGCCGGGGACGTCACCGCGTTCGTCGCCGCCGACTCGCGGTTCCACGAGGTCAGCGCCGAGGCCACCGGCAACGTCGTACTCGTCGAGCTGTACGCCGTGCTGCGCCGGTACCTGGAGAACGCCGGTGTGGCCATCGCCGGGCTCGTCGAGCTACAGCGCGCCAACGACCTGCACGAGGTGCTGCTCAACGCGATCGCCGCTGCGGACCCGGGCACCGCCGTCACGGTCACCCGCCGGCACCTCGACGACACCGTGTCACTGTTCGAGGCTGCCCGGGCACATCCGCCGGTTTCGGACCGGGCGCCGGCCCGGACTCCGGCGACCCAGGCTCCGGCGGCAGAGGCTCCGGCGGCACGGGCTCCGGACCAGCGCTGACGGGGTCACTCCCCCGGCTGGTCGCTTGACGATCGGGCCATGGCCGGACAGACTCCGGCAAATTCGTCTGATGACCTGCTGATTACGTGGGTCAGCCCGGAGGAGACGTCGACATGGTTGCTCACGAGCTCACCGGCCCCGGCCACCGGCTCTGGACCACCAGCCACGAGCCCGCCCTCACCGTCTCCGACGGCGACACCATCACGTTCGCCGTGCAGGAGGCGCTGGCGGGTCAGTTCGACGGGCTGGCCACCGGCGACCCGCTGCCCGAGGTCGACTGGGACCGCGTGTACCCGCTGGCCGGTCCCGTGCTCGTGGACGGCGCCGAGCCGGGCGACACGCTGGAGATCGAGGTCCTCGAGGTGTCGCCGACCGACTGGGGCTGGACCGCCGTGGTGCCCGGCCTCGGCCTGCTCGCCGACGACTTCCCGGTCGCCCACTTCCACCGCTGGGACCTGCACGGGCCGGTGGCTGATTTCAAAGGGCTGGCGAGCGTGCCGGTACGGCCGTTCCTCGGTGTGATGGGGGTCTGCCCGGACACCGTCGAGCCGCTGCCGGTGCTGCCGCCCGGCCACTTCGGCGGCAACCTGGACTGCCGTGACCTGGTCGCAGGCGCGCGGCTCTACCTGCCGGTCCAGGTGCCCGGGGCGCGGCTGGCACTGGGTGACCCGCACGCGGCCCAGGGCGACGGTGAGGTCTGCGTCAGCGCGATCGAGGCGTCGGCTAGCGGGGCGGTCCGGGTGCGGCTGCACAAGGGGCGGCGGTTGCCCGGACCGCAGCTGCGCACGCCGGGAGCATTGCGCCGGGGCATCGACGACGCCGGCTACTACGCCACGATGGGTGTCGGCCCCGATCTGATGGCGGCCGCCCGGGACGCGCTGCGCGCCATGATCGACCACCTCGGCACGGAGTACGGCGTAGAGCCACTGGACGCCTACGTACTCAGCAGCACCTGCGTCGACCTCAAGATCACCGAGGTGGTGGACGCCCCGAACTGGGTGGTCAGCGCGTACCTCCCGCTCAGCGTCATGCACACGTGACCGCCGCCCCTGGAGTCTCTCCGCCCGGGTTCCCGCCGCCACGTTCGTTGATCATCAGGACGTGAGGGCTTTTTGATCACGTCGGCCACCGCCCTGGCGTCCTGATGATCACCGGCAGCCTGCGAGCCAACGTAGGGCCCCGCCGGCTCACGCGGCCCCGCGAGCTCCGGGCCCCGTGGGCCTGTGCGTCGGTCCGGGTCAGGCGAGCTCGCGGTAGCGCTGCGTGTGCTCGTCGAGGTGGAAGACCGTGCGTGTGCGGGTCGGCTTCGGGACGCCGGCCTTGCGCAGGGTGCTCCACAGCGGCCGGCACCACGCCGTCACCGCGATGTTCGGCACCACCTGCACGTACCGGGGACGGTTCGCAGGCGCGAGGCCGTCGCAGGCGCGGTCCAGCTCGGCGGCGGTCAGCTCGGTCTCGGCGCGCAGCGTCACGGCGGTGACGAGCACCTGCTCGGGCGCGTCGCCCGCCGCGTCCTCCGCCACCCCGTACGCGACGGCGAGGTCGACCGCCGGGATCGCTTCCATGGCGCGGCGCGCGACGGCCGGTACCGCCAGCCCCTGCACGGTGCGGACCAGCGACGACACCTGGTCGACCAGCCACAGCTCGCCGTGCTCGTCGCGGCGGAACAGGTCGCCGGTGGACTGCCAGGCGTCGTCCGGCTCGAACACCCCCCGCAGCGGGTTACCGGTCATCGAGTCGGCAGGGTCGACCCGCGCCAGCAGCAGCCCCACCTCGCCGAACCCGCATTCCCGGACTAGCCCGTCCCTGCTGAGCTCCAGTCCGGCGGCCTCCTGGTCGAACGCGGCGACCCGCACCTCCGGCGTACCGGGCAGTGGCCGGCCGAGCGAGCCGATCGGGTTGCCGGTGAGGTTGGCCAGGATCGCGGCGCCCTCCGCCGACGCGTAGAACTCCAGCACGCGGGAGGTCGGGTACCGCTCGGCCACCCGCCGCCACAGGTTGATCGGCATGCCGGAGCCGAGGAACATCTTGATCGGGTGGTAGCGCTCGTTCGGGTTGGGCGCGGCGGTGGTGATCTGGCGCAGCGACGTCCAGGTGTAGGAGACATGGGTGGCGCCGTACCGGCGGACCTCGGCCCAGAACGTGTCCGCGTCGGTCGCGCTGGCCACCGCGAACCGGGCCCCACCGGCGATCGCACCGCCGACGCTCATCAGCAGCGCCGAGGAGTGGTAGTACGGCGCGACGCTGTACACCGTGTCGCCGGGGTGCAGCGCCGCGGCCGACGCGGTGCCGAGCGCAGACATCGCCCACCGGCGGTTGGTGATTCGCACCGGCCGGGTCGTGGCACCCTCACCGACGAACAGCACAAACGCCACGTCACCCGCGCGCTGCGGGTTCGGCCGGTACCAGCCGGGCAGCTCCACGGCGTCGGGGTCGATCCGCTCCATGTCGATCACGTCGGGCCGCAGCTCGCGGTAGTCAGGGCCGCCGCCGAGCACCGCCCACCGCATGCCGGGCAGGTCCTCCACGGCATCGGCGTGCTCGGGGTCGGACACCATCCAGCTGACCTGGCCGAGCCGCGCCTCGCGGGCCAGCTCGCCGTCGGGGCGCAGCAGCACGGCGGTCGCCCCGACGCGGCTCAGCGCGGCGACCATGGTGAATGCGCTCGGCCGGGTGTCCATCAGCACGCCGACCCGGTCGCCATGCCGGATCCCCGTGCTGACCAGGCCCTTCACCACACTGTCCACGCGGTGCTTCACGTCGCGCTGCCGGTAGCCCCGGTCGCCGAACAGGAACAGCACCTCCGGCGGGTGCTTCTCGGCCTGCTCGTCCAGCAGCAGCCCGAGCGAGATCCTGGTGGAGTTGTCGAGGTGGCCCAGCCGGGACAGCCGGGGCAGCACCGACGGCGCCTCGGAGACCACGCCGCCGGCCACCCTGGCCACCCGTCGCGCGGTACCCAGCGCCAGCCGGGTCGCGTCGATGCCCAGCTCCATGGCCTGCCCGACGGCGGCCGCCGCGGCGCTGGGGCGCATCGCCGACGACTCGACCAGCTCGGCGGGGCCGATGTTCGCCGGCAGCTCGCCGACGCCGTCCCGCCAGCGCACCCAGCTCACCACCGCCGGCCACGTGTCACGGCTCGCCCGGGAGCCGACCACCAGCCCGAAGTGCCCGACCGGCAGCGCCAGCTCGTAGACGTCCGAGCGCGGCGCCGCCCGGCGGATCGCCCGCACCGCGTCCGGGTGCCCGATCGCGTCGCTCGTGCCCACCACGGACAGCACGGGCACCTCGATGTCGGCCAGCGTGACCAGCCGGTCATCGATCACGAAGCCGCCCTCGAGCATCCGGTTGTGCGCCACGAACTGCTCCAGCAGCTCCGCGATCGCCGGCCCCGCGTAGGCGGTGAAGCCCTCCGACTCGAGGAACCTGCGCTGCCGCTCCCGGGGTAACAGCGCATCCCGGTCGTGCAGGGTGAGCAGGAACTGCACGCGGCCCTGCAGCACCTTCACCGGGCTGAGCATGTTGAACCCGAGCCGCACCGCCCAGCTGGGCAGCGCTACCTTGCGCAGCAGCCCACTGTCCACCAGCCCACTGGCCAGCCGGGCGAGCATCTCCGGGGACAGCGGGATCGGCAGCGGCGCGGTCGTGTCGGCCGGCGAGCCGAAGGTGACCACCGAGTCGATGTGCTTACCCCGGCGCAGCGCGGTGGTCTGGTAGGCGAACATGCCGCCCTGGGAGTAGCCGGCGAGCACCACGTCCCGCCCGGTCGCCGCGTACACCCGCTCGACGGCGTCGTTCACCGCGAGCACGTGGTCGGTCAGGGTGCGCGCCAGCCCGCCCGGCTCCCGGCTGGGGTCCCCGAAGTCCACCACCCACGGGTCGAGGCCCTCGGCGTGCAGCTTGGCCACCGCGGAGGTACCTGGCGAGACGTCCCAGACCTCGGCGGTCAGCATCAGCGGCGGGATCAGCAGTACCGGGCGCCGGCCGGTGCAACCCGACTCCGGCGCGTCCTCCTTGGCGTCGTCGTCGTAGTAGTGCCGCAGCCGGTAGTTGACCTGCTCGGCGACGACCCGGAACGGGGACGCCTGCTCACCGGTGTCCAGGCCGCCGAAACGGACCACCTCGGCCACGTTGCGCGCGGTCGCGCTGACCTGGCGCAGATAGCCCAGCGGCGATCGCGAGGGACCCGACCGGCCGCCGTTCGGATGAGCTCCGTTGGTCGGGCGCCCCGGGTTGTCCGAGGTGACAGGGGGACTCTTGCGCTCGGTCGCCACGCGTGCACTCTGCTGCGCGCACCGGGTTGCCGCAAGCATCCGGGCCGGCCACTGCCAGGCAGCCACGTCGGTGTGACGACCATCACCCGATCAGGTGATCGGGAACTTGTCGGCTCGACGCACTGACTGGACAGGCAACTTCTGCCTGTGACGAGGGGGACCCGCGTGATCCCATCGATCCCGCTGAGCGTGGCGCTGACTGTCCTGTTCGCTGGAACGGGGTGCTACTCGCTACTGCGCTGGGCATCCCTGCGCGCCGGCGCGGCCGGTCACCACGGCGACCAGGTGGCCGAGCTCTCGCACCTGGTGATGAGCCTGGCCATGATCGGGATGGTCTGGGGGTACGGCGGACCGGTGGCGGACACCGTCCAGCTGGTCGCCTTCGGCGGGTTCAGCTGCTACTTCCTGGGTCGGCTCGCGCTGGGTCGGCTCGCGCTGGGTCGGCTCGCGCTGGGTCGGCTCGGGCTGGGCCGGCTCGGGCTGGGCTGGCTCGGGCTGGGGCGGTGGCGGCCGGCGCGGCCCGGCTGCCCGGCGCCCGGGTTCCACCTGCTGATGGCGGGCTCGATGGTCTGGATGGTCGCCGCGATGCCGCTGCTCATGGCCGGTATGTCCACCGGGGTGGGCGGCGGCGGCATGGTGATGGACGGGATGGTGATGGGCGGGGACGCGGGGCCCAGTGGGCCGGTGGTGACCGAGACGCCGGGGTGGGCGCTCGCGTTGACCGTGCTGTTCAGCATCGGGCTGCTCGTCGGGGCGGGATACTGGGCGCGGCAGCTGCTGCCGGCGCGCGCGTCGGGCGCGTCGTCGGGCGCGGCCGAGGACGACCTGCCTCCTGTGGAGTTCGGTAACCAGGGGCCGGTTGCGGCCGCCGAAAACCAGCCTCCCGTGCAGCTCGGTAACCACAGGCCGGTTGCGGCCGCCGAAAACCTGCCTCCTGTGGAGTTCGGTAACGAGGGGCCGGGCGGGGGCGGCACGGCGACGGCGACCCTCCACGCGCCCGCCGCGCCACGGGTGCGAGGGCGCGTGCTCGCGGCGTTGACGCCCCGCGCCGACGCGAGCTGTCACCTGGCGATGAGCCTCGGCATGGTCGCCATGTTCCTGGTCATGCTCTGAACCCGGCCGCCCCGACAGCCAAGGACCGCATGTCCGAGACCACCGTGTCCACGTCCTCCGAGCTCGACGACCGCACCGGCCCGCGTCCCGACAACGGCACCGAAAACGGCACCGACACAGCGACGCCGCCGGCCGGCTCGGTCCACGCTTGGTGGTGGCGGGATCTCCGCCCGCTGCTGCTGCGGGTGCACTTCTACGCCGGCGTGTTCGTCGCACCGTTCGTGCTGGTCGCGGCATTCACCGGGCTGCTGTACACCACGACGCCGCAGCTCGAGCAGCTCGTGCACCACGACCAGCTGCACGTACCGGTGCCGCCATCCGGGGCGACCGCGCTGCCGCTGTCGCAGCAGGTCAGCGCCGCGATGGCCGCGCTGCCGGAGGGCAAGGTCACCGCGATCCGGCCGGCGGGTAGCCCGGACGGCACGACCCGCGTGGTGTTCGACGCCCCCGGCGTGCCGGAGGACTACTCACGCACCGTGTTCCTCGACCCCTACACCGCCCAGGTGCGCGGCATCCTGACCACGTACGGCGAGTGGCTGCCCGTGCGTGCCTGGTTCGACGAGCTGCACCGGACGCTGCACCTCGGCGCGGTCGGCCGGTTGTACACCGAGCTGGCCGCCAGCTGGCTGTGGGTGCTGACGCTCAGTGGCCTGGCGATCTGGGTCGCCCGCCGACGCCGGGCCCGCGCGCTGCGTCGCACCCTCGCGCCCCGGCTGCGCGGCGCCGGCCGGGGACGGGTGCGCTCCTGGCACGGCTCGGTGGGGCTGTGGGCGGCGGTCGGCCTGCTCTTCCTGTCCGCCACGGGGCTGACCTGGTCGCAGTTCGCCGGTACCAACGTCGATGCGCTCCGGTCGGCCCTGCACTGGAGCTCACCCTCGGTGCACACCACCCTGCCCGAACAGGCCGGCCTGCCCGCCGCCGCGGCGCTGCCCCCCGCCGAGCTGGCCGCGACCGCCGAGCGCGTGCTGGCCGCCGCCCGAGGTCAGGGCTTCGGTGACCCGGTGCAGATCACGCCGGCCAGCAAGCCTGGCCGGGCCTGGGTGGTCGCGCAGACGCAGCGCAGCTGGCCGGAGAAGCAGGACTCCGTGGCCGTCGACCCGGCCACCGGCACGGTCGTCGACAAGCTCCGGTTCGCCGACTGGCCACTGGCCGCGAAGCTCGCGCGCTGGGGCATCGACGCACACATGGGCCTGCTGTTCGGGCTGGCCAGCCAGGTCGCACTGGCCGGACTGGCCCTGGGCCTGATCTGCATGATCATCTGGGGCTACCGGATGTGGTGGCTGCGCCGGCCCACCCGCTCCGGCGACGTGGGCCCGGCCCGGAGTGCGCTGGCCGCGGGGCCACCGGGCGGGGCACGGCGGCCCGGGTTCGGCGCGGTCGCGCTGGTCGGCACGGTGGCGATCGGGGTGGGCGTGTTCCTACCCGTGTTCGGGGTGTCGCTGCTGGTGTTCCTGCTGGTCGACGCGCTGCGCCAGGGTCGGGAACGGGCCGGCGCGGGTTAGGGGGTGGCGCGCCGGGGCCGGCGCGTGGGCGCGGCCGGCCCCGTTCATGTGGTGAGATGCGGACCAGCGCCGGCGACCCGGTGCCGCCGAGGAGGACTCACCCGATGATGGACGACGCCGCGCTCACCGAGCTGGCGCTGCGCGCCCGCGCGGGCGACGAGTCGGCGGCCACGCAGTTCGTCAGGCACACCCAGCAGCAGGTCTGGCGGATGCTGGTGGCGCTGAGCGACCGCGGCGCAGCCGAGGACCTCACCCAGGAGACCTACGCGCGGGCGTTCCGCTCGCTGCCGGGCTTCCGGGCGGAGTCGTCGGTGCGGGCGTGGCTGTTGTCCATCGCCCGCCGGGTCGCCGCCGACCACGTGCGCGGCATCCGGGCCCGGCCCCGGATCGACCCGGACGTCACGCCCGAGGACGCACCGAACGCGGTCGCGGACGGCGACCACAGCGAGGCCGTCGCGCTGCACGCCGTGCTGGACACGCTCGATCCCGACCGCCGGCTCGCGTTCCTGCTCACGCAGCTGCTCGGGCTCAGCTACCACGAGGCCGCGCAGGTGTGCGACTGCCCGGTCGGCACCATCCGGTCCCGCGTGGCCAGGGCGCGCGACGACCTGGTCGCCCGCCTCGCCGACCGTGACCACCCCGACGCCCGGTCCCACCGGGACAGCGGGTGACCAGCGTCTCCCTACCTCGGTAGGGTATTTCGACAATCCGGGAACCACGGCATGATCGCCTCCGACCTCTGCAACATGGGCTGTAGTAGCTGCCGCGAGCACCTGTCGGCCGACCTGGACGGCGAGGCCGACCCCGTCGATCTGCCGGCCGCCCGCGCACACCTGGCCGGATGCGCGGAGTGCACCCGCTGGTTCGCCGACGCCGCGCTGGTCAACCGCCTGATCCGCACCGCGCCGGCCGAGGCGGCCCCCGGGCTGACCGAGGCGGGGCTCGCCGCCGCGCTTTCCGAACTGCCGCGCCCGCCGTCGCCCCGGCGCCGGGTCTGGCACCGGTCGGCGCGGGCCGCACTGGCCGGCGTCGGCGCGGTGCAGGCCGTGCTCGGCACGCTCGGGCTGGTGCTCGCCGGCGGCGATCCGCACATGGCGATGGGCACGATGACGGGCTCGATGGCGGGCTCGATGATGGGCGCGGACATGGCGCACATGTCGCACGAGTCCGCCTCCTGGAACCTCGCCCTCGGTGTCGCCTTCGTGGCCGGCGCGCTGTGGACCCGGCACCTGGCCGGCACCCTCCCCGTGCTCGGCAGCTTCGTCGTGGTGCTGGCCCTGGTCAGTGCCCTGGACCTGGTCAGCGGCAACGTGGACCTTGCGCGCGTCAGCTCCCACGGGTTGGTCGTCCTCGGCCTCGGCCTGATCGTGCTGATCATGGCGACCCGGCCGACCGAGTTCCCGAGGCCGTCCCGCGCCCGACCCGACCAGCCTGTGGAGCCCGCCGTCGGCGACGCGACCGCCGACCTCATCGCACCACCGGCGGCCGCCCCGACCCGCCCCGACCCGGCCGCACGCCACCGCGCCGCCTGACCCGGATTTCGTCGCGGCGGCAACTGACCGCAGCCACCGCACAGGCCAAGCACCTACAACACAGACCGTGCACAGTATGTGTTGTAAGGGAACGGTCTGTGCGGGTGCGAGGGTGCGGACGCCGACCCAGGAGGGGTGTCGTCGGACTCAGCGCCGGTTCTGCATGAGCGTCAGAATTGTTAGCCTCACTTAACGCATGGCCAGCCATGGTTTCGACTGTGCACGGCCGCACGAGATCGAGCGGCGAGGGGTCGACCGGCCCGGGGCTGGCCGGCGCAGGGGCGCGAGGAGAAGACACGCGGTGACGACGGCGACCACCGGGTCGAGCAATCCCCCGACCCGGCGTCGGCGGCGCCCGTGGCCATTCGGCCGGCCGAAACGCACCGGCATCGCCGCGACCCGCGCGCGCCGGATCGGGTTCCTCGTGGTGCTGCTCGTCCTGCTGGTGGCGGCCGTGCTGGCGAGCATCGCGGTCGGCGCGAAGCCGATCCCGCTCGGCTCGGTGTGGAACGCGCTCTGGACGCACACCCCGACCGAGGACAACCTCGTCGTGCGCACACTGCGGCTGCCGCGCACGCTGCTGGGCATCCAGGTCGGGGTCGCGCTCGGGGTGGCCGGCGCGCTGATGCAGGGGCACACCCGCAACCCGCTGGCCGAGCCGGGGGTGCTCGGGGTCAGCGCCGGGTCGGCGTTCTTCGTCGTGCTGGGGATCTTCGTGTTCGGGGTGACCAGCCTGTACGGCTACGTGTGGTTCTCGTTCGCGGGGGCGTTCGTGGCGAGCGTGGCGGTCTTCCTGCTCGGGTCGCTGGGGCGCGGAGGGCCGACGCCGGTGACACTGGCGCTGGCGGGCGTGGCGATCACGTATCTGCTGCAGGGGCTGACGTCGGCGGTCGTGCTGTCCGACACCGCGACGCTGGACGCGTACCGGTTCTGGAGCGTCGGTTCGCTGGCCGGCCGGGAGATCTCCATCGCCGGCCAGATCACCCCGTTCCTGCTGCTCGGGCTCCTGCTCGCGGCGATCAACGGACCGGGCCTGAACCTGCTGGCCCTCGGCGAGGACGTGGCTCGGGGGCTCGGCCAGAACGTCACGCTGACCCGGTGGACCGGGCTCGCCGCCATCACCCTGCTGACCGGCGCGGCGGTGGCGGCGTGCGGGCCGATCGCGTTCGTCGGGCTGGTCGTGGCGCACCTGGCGCGGTTCTACACCGGCCCGGACTACCGCTGGCTGCTGCCGGCCGCCGGGCTGGCCGGAGCGGTGTTGCTGCTGGTCGCCGACGTGGTGGGCCGGGTGGTGGCGCGGCCGGGTGAGCTGCAGGTCGGGATCGTGCTGGCGTTCATCGGGGCGCCGTTCTTCGTGGTGCTGGTCCGCCGCCGCAAGATGGTGCGCCTGTGACCGGCCAGGAGCTCAAACCGGGCACTGCGACCGGCCGCGTGGCCGCCGCCGCCGTGCCGGGCCGCGCGGCGATCCGGGTCGGCGGGATGTCCGGCGTGTGGCGGCCGAGGCTGGTCGCCGTGACGCTGGTCGGGGTCGCGCTCGTGGTCCTGGTGTCCGCCGTGAACATCGGCAGGGGTGACTTCCCGATCTCGCTCGGCGACGTGCTGGCCGCACTGGTCGGCGGTGGCGACCGGGCGCAGCGGTTCATCGTGCTGCAGCTGCGGCTGCCACGGACGCTGACCGGCGTGCTGGTCGGCGCGGCACTCGGGCTGGCCGGCGCGCTCACCCAGTCCGTCACGCGCAACCCACTGGCCAGCCCAGACCTGCTCGGCGTCACCTCGGGAGCCAGCGCGACGGCGGTCACGGTGATCGCGCTCGGCGGCGGTTCGGGTGCCGCGGCCGGCGCGCTGGCGTCGTTCGGTGTGCCGCTGGCCGCACTGCTCGGCGGGCTGGTCGCCGCCGCCGTGGTGTACGGGCTGGCCTACCGGCGCGGCGTGGTCAGTGACCGGTTGGTGCTGGTCGGTGTCGGGGTGAACGCGGTGGCCATCGGCATCACGTCGTGGCTGCTGGTCGTCGCGAACATCAACCAGGCCGCCCAGGCGACGGTGTGGCTGACCGGCTCGCTGAACTCCGCCAGCTGGGCGCAGGTCGTGCCGGTCGGCGTCGGGCTCGCCGTGCTGGTGCCGACCGCGCTGCTGCTGTCGTTCGGGCTCGGCGCGCTGCAACTGGGCGACGACACCGCGAGCGCGCTGGGCCTGCGCGTGAACCGGTCGCGGATCGCGCTCGGGCTGGTCGGCATGACGCTGGCGGCGGTGGCGGCGGCGTGCGCGGGGCCGATCGGGTTCGTGGCGCTCGTCGTGCCGCAGGTCTGCCTCCGGATGGTCGGCTCGGCCAGCCCGCCGCTGCTGCCCTCCGCCGTCTACGGGGCGCTGCTCACCGTCGCCGCCGACCTGATCGCCCGAACGGCGCTGCCCCGCGAGCTGCCGGTCGGCATCATCACCGCCGTGCTGGGCACGCCGTACCTGCTCTACCTGCTCAGCCGGCGCAACCGCGGAGTGAGGATATGACGGAGTTACGGCCCGGCCAGCCAGAGCGCCCCGAGGTCCGGCTGCGGGCCAGCGAGCTGCGGCTGGGCTACGGCGACGTCGACGTGATCGACGGCCTTGACGTGGACGTGCTGGACGGCACCGTGACCGCGGTGATCGGCCCGAACGGCTGCGGCAAGTCGACGCTGCTGCGCGCGCTGGCCCGGTTGCTGCCGGCCCGGCACGGGCACGTGCTGCTGGACGGCAAGCGGATCGACAGGTACCCGAGCCGCGAGGTCGCCAGGGTGCTCGGCGTGCTGCCGCAGAACCCGGTGGCACCGGACGGGCTCACCGTCGCCGACCTCGTCGCGCGCGGCCGGCATCCGCACCAGACCTGGTACCGGCAGTGGTCCGGCGACGACGAGACGGCGGTCGCCGAGGCGCTGCGCTGGACCGGGATGTCCGAGTTCGCCGAGCGGACCGTGGACACCCTCTCCGGCGGTCAGCGGCAGCGTGTGTGGATCTCCATGGCGCTCGCGCAGGGCACCGAGATCCTGCTGCTGGACGAGCCGACCACGTTCCTCGACCTGGCCCACCAGGTGGATGTGCTGGACCTCGTCGAGCGGCTGCACCAGGAGATGCGGCGCACCGTGGTGATGGTGCTGCACGACCTCAACCTGGCTGCCCGCTACGCCGGCCGGCTGATCGCCATGCGGGACGGCCGGATCGTCGCCGACGGCCGCCCCGAGGAGGTGCTCACCGCCGAGTTGCTGCGCACCGTGTTCCAGCTGGACGCCCAGGTGATCGCCGATCCGGTGGCCGGTACCCCGCTCGTCGTTCCCATCGGCCGGCGGCACCGCGAGGCCTCTCCGACGTCGACGTCCACCGCCGCGCAGCACACGTACTGACCTGCGCGGACGCCCTGCGCGGCTGCCTGAGCCGGTGCTAGCCGCGCGATGTGGCGCGGCTCTCGGTTGCGCGGAAGGGCGTTGACGAGCGCGCGTACCGGGCCGTAACGTGCTGCCCAGGTCAAGAGTGCCAGCGTTCAGCCCCGGCTAGCTGGCCGGCAACCCTCCTCCGCGGCGGGGTGCTCCGGGTGACGACCAGGCCGTCGTGACAGCCACGCCGGCAAGCGCGGACCTCTGGGCGGCTGCCCGGGTCCCAGAACACGGAGGACCCGTGATGACGCTCGCCCTCGATCGCCCCTGCCCGGTCACCATCCCCGCACAGACGGGCCCCGCGACCACCACCGCGCTACCCACGGTCACCGGCGCCGAACTGCAGGTGCCGCTCGTGACCGGCGGCTGGACGCGGTACGCCAACCTGGACTACGCCGCGAGCGCCCCGGCCTTGACCAGCGTCGCCGAGCACGTCGAGGCCGTGCTGCCCTACTACGCCAGCGTGCACCGGGGCGCCGGCTACGCCTCGCAGGTGTGCACGGCGCTGCTGGAGCGGGCCAGGGACACCGTCGGCGAGTTCGTCGGCGCCCGGCCGGACGACGTCGTGATCTTCACGCGCAACACCACCGACGCCCTCAACCTGCTGGCCGGCTGTGTGCCCGGCGCCGTGCTCTGCCTGGACGTCGAGCACCACGCCAACCTGCTGCCGTGGCGCAGGGGCGCCCACCGCGCGCTGCGGGCCGCCGACACGGTGGCGCAGACCCTGGACGATCTCGCCGCCGCGCTGGCCTCCACGCCGACCGCGCTGCTCGCCATCACCGGCGCCTCCAACGTGACCGGCGAGGTGCTGCCGATCGACCGGGTCGTCCAGCTCGCGCACGATGCCGGCGCTCGCGTCGTACTGGACGCGGCCCAGCTCGCCCCGCACCGGCGGATCGACCTGGCCGCGACCGGCGTGGACTACCTGGCCCTGTCCGGCCACAAGCTGTACGCGCCCTACGGTGCCGGCGTGCTTGTCGGCCGCCGCGACTGGCTGGACACCGCACCCCCGCACCTGGCCGGCGGCGGCGCGGTCCGCCGCGTGACCGAGGCCGACACCGAGTGGGCCCCGGCGCCGCACCGGCACGAGGGTGGCACGCCGAACGTGCTCGGCGCCGCGGCGCTCGCCGAGGCCTGCCGGACGCTCGCCCCGGTACTCGGTGACGCCGCCGCCGCGCACGAGCGTGCCCTGCTGCACCGCCTGGAGACCGGGCTGGCCGCCATCCCCGGCATCGAGGTGCTGCGCATCTGGCCCGACAGCCCGGACCGGATCGCCGTGCTCAGCTTCGTCGTGACCGACCGCCCCGCCGGCTACGTCGCCGCCTATCTCTCCGCCGAGCACGGCATCGGGCTGCGCGACGGCAAGTTCTGCGCGCACCCGCTGCTGGCGCGGCTCTGCGAGGGCGGCGAGGCGCTGCGCGCGAGCATCGGGCTGGGCACCACGGAGGAGGACATCGACCGGCTGGTGGCCGCGCTCCGCACCCTGGTCACAGCGGGCGCAAGCTGGACGTACACCCTCGTCGACGGCCGCTGGGCCCCCACCCCCGACCCCCGCGACCTCGACCCCTTCGGCGTCGGCAGGGCTACCACTCCCGGCGCCGCCTGCCAGCCCTAAAGACTCCCGCGAGTCGGGACTCCCCCAGCCCCGACCCCGGCGAGTCGCTAGATTCCGCGGCCCGAGTCGCTAGATTCCGCGGCTCGCGGCGGACGTCCTCGATCAGTTCCGGGTCGACGACGGAGTAGTTCGTGTTCGAGTGGTACTCCAGCAGCCGGGCCTCGATGTCGCCGGGGGCCACGAAGAAGGGGTCGACGGCCGCCGGGTCGAACACCCGGTTGGCGAACGAGGTGTCGTCGACCGGGCTGTAGCCGTACCTGGTGAAGATCGCGTGCACCTCGGCGCGCGGGAACGTGCGGTGCAGGTGATTTGGTGACCTCGGCGGCACTTTGACCAGCACCGATGACGGCAACGCGGCATGGTTGCTCGGTCAGCTCGGACATCCGGTGCAGCAGCTCGCCGCTGTGCCAGACACGCTCGCCGGGGTCGACGCCCGGCGGCAGGTGCGGGGTCAGCCCGGTGGCCAGCACGACGTTGCGGCCCCGGTGGCGCGCCCACGCACCGTCCGCGTCGCGCACCTCTACCTCGACGTGCCGGACGATGCGTCCCCGCCGCGCACCGAGCGGATCTCCACGACCTCGGCGCCGTAGTCGACCTGGTCGTCGAACCGGGCGGCGGCCCACTCCAGGTAGTCGTGGAACTCCCGCCGGGTGGGGAACACGCTGCCGTAGTTGATGAATTCGACGAGCCGGTCCCGGCTGTGCAGGTAGGCCAGGAAGCTGTGCGGGTTGGTCGGGTTCCGGGGTGTGACCAGGTCTTTCAGGAACGAGACCTGCATCGTCGCGTCCTCGAGCAGCATGCCTCGGTGCCAGCCGAACCGGGCCTGCCGCTCGACGAAACGGTCGGTGAGCGGCGTGCCGACGCCGGCAGGTTGTGTTCGGCGAGCGCGATGGCCAGCGCGAGGTTCGACGGTCCGAACCCCACCCCGACGACACCCAGGACCTCGTCGCTCGGTCCGGACCGAGCGGGAGGTGGGAGCGACGTCGAGGTCCTTTCGCAGGCGGCCAACCAGGATCCTCAGAATTTATAAGGTTAGGCTAGCCATAACTTGCACGGAGCTCAGGCAGCCGGCCGAGTGAGCTACGCCGCGCCCTAGGTCACACTCCGCAGTCGGTCGATCGGCCGAACCGGGTACCCCTACGCGGTCCATCGCCACTCAGCCAGGTGACGGCACGCACCCTGAGCCATCGCCCCGCGTTGCGCCGGACGGGTTACCTCCAACAGTGGGCCACCGGCCGGAAACGCTGAGAATACGGCTCAGAAATACGTCCAACCGCGTTGTTGAATGACAGCCTCAACCCCACCGAGCGCGAATCGATAAGCCGTCGACAATGGTGTCAGATAACGCTCGACGCGGGCGACCGCCGCCATTGCCGGATATCGGCGGAACCGCGGCGGACGCCCCCGGCAGCCCCCGCCACCCACTCGGCGAGCCCGGACCGCCGAGCCTCGCGACGCGCCGAGGCAACCGCCCGGTCGCCCGGAGAGTCGGGCCGCCGAGGACACGGCCGGGGCTGCCCCAGTGCCCGCCACACCCGTCCGGTTCGTGTTCCAGGTCACCTCGCGGCCACTCATTGCCGGTAAAGATTCCACCCCGAGACTCCGAGGGAGCTACCATCGCCCTGTCGACCCGAGGCGCACGACGCGCCGAAAGTCCCCCTGACGGACGGTCAGACCGCCTCAAAAGCCAGGCCAGTTCAGCTGTAAGTAATCTGACGTTGTCCGGCGTGGCTTCTTGACACGCCCGATCGAGTGAATGATTGGTCGAACTGGTCTATTCGGGCCCACCGCGGAGCAGAATTAGGAGCAGAGACCTACCACATGTCGCTGGGGAGCGGACAGGTGGTTGCGCGCCGGAGTCGCCGTCTCGGGGGATGGTGGCTCCGGCCTTTACTTGGCCCGCGTCGACGGGTCGGAGCGCTCCCCACTCGCCGGCGGGGGGATCGGGCCCGTGGGCCCGACCCGCCCCCGCCGCACGAACCTGGACGTGCCTGCCTTGGGTCCTGTGGCGTCCAGCTGCTGGGGAGCAGTTCGGAGTTGATTTCACCGGGATCGGGCGTTGATCGCCATTCGATGCGTGGGGAATTCTGCCGAACGAGCAACCGGACGCGCCCGGCGGCGACTCCATACCCTTCGCCAGTTACGACGACCGCTCACCGAATATCGCGCCGCTACCGGTTGCGCGGCGCCGAATCTTCCGGCCAGATCCGCCGTACCCACCCGGTCAGCCCGCACACCGTCCGTAACCGCTGCGGCCACTCCCTCACTCGCACACCGCCACCCCCGACCGCCCCACACCCCGGCACAACCGCCCGGCTGCACTTCCCCGAAGCCAGATTTCTCACACCGCCGCACTCGCCTCACCGGTGCGACGGCCGGCCGCCGCACCGGCCGCACTCGCCCCGCAGCCGCACAGACCGCCTACCTACCGCACAGACCGTGCACAGTCTGTGCGGCGGGGGAACGGTCTGTGCGGTGGCGCGTACGCCGGCCTGAGCACGCGCTCACGCGGCTCCGCCGCAAGCTCTGCTCCCCAGGCGACCTCACCGACCGCAAGCCGCCAGGTTCCCGCTCACGTCCCGAGGTCGCCGCGCACCTTCCGACGTTTCCCGCGCACCCCACAAGACGCGCGAGAACCCCGCGGAAGGCGTGCGAAGCCGCACTGCCCCACCGCCGACCGCGTTGTTCAGCCGCGCCCAGCTGCCACCAACAGGGTCAGCTCGGGTGGCGACGGAACCGGCGCAGGTAGTCCTGCCAGTTCCAGGTGTCGAGGAAGTGCTCGGTGGCGCGATACCCGTCGTC
>DATAYB010000254.1:0-2837 GCA_036272795.1 Pseudonocardia sp.
GCCGGACATCCGGGCCAGCAGCAGCTCTCCGGAGCGCCGCCCGATCTCGTAGGCGGGCAGCTCCACGGTGGTCAGGGCGGGCCGGACCAGCCCGGCGGCATCGATGTTGTCGAACCCGATCACGGCCAGCTCGCCGGGCACCGCGACGCCCGCGTCGTGCGCCGCCGTGAGCGCACCGATCGCCATCAGGTCGTTCGCGCAGATCACCGCCCGGGGAGGGGCGCCGCCGGCCAGCAGGCGCCCGACCGCGGCCCGTCCGGACTCGACGGTGTAGTCGCCACGCACGATGCGGTCCTCCGCCGCCGCGAGCCCCGCCGCACCGAGCGCGCGCAGGTACCCGGACAGCCGCCAGTCCCCCGGGCCCAGCCCCTTCGGGCCGCTCACGAACGCGATGTCGGTGACGCCGGAGGCGAGCAGGTGCGCGGTCGCGGCCTCGGCCCCCTCGACGTCGTCGACGACGACCCGGTCGTGCTCCCCGGCACCGAGGTCCGAGCTCAGCACGATCGGCACCCGGCCGCCGACCACGGTGCGCAGGTCCTCGGCGTCCAGCGAGTGCCCGAACAGCATGATGCCGTCCACCGACCGCGAGACCACGTCCTCCAGGAACCCGAGCTCGGCGTCGCGCCGGCCGTCCGTGCTGCCGATCAGGGTGCGGTAGCCGTGCCCGTCCAGCGCGTCGTGCAGGCCGCGCGCGACCGTCGGGTAGAACGGGTTGGCGATGTCCGGCACGATCAGCGCGACCGTCTCGGTGCGCCGGGTCCGCATGCTGCGCGCGATCGCCGCCGGCCGGTACCCCGTCTCCGCGACCGCCTGGCGCACCCTCGCCGAGGTCTCCACCGACACCGGCCGCTGCCCGCTGAGCACGTGCGACACGGTCGTCGGGCTCACCCCGGCACGGGCGGCGACGTCCTTGATCGTGGCTCGCTCGCGCACCGGCACCCCCTCGCACGACCTCGTGCAAATCGATTTGCAACGCCCGTTCAGACTGCGTTCGGGCGCACTGATCTGTCAAGGGCCGCCCGGGCGGTCAGCGGCGGGCGCTCAGGGCAGTTTGCGCAGAATGAGCTCGAGTGCGTACTCGACGTGCTCGCGGGCCGCGTGCTCGGCGGCGGGGGCGTCGCGGCGCAGGACGGCGTCCAGCAGGTTCAGGTGCTGCTGGGCGGATACCCGCAGGTCGGCCCGCGTGTAGAGCTGCGCGACTGCTCGGTTGAAGAAGAACAGCCGGCTGGTGCGGGCCTGCTTGAGCAGCGTGGCATTGTGCGCGAAGCGCAGCACGCTGTCGTGCAGGTGCTCGTTGAGGTCGACGCGTTTGTCGGACTCCAGATCGGCGTTCTCCGCCTCGGCGCGCAGCTCCGCCAGCTCGGCGAGCTCGTCCTCGGTGGCCCGCAGGCAGGCCAGCCGCGCCGAGTAGCCCTCCAGCGCGGCGCGGACCTCGTAGATCTCCCGGATCTCGTCGGTGGTGTGCTCGTAGACGATCCACCTGCGGCGATGGGAGGTGATCAGCCCCTCGGAGTCCAGCCGCTGCAGGCTCTCCCGGACCGGGGTGCGTGACACCTGCAGCCGCTCGGCGATCTCGATCTCGGAGAGCGCCTCGCGCGGCCGCAGGTCACCTCGGATGATCTCGGCGCGGAGCCGTTCGTACACCTCGTCGGTGCGGCGGCGCGCGACGTCCATCAAGCTCCTCATGTCTACAAAGCTGTATGCAGCGTAGCCCGGAGGCCTTGACAGCCCTGCGGTCGGCGAGCTTAGCTTGCGCCCACGTTGCTGTATGCAAGCTCGCATGCAGAGCACCCGAGCGGCCGAACGCACTTCGAACGGCCTGGTTGTGGCAGCGCCCCGGAGCAGGGCGCACAGCGGGAGGGGCGAGCCATGAACGCATCGCTGGACGCGACCGAGCTGGCCCAGCCCGCCGAGCTGAACCGGCCGTGGCGGGCGTCCCTCGCCGGCTTCGTCGGCACGTCGCTCGAGTGGTACGACTACTTCCTCTACGGCAGCTCCGCGGCGCTGGTGTTCCCCCGGCTGTTCTTCACCGAGCTGGGTCAGACGGCCGGCACGCTCGTCTCGCTGGCCACGTTCGCCGTGGCGTTCCTGCTGCGCCCGGTCGGCGGGGTGATCTTCGGGCACTTCGGCGACCGGCTCGGCCGCAAGCGGATGCTGATCATCACGCTGGCGCTGATGGGCGTCAGCACGCTGCTGGTGGGGCTGCTGCCCGGTGAGGCCCAGATCGGGGTGTGGGCGCCGATCCTGCTGATCGTGCTGCGCATGGTGCAGGGGCTGGCACTGGGCGGTGAGTGGGGCGGCGCGGCACTGGTCGCGGTCGAGAACGCCCCGGCCGGCCAGCGCGGCCGCTACGGCGTCGGCATGCAGATGGGGGTGCCGGCGGGGCAGCTGCTCGCCTCGGGCCTGCTCGGGGCGTTCGCCGCGCTGCCCGACGAGCAGTTCTACGCGTGGGGCTGGCGGGTGCCGTTCCTACTGAGCGCCGTGCTGCTCGCGGTCGGCCTGTACGTGCGCTTCGGGCTCGCCGAGACACCGCAGTTCCAGCGGCTGGAGGCGCGCGGCGGCACGGCGAAGGTGCCGCTGGTCGAGCTGTTCCGGACCTCGACCAGGCCGACGATCCTGCTCACGTTCATCCAGACCGGGCCGAACATCGCCTACTACCTGTTCACGGTGTACTCGGCGGTCTACGTGACCAGCGTGCTGCACCTGCCCCGCGGCTGGGCGCTGACCGGCGTGCTGATCGCGGCGGCCGCCGAGTTCATCACCATGCCCGGCTTCGCCATCCTGTCCGACCGGGTCGGCCGGCGGCCGGTCTACCTGTTCTCGGCGGTGTTCCTGGC
>DATAYB010000255.1:0-21239 GCA_036272795.1 Pseudonocardia sp.
CGGGTGTGCGCGGAGCTTTGCGCGACTAATCTCCAAGGCCAACCCCTCCTCTCGGAACATGCCCGTCAGCACCAAGGTCGTTGGCGGGCGGCTTAGGCATTCCAGGGCCATTCCGTGAGTCGGCCGCCATCAAGGAGACACGAGATGACCGCTGCCACCGTTCCCGGGCTCGAACAAGCCCCCACGTCGAACACCAGGCTGTTGAGCTGGGTCCGCGAGGTGGCCGAGCTCACGACACCGGAACGGGTGGTCTGGGCGGACGGCTCGGAAGCCGAGTGGGAGCGAATGACCACGCAGCTCGTCGAGGCCGGCACATTCATTCGGCTCAACGATGAGAAGAAACCGAACTCCTTCTGGTGCGCGTCCGATCCCAAGGATGTGGCCCGCGTCGAGGAGCGCACCTATATCTGTAGCGAGACCAAGGAAGGCGCCGGCCCGACCAACAACTGGGTCGACCCGGCTGAGATGCGGGAGACCCTGAACGGTCTCTTCAAGGGTTCGATGCGCGGCCGGACCATGTATGTTGTCCCGTTCTGCATGGGGCCGACCGACGCCGAGCAGCCGATGCTCGGGGTGGAGATCACCGACTCGGAGTACGTGGTCGCCTCGATGCGGATCATGACCCGGATGGGTTCCTCGGTGCTGCCGCTGTTCGACGGGCCGGCCGGCGAGAAGTTCGTGCCGTGCCTGCACACCGTCGGCGCGCCCCTCGAGCCCGGCCAGCAGGACGTCGCGTGGCCGTGCAACGAGACCAAGTACATCGCGCACTTCCCGGAGACCCGGGAGATCTGGAGCTACGGCTCCGGCTACGGCGGCAACGCGCTGCTCGGCAAGAAGTGCTACGCGCTGCGGATCGCCTCGGCCATGGCGCACGACGAGGGCTGGCTCGCCGAGCACATGCTGATCCTGAAGCTGACCAGCCCGGAGCAGAAGGACTACTACGTCGCCGCCGCGTTCCCGTCGGCCTGCGGCAAGACGAACCTGGCGATGCTGCAGCCCACGGTGGAGGGCTGGACCGCGCAGACCGTCGGTGACGACATCGCGTGGATGCGCTTCGGCAAGGACGGCCGGCTGTACGCGGTGAACCCGGAGTTCGGCTTCTTCGGCGTCGCCCCCGGCACCAACTGGAAGACCAACCCGAACGCGATGCGCACGATCGAGCAGGGCAACTCCCTGTTCACCAACGTGGCGCTGACCGACGACGGCGACGTCTGGTGGGAGGGCCTGGAGGGCGACCCCCAGCACCTCACCGCGTGGACCGGCCAGGAGTGGACGCCGGACTCGGACTTCGACGCCGCCCACCACAACTCCCGCTACACCACGCCGATCTCCCAGTGCCCGGTTGTCGCGCCGGAGTGGCAGGACCCGGCCGGCGTGCCGATCTCGGCGATCGTCTTCGGTGGCCGGCGCGCGACGACGGTGCCGCTGGTCGCCGAGTCCCGCGACTGGCAGCACGGCGTGTTCGTCGGCGCCACCCTGTCCTCGGAGAAGACCGCGGCGGCCGCCGGCAAGGTCGGCATGGTGCGCCGCGACCCGATGGCCATGCTGCCCTTCCTCGGCTACGCCGTCGGTGACTACTTCCAGCACTGGATCGACGTCGGCAAGAGCGCGGACGCCAGCAAGCTGCCCAAGATCTTCTGCGTGAACTGGTTCCGCCGCGGCGAGGACCGGCGCTTCCTGTGGCCCGGCTTCGGCGAGAACAGCCGCGTCCTCAAGTGGATGGTCGAGCGCATCGAGGGCAAGGCCGCCGCGGTGGAGACGCCGATCGGTTACGTGCCGACGCCCGACCAGATCGACCTGGCCGGTCTCGACGGTGTCGTCGACGATGTGGCCGCCTCGCTGGAGGTCGACGCCGACGAGTGGAAGGCCGAGATCCCGCTGATCGAGGAGTGGTTCGCCCAGATCGGCGACTCGCTGCCCAGTTCGATGCGCGACGAGTTCGAAGCCCTGAAGCAGCGCCTCGGCGCCTGACGGTCTGAGCACGGAACGGGGCGGGCGCCGCAAGCGCCCGCCCCGTTCGCCTCTCCACCCGCACTGGGGCTCCGCCCGCGTGGTCCGTCCGCACGGGGGCTCCGCTCCCGCTGTCGGCGAGTCGGGGATTTTGTCAGGGTGAGTCGCGGCTTTTGTCAGGCCCGCGCCCGGCTAACGTCTGCCCCGTGCGACGCGCGGCTGCCCGACTGATCGCCACCGTGCTGATCAGCGCGTTCGCCGTGCTGGTCAGCGACGGTGTGGCGCTCGCACACGCCGGCGGGCTGGAGTCGTCGGCCAACGAACCGGTGGTGCTCGGCCTCCAGCCGGCCGTACCCGGGCTCACCGTGTCCGTCGTCGAGGCCGGCGCCCGGCTGCGGCTCGTCAACGACACCGGGCAGCGGGTCAGCGTGCTGCCGCCGCCGGGCTCAGTGATCAACGCATTGCCGGTGGTGGACCCCGGTGACTCGGCGCTGTGGTCCGACCCCCGCATCGTCGCCGCCTCGGCCGAGCCCCGCCCGCCGGACGCGCGGCTGGACTGGCGCGTCCCGCTGCGCATCGGGGTCGGCGCCGACGTTCGTGCCGCTGAGCTGGTCGGCGAGCAGCGCTGGCCACCCCCGCCGGACGCCGGGCTGTGGTGGCTGGCCACGGCGGGTGCCCTCGTGCTGCCGTTGGCGCTGGTCGCGTGGGGTAGCCGGCGGCGCGGCCCGCGGAATCTAGCGACACGGTCCGCGGAATCTAGCGACTCGCCGGCAGTGGGGACGGGGGTGGCGCGGTGGGCGTTGGCGGTGGCCACGGTGGTGGTGATGGGGGCGCACGTGGTGCACATGTACGGCTCGGCGCTGGTCGTCGCGGAGGGGCGGCTGGTCTGGGTGTTCCTGGCCGCCGCCGGGTTCGCCGTGGTGGGGTGGCCGATCGGAGCGGCGGGTGCCTGGCTCACCGCGCGCGGTCGGGCGGCGGGACCACTGCTGTGCCTGGTGGCCGGCGCGCTCTTGGCGATCATCATTGCGCCGGCCGACGTGTTCAGCTTCCACGACGCGGTGATCCCGTTCGCCTGGGGCGCCGACCTGGACCGGCTGCTCATCGCGCTGACCGTCGGCGGTGGGCTGGGTGTGGTGGCCGCCGGGTGGCTACTGCTGCGCCGCACCCCGCCGCCCTCCCCCGCCCTGGCGGAATCCGCGACCCACCCTGACGGAATCCCCGACTTGCGGGAGCAGGGGTCGCCGGGGGCGGGCGCCGGTCCGGGTGCCGGTGGGGGGTCGGGTTGATACTGGCGCACGGGATCGGGGGGCGGGCTGATCTGCCGCTGCCGGGCGAGCTGGTGCTGCAGGCCGGCGGGTTCGTCGTGCTGGCGTCGTTCCTCGCGGTGGGGCTGGCGTGGCGGCAGCCGAGGTTCCACACCGCGGTGGCCGGCCGCGCGCTGCCGGCCGCCGTGACGCGCCTCGCGGACAGCGGCCGGGCCCGGCTGGCGGCGCAGTCAGTCATGCTCGCGCTGCTGGCGTACCTGCTCGGACAGGCGTTCGCCGGCGACCAGGATCCCGACCACAACCCGGTGCCGAGAGCGCTGTACGTGCTGCTCTGGGTGGGTCTGGTGCCGGCCTCGCTGGTGCTCGGACCGGTGTGGCGGGTGGTGAACCCGCTGCGGGCGTTGCGCCGCGGGCTGGTCACCGTGTTCCGGCTGCCACCGGACGGGTGCCGCGAGCTGCCCAAAGGTCTCGGCTACTGGCCGACGGCGCTCGGGCTGGCCGCGTTCGTCTGGCTGGAGCTCGTGCCGGACGCGCGGGCCGAGCCGGCGGTGGTCGGCGGGTTCATCGCCACGTACACCGCCCTCAGCACCGCCGCCGCGCTCCGCTACGGCCCCTCGTGGTTCGACCGCGCTGACCCGTTCGAGGCGTACTCGTCGCTGGTCGCCGCGCTGTCGCCGGTGGGGCGCGGCTCTGCCGATCATCGACCGGTCGAGCTGCGCAACCCGTTCCGGGCGCTGAACGCGGTCATCCCGGCGCCAGGACTGGTCGCGGTGCTGGCGGTGTGGTGGGGCTCGACGGTGTTCGACGGGGTGTCCGGCACGCCGTGGTGGGCGACGACGAGCCAGCTGGCCGCCGCCCGGACCGGCGTCCCGAAGGAACTGCTCGCCACCGTCGTACTGGCCGCCCTGATCGGCCTGGTCGCCGCCAGCTACCGGCTCGCCACCGGCGCGTTGGCCGGCCGGCTGGTCAGCACGTTGATCCCGATCGCCGTCGGTTACACCATCGCCCACTACGCGTCGCTGCTGCTCACCGAGGGCCCCCGGGGGCTGGCGCAGCTCCTCGACCCGTCCGCGCCCGCGCCGACCGGGGCGCCCGCGCCGCTGCTGGTGGCGGCGATCCAGGTGGTCGCGATCCTGGTCGGCCACGTGGTCGGGGTGATCGCCGCGCACGACCGCAGTGCCGCGCTGCTGCCGGAGAACCGCCGGCTCGCCGACCAGGTTCCGCTGGTCCTGCTCATGATCGTTTACACCATGATCGGGCTTTATCTTCTTGTGATCGCCTGATCGGGCGATACGGGGGAGACTGACGCGTCGGTCGGGAGAGTTAAGGGGAGATTTCATGGCGTCACCCGAGTCCGGGTCGGGCCTGCGCGTGAACGCGTGGAACCTGCTGCTGCTGGTGCCGTTCCTGATGCTGGTCGTGCCGTGGTTCAACGCCGACCAACCCCGGCTGTTCGGCCTGCCGTTCTTCTACTGGTCCCAGTTCGCGTTCGTGCCGGTCGGCGTCGTCTGCGTGGCGCTGGTGTTCCGGATGACCCGGGATGAGCCGACCGTGCCGAGCGCCACCCCGGCCGCCGATGTCGACGAGCTGGACGAGGGGACCGCCCGATGATCCACTGGGTTGAGCTGTCGGTGTTCGTGGTGCTGTTCCTCGTGGTCACCGTGATGGGTTTTGTGGCGTCGCGGTGGCAGCGGGGCGCGAGCCTGGACCACCTCGACGAGTGGGGCCTCGGCGGGCGCCAGTTCGGTACCTGGGTGACCTGGTTCCTGGTCGGCGGTGACCTCTACACCGCGTACACGTTCGTCGCGGTGCCGGCGCTGCTGTTCGGGGCGGGCGCGCTGGGCTTCTATGCGCTGCCCTACACCGTGGTGCTCTACCCGCTGGTGTTCCTGCCGGTGCTGCGGTTGTGGTCGGTGTCGCGGGTGCACGGCTACGTCACGCCAGCCGACTTCGTGCGCGGCCGCTATGGGAGCTCGCTGCTGGCGCTGATCATCGCGATCACCGGGATCGTGGCCACCATGCCCTACATCGCGCTGCAGCTGGCCGGGCTGGAGGCGGTGCTGCGCACGATGGGCCTCAACGGCTCCGGGCTGGCCGGGCACGCGCCGCTGTTCGTGGCGTTTGTCATCCTCGCGCTCTACACCTACCAGTCCGGGCTGCGCGCGCCCGCGCTGATCGCCTTCGTCAAGGACATCCTGATCTACCTGGTCATCCTGGTCGCGGTGTTCTACCTGCCGGCCAAGCTCGGTGGCTGGTCGCACATCTTCGACGTCTCGGCCGCGAAGCTCGCCCAGCCCAACCCGTCCACCGGCGCCCCGCTCGGCTCCATCCTGCTGACCGGCACCAACCAGCTGCAGTACGTCACGCTGGCGCTGGGCTCCGCGCTCGCGCTGTTCCTCTACCCGCACTCGGTGACCGGCGTGCTGGCCTCGCGGGGCCGGGTGGTGCTCAAGCGGAACATGGTCGCGCTGCCGGCGTACTCGCTGCTGCTGGGCCTGCTCGCGCTGCTGGGCTACGTGGCCATCGCCGCCGGGGTGAAGCCGATCACGAACAACGCGACCGGCCGGCCCGACACCAACACGGTCATCACGGTGCTGTTCCAGAGCCAGTTCGGCTCGTGGTTCGCCGGCATCGCGTTCGCCGCGATCGGTATCGGCGCGCTGGTGCCGGCCGCGATCATGTCCATCGCCGCCGCCAACCTGTGGACGCGCAACGTCTACAAGGAGTACCTGCACAAGAACGCCACGCCGGCCCAGGAGGCCAAGCAGGCGAAGCTCGCCTCGCTCGTGGTCAAGGTCGGCGCGGTGCTGTTCATCGTGCTCGTCGACCCGCAGTTCTCCATCGACCTGCAACTGATCGGCGGCGTGATCATCCTGCAGACCCTGCCGGCGGTGGCGATCGCGCTCTACACCCGATGGCTGCACCGCTGGGCACTCGTGGCGGGCTGGGCGGCCGGCATGGCCTACGGCCTGTACCTGCTCTACCAGATCCCGAACCCCGCCGCGAAGCGTCTGCACTTCGGCGGCTCCGCGCTGACCCTGGACAAGCTCGACCTGTTCGGCCTGCACCCCTTCGCGGGCTCGAAGGTCCAGATCTATGTCGGATTTGTGGCGCTCGTCGTAAACCTGGTGGTCGCGGTGGTCGCGACGCTCATCCTGCGAGCCACCTCGGCCTCCAATGGCGAAGACCAGACCACTCCATCGGATTATCACACGGACGAGGGAAGTGATCGAATTAAGCCAGTGGAGGCCGGGTCAGTGATCCATTAACGAACGCATAGAGTTACCTCCGAAGAAATATTGGGCTGAACGGTGGAACGTTTTGTGCGTTCGTCCGATACATGATGTGACCGCAGTCGCGGGCCTACCCTGGCCAGCCGGAGGTGACCACTGTGTTGGATCTGGGAGCGTCGGAACACGCCGACCTAGCCGGGGACCCAGCTGAGGGACTCGTCGCGGAGTTGACCGCGCACGCGCCCGAAGATGGTGCGCCGGCGCACGCCGCCGCGGAGATCCTGCGGCGCAGCGCGGCCGGGGAGACCCCGATCGGGCTGTACCGGCTGTCCGAGGTGCTGGCCCCGGCAACGGCCTCCGTGCCGGCACAGCGCGTGCCGGCCGGCGAGGCGGACGGACTGGTCGACGTGGTGCGGCGGTACCCGTGCGCGGTGCTGGACGCATCCGACCCGGCGCGCGTCGCGGAGAACCTGGCCGCCGTACTCGTCGACGGCAAGCGGGTGCTCGTCAGCGGTGCCGACCCGGCCGCGCTGTCCGCCGTGCGGGCCGCGCTGCCCGAGTCGCTGCACGGCGTCTGCCTGGACGCCCCGCCGCCGCTGTCCGACGCCGAGCTGCGCGAGCTGCGTTCGCTGCTCGTGACCGTGACGCCCAGCCGGCAGCTGCGGCTGCACCAGGCGCTGCCCCACCCGAACCTGGTGCCCGACGCGGACCGCGTTGCGGCCCTGTGTCGGGCGGCCGGCGGCAAGGGCTACCCGCCCCGGGACACCGTGGATCTGCTGCCCGAGCTCCTCGGTGGGCTGCACGAGGACCGGTTGTCCGCGCTGCTCGAGACGGCGCGGCGCTGCGAGGACACCCTGCGCGCGATGGACCCGGCCCGCGACTCGCTGTGGACCAGTGCGCTGCTGGAACGCGTCCTGTTCGGTTCGGACCGCGAGGAGTTCGACGCGCTGCTGCGGCACACCACCGACGTGGTGCTCTCCGCCGACAAGCTGCGCGACGCCGGTGACCAGATGGCCGTGGTCGGCACACTGCCGCCGGACGCCATCGAGCAGCTGCGCGCCTACGTGCGGTACCTGGACGGCGGCGGCCGGGCGCGGGTGTACTTCCGCTCCGCGCAGCAGCGCGCCGTACAGCCCGTGCTGCGCCACCTGCGCCTGGACGGGGCTTCGCTGAAGGACACCACGGTGCTGCACCAGGCACTGGCCTTCGTCGAGCTGATCGAGGCGATGGACGGGATCGGCGAGCGGTGCCGCAGGCTGCGCGTCCCCGAGCCGAGGAACGTGCCCGGGGTGGTCGAGCTGAACCGCCAGCTGGACCGCATCGAGGAGGCCGCCAGGGCGGCGGAGCACCTGCGCCACGAGGTGCTGTTCATCCACCCGGACAGCCCGGTCACCGTGCCCGACCTGGCCACCATCGAGCAGGTCGCGCGGACGATCGTGGAGTCCGGCGGCGCCTCGGGGATGTCCACCGCGCGCGCCCAGCTGGGCCGGCTGGCCGAGCGGCTGGCGCGGTCGATGCCAGCGTCGGACGCCGCGCCGGAGTTCGGCGTGCTGCTCTCCGCCCTGCACGCCCGGAACCTGCCCGCCTACCAGGACGCGCTCGCGGCGCTGGCCGCCGCCCGCCGGGAGTACGCCGACCAGCGGCGCCAGGTCGAGCTGCTCGGCCGGCTGCGCTCAGCGGTACCCGAGCTGGCCGAGCTGTGGGAGCAGTCTGGGCCGCAACGGTTCACCCAGGGCACCGCCCGGTTCGTGCCGCTCGACGAGTTGCTCGGCCAGCTACCCGACGCCGACACCGCCGACCTGGTGCTGCTGCTCGGCGCCGGTTCGCTGGGTACGGAGAACCTGCTCGTGGCGGCTGCCGCGCCTCGGCTGCTCGCGGTGTCCGCCGGGTTCGCCGGTACACCGCCGCCCGGGCCGGCCGGGTCGGACGACACCGTGCTGAGCAGGCTGCGCAGGGCCGGTGTGCCGGTGATCGTGGCCGGCGGGGACGGTGCCTCGGCGCCGATCGAGCCGGTCGCCGTGGCCGAGGAAGCTCCCGCCGCGCCGCCCGCCCCGGTGGCCTACGTGGAGATGCCCGCGCCGCCCGCCGGTGTGGACGAGGTGCCGCCGCCGCCCCTGGACGACGCCGCGCTGGCGGAGGACACGCTGGCCGACAAGGTGCTGGACGGCGGCAGGTCGGACGGCGGCAGGTCGGACGGCGGCAGGTCGGGCAGCGCCGGTGCGGAGCCGGCCCACGAGCGGAGGCCCGAGGTACCGGCCCCCCGGTCGGACAGCCCGGACGTCTCGACCGGGTCGAGCGGCGCGGACAAGGTCGACGGGCCGACACTGCCGTTCACCGTGCCGGCGCAGCGCGAGGCACCGCCCCAGGAGGCCAACCCGTCGAAGAAGCGCGCCGCCGCCCGCGTGGGCGCCGAGCAGGTGGAGACGTCGGAGCCGCCGGAGGTCGAGACGGAGTACGTGGTGCTGCCGCTGGGCATCGTGGCGCGCGCCGTCGAGCCGCGCGCAGACCGCGCCGCCGACGACCAGCGCGCCGGCGCCTGACCACCCCCGCCCCAAGGAGACCGGGGAACCCAGCAACGCCGGAGCCTCAGACCACGCTCAGCCCCAGAACACCGTGTACGGGTCGTCGACGATCTCGGCGAGCAGGGGCTCCGGCGCGGTGGCGGGTGCGCGGTCATAGCGCTCCCACTTGTCGCCGACGCGCCGGTAGATCCGCCACAGCCCCTGCTCGGGGTCGTTGTGGCGCAGCTGGGCGACGTACGCCGTGCTCCACGCCGAGGTCAGCTCGGGGAACGCGGGGGGATGCCGCTCCACGATGGTGACAACATCACCATGGATCGTGTAGCCGATCTGCAGACTGGCACGAGCGTGCCCAGGAACGCGATCGGCGCACCAGCGGCTGAACAACGCCTGGTACTCCTTGGGCACGGCCACCCGTTCATGATCCCTCGAACGCGCGCGCGATGCGATCGACCATCCCGATGACTGGGAGTGCCGGGCTGGGGGATGGCGCTGGTACTAGGTTCGGTGGCATGAGTGCGCCAGAGACCGACCGCCCGGTGAGCCGCTTCGGTGTGGTCGAACCCGCTGACCTGCCAGATGACCTGCGGCAACGGATCGAGGCCATCGCGGAGAAGTCGGGGTTCGTACCGAACGTGTTCCGGGCGCTGGCGCGGCGGCCGGCGGAGCTGCGCGCGTTCCTGGACTACCACGACGCGCTGATGACGCCGAGCGACAGCGGCGAGCCGACGCTGTCCGGCGCCGAGCGGGAGCTGATCGTGGTGGCCACCTCGGGCGCGAACCACTGCGCGTACTGCATCGTGGCGCACGGTGCGATCCTGCGGGTGCGCAGCAAGGACCCTGAGCTGGCCGACCACGTCGCCGCGAACCCCTACGGCGTGGCCCTGGAGCCCCGCCAGCGCGCGATCGTGGACCTCGCGCTGCAGATCGCCACCGACTCGGCCAGCCTGCGCGAGGAGGACCTGGACGCCGCACGCGAGGCGGGGCTGACCGAGGACGAGATCTGGGACGTCGGCTCGATCACCGCCCTCTTCGCGATGTCCAACCGGCTCGCGCACCTGACCGCGCTGCGCCCCAACCCGGAGTTCTTCCTGATGGGCCGCCTCCCCCGCTGACGCCCGCCAGGCAACGCCCCGCCCCTACAACACCTTCGACAGGAAGGTCTGCGTGCGCTGGTGGGCGGGGTTGGTGATGACGTCGCGCGGCTTGCCCGCCTCGACGACGACTCCGCCGTCCATGAACACCAGCGAGTCGCCGACCTCGCGCGCGAAGCCCATCTCGTGGGTGACCACGATCATGGTCATGCCGTCCTCGGCGAGCTGGCGCATCACGGCGAGCACATCACCGACGAGCTCCGGGTCCAGCGCGGAGGTCGGCTCGTCGAACAGCATGAGCTTCGGCCGCATGGCCAGGGCGCGCGCGATGGCGACCCGCTGCTGCTGGCCGCCGGACAGTGCCGCGGGGTAGGCGTCCACCTTGTCGGCCAGCCCGACCCGTTCCAGCAGCTCACCGGCCTGGGCGCGGGCCGCCGCGCGGGACTCGCCGCGCACGGTGATCGGCGCCTCCATGATGTTCTCGGCGGCCGTGCGGTGCGGGAACAGGTTGAACCGCTGGAACACCATGCCGATGTCGCGGCGCTGCCGCGCCACCTCAGACTCGCGCAGCTCGTGCAGCTTGCCGCCGTGCTCGCGGTAGCCGACCAGCTGCCCGTCCACCCAGAGCCGCCCCGCGCTGACCTTGTCCAGGTGGTTGATGCAGCGCAGGAACGTCGACTTGCCCGAGCCGGACGGCCCGATGATGCACATCACCTCGCGCGGCTGGACGACGAGGTCGATGCCGCGCAGCACCTGGTTCGACCCGAAGTTCTTGCAGACCTGCTCGGCCTTCACCATCGGCCGCTCGCCCGCACCGGCCGCGCCATCCTGCGTCACGCCGTCCCCCAGTAATCCGTCTGCCGTGGTGCTCACGTGACGTCGCCCTTGCCCCGGCCGAGGCCGAGCACGGAACCGAGCCCGAACCGCATGCGACTCTCGGGCTGGGCGCCCGGGTGGCCGCTACCTCGACCGTAGTACCGCTCCAGGTACATCTGCCCGACCGAGAGCACCGAGGTCAGCACGAGGTACCAGAGCGCGGCGACGATCAGCAGCGGCACGGCCTGGAAGTTGCGCGAGTAGATCGACTGTACGGCGGTCTGCAGCTCGAAGTAGCCGACGACCACGACGAGCGAGGTGGTCTTCAGCATCGAGATGGTCTCGTTGCCGGTCGGCGGGATGATCACCTTCATGGCCTGCGGCAGCACGACCCTGCGCAGCGCCTGCGTCCGGGACATGCCCAGCGCGCCGGCCGCCTCGGTCTGGCCGTGGTCCACCGAGTTGATGCCTCCCCGGACGATCTCGGCCATGTAGGCGGCCTCGTTCAGCCCGAGCCCGAGCAGGCACGCGGTGAACTGCACGATCAGCTTGTTGGTGTCGAACGTGATGAACTCAGGGCCGAACGGGATGCCCAGCCCGAGCGTCGGGAACAGGCTGGCCAGGAAGTTCCAGAAGACCAGCTGCGTGATCACCGGGGTGCCTCTGAAGAACCAGATGTAGGCGCCGGCGACCCCGGTCAGCACCGGGTTCGGGGACAGCCGCATGACCGCCAGGATCAGGCCGCCGACAGCACCGATCGCCATCGCGAGCACGGTCAGGATCAGGGTGTTCTTCAGCCCGCCGAGCACGACGCTGGAGAAGATGAACTCACCGACGACCGGCCAGGCGAAGCGGGGGTTGGTGAAGATCGCGTTCACCAGCATCGCGGCCAGCACCGCGAGTACTGCCACCGCCACCCAGCGGCCCGGGCGGCGCACCGGTACCGCCTTGATCGGCGCGGCCGTGCTGGGCACCGCCCCGACCGGCGGCAGCGGGTCGGTCTCCGCTGTCACCGTGCCCTCACTGACCGGTGTCGGGGTTGATCTGCGCGGTCGGGATCGCGCTCTCGGTGCCGTTCCACTTGGCCAGGATCTTGCCGTAGGTGCCGTCAGCGATCAGTGCCTGCACGGCGCCCTGCACCGCCTTGGTGAAGTCGCCCTGGCCCTTCTTGATCGCGATGCCGTACGGCGCCGCCTCGTACTGGGCGCCGAGCGGCTCGAGCTGGCCGTTGGTCTGGCTGATGGCGTAGTTGGTCACCGGCGAGTCGGCCAGCATGACCGAGATCCGCTTGGAGGTCAGCGCGAGCGTGACGTCGGTCTGGGCCTGCAGCGCGGTGATCGCGACCGGTGCCTTGCCCTCGGCCTGGCACTTCTTGCTGCGCGCGTTGAGGTCCTCCTCCTGGACGGTGTCCTTCTGCGACCCGGCGGCCTTGCCGCACAGGTCGTCCAGGTTGATGTTGTCCGGGTTACCCTTCAGCACGGCGGCCTTGGTGCCGGCATTGAAGTAGCTGACCATGTCGACGGACTTCTCGCGCTCGGCGTTGATCGTGAACGACGACATGCCCAGCTCGTACTTGTCCGACCCGATGCCGAGCAGGATCGCGCCGAACGCGCTGTTCTGGAACTCGGCGGTGAGCCCGAGCTTCTGCGCGACGGCCTTGCCGAGGTCGACGTCCATGCCGATGAAGGTCTGGCCGTCGGTGTCGTAGAACTCGTTGGGCGGGTACGACGCGTCGCTGCCGATCACCAGCTTGCCGTCGGACGCGATGCTCGCCGGCACCATCTTCGCCAGCGCGTCGTCCTTGCTGACCGCCGGAGCCTCCGACGCGGCCGCACCACCTCCGGAGCTCGGGGCACCGCTGCCGCCCGCGCCGCAGGCGGCGAGTACCAGCACGGACGCTGTCATGCCGAGCACGGCGAGCGCGCGTGAACGAGGTCGGCGGATCACGATCATCTCCTCAGGGTCAGCTCAGAATCACCGCATCGTGCCAAACCCTCCCCGTTTGAGGTAAGCGTTTGACTCGATCAGTCGCCGAACCGTGGCCACGTAATGAATGTGTCGCCCGGATGGCCCAGCGGTGTGGCGGTAGTGAGTGTGGTCCAAGTGGGTCTGTGGCGCCGGTCAGGTGCTGGTCTGTCGTGTTAGGAACGGGTTACGGCCTGAACGTGGCCGGGTCGGCGGCCTTCCAATCGGCCACCCAGCCCTCCGGCGGGTCGGCGAGCAGCTCGCCGGGGTGCAGCCAGTCGTACAGCTCGGCGTAGCTGCGCATCTCGGTGGGTGTGATGCGGCGGCGCAGCATGTGCGGGTCCAGCTCGGCGGTGTTGTGCACGCCCATCGAGGCCATGATCTGGGTGGCGCTGCGCACCGTGGCCCGCTGGAACTGCTCCACCCGGTCGGACTTGTCGGGGACGTCCAGTGCGCGGGCCCGCCGGGCGTCCTGGGTGGCCACCCCGACCGGGCACTGGTTGGTATGGCACTTCTGCGCCTGGATGCAGCCGACCGCGAACATCATCGCCCGCGCCGCGTTGGTGTAGTCCGCGCCCTGGATCAGCCGCTTCACGATGTCAGCGCCGCTGGACACCTTGCCGGAGGCGCCGAGCTTGATCTTGTCTCGCAGCCCCGTGCCGACCAGCGCGTTGTGCAGCGTGATCAGTCCCTCGGTGAGCGGCGTGCCGATGTGGTCGAGGAACTCCAGCGGCGCAGCCCCGGTACCGCCCTCCGAGCCGTCCACGATGATGAAGTCCGGGGTCGTGCCGACCTCCAGCATCGCCTTGCACACCGCGAGCACGTCGCGCCGCGAGCCGACACAGAGCTTGAAGCCGACCGGCTTGCCGTCGGACAGCTCACGCATCCGGACCAGGAACTCGATCAGCCCGACCGGCGTCGAGAACACCTTGTGCGCGGGCGGCGAGATCACCGTGACCCCCTGCGGCACACCCCGGACCCGCGCGATCTCGGCGTTCACCTTCGGCCCCGGCAGCACCCCGCCGAGCCCCGGCTTGGCGCCCTGGGACAGCTTCAGCGACACGCAGCGCACGGCCGGGTGGGCGGCCTTCGCGGCGAACTTCGCCTCGTCGAAGCCGCCGGAGTCGCCGCGGCAGCCGAAGTAGCCGGTGCCGATCTCCCAGACCAGGTCGCCCCCGGGGCGCAGGTGGTAGTCCGACAGCCCGCCCTCGCCGGTGTCGTGCGCGAAGCCGCCCCGCGCCGCCCCGGTGTTCAGCGCCAGGATCGCGTTCGAGGACAGCGACCCGAATGACATCGCGGACACGTTGAGCAGCGCCATGTCGTACGGCTGGCGGCAGTCCGGGCCGCCGATCCGCACCGTCGGCGGCCGCTCCGGCGTCGGCAGCGGGCACATCGCGTGCACGAAGTGCTCGTAGCCGATCTCGTAGACCTCGCGCTCGGTGCCGAACGGCTGCTCCGCCTCGGTGGCCTTGGCACGCTGGTAGACCAGCGAGCGGACCTCCCGGTCGAACGGCCGGCCGTCGGTGTTGCGCTCGATGAAGTACTGCTGGATCTCCGGCCGGATCTCCTCCATCAGAAAGCGCAGGTGGCCGACGACCGGGTAGTTGCGCAGGATCGAGTGGTTGCGCTGGACGAGGTCGTAGGCGCCCAGTGCCGTGAGCACGAGCAGTGGCCCGGCGGCCAGCCACCACCACGGGCTGAACGCGACCGAAAGGCCGAGGGTGGCGATGGCGAGCACAGCAATGCCGCCGAGGTAGGTGAAGCGCGTCACAGCAGGAGGCTAGGCGATGACAGCCAAGTGCGCCCGGAGCGCACGCCGGAACCTTGAGAGTGGTTCGATACGTTGTCAGGCCGACAGCAGAAGGGACTCGCCATGTCGTTGATCCGGAAGCTGGCCGCGCTGGGGATTGCCGCCGAGGCCGCGCGCCGCTACGCCCAGAAGAACCCGGAGAAGGCCCGCGACCTCGCCGAGAAGGCCGCGTCCTTCGCCGACCAGCGCACCAGTGGCAAGTACCACGGGCAGATCGAGTCCGTGAAGCGCAAGCTGGCCGACCTCGGGGGCTTCGCCGCCCCGGAGCCGCCGCTCACCGCGCAGGCTGTGATCACCCCGACCACGCCGGCGGCCACCCGCCCCGCGCCGCCGACCCCGTACAAACGGGGCTGACGCCGCACGCCCGATGCCGGGTGGCTCGGCTCATGCCACGATGTCGGTAGCGAGCCCGTCGTAACGATGGGCGGCCGGCGCCCTGACCGGGTCGCCGGTCGGTTCGCTGCCGACGTGCCCCGGTGCCGCCACAAGCGGCCCGGGGGACCTGAGCCGAGGAGTCGCCATGCCGTCGTGGCCCGGTTTTGTCGAGCCTGAGCCCACCCCACAGCAGGTCATCGCCGGTCTGCACGCCACCGTCGAGGGTGGTGTCGACCTGGTCCAGGTGCTCACTCCCGAGGGGGTGCGCGTGGCCGAGCCCCGGTTCGACCACTACCTGGCGGACATCGACGTCGACCGGCTGAAGTCGCTGTACCGGGACATGGTGCTGGTCCGCAGGGTGGACCGGGAGGCCAACGCGCTGCAGCGCCAGGGCCAGCTCGGTATCTGGGTGCCGCTGCTCGGGCAGGAGGCCGCCCAGATCGGCTCCGGCAGGGCGCTGGCCGCGCGGGACATGGCGTTCCCCAGCTACCGCGAGCACGGCGTTGCCTGGTGCCGTGGCATCGACCCGACGGCGCTGCTGGGCATCTTCCGAGGCACCGACCACGGCAGCTGGGACCCGGCCGAGGTCGGCTTCCACCTCTACACCATCGTGATCGGCAACCAGTGCCTGAACGCCACCGGCTACGCGATGGGCCAGCGCTTCGAGGGCAAGGTCGGTGACGCGACCGGTGAGGCGACGATCTGCTACTTCGGCGACGGCGCCACCTCGCAGGGCGACGTGCACGAGGGCTTCGTCTGGTCGGCGGTCTACGACGCGCCGGTCGTGTTCTTCTGCCAGAACAACCAGTGGGCCATCTCCGAGCCGCTGGAGCGTCAGACCCGGGTACCGCTCTACCAGCGCGCCCGCGGCTACGGCTTCCCCGGCATCCGGGTCGACGGCAACGACGTGCTGGCCACCCTCGCGGTGACCCGCTGGGCGCTCGACGAGTGCCGCACGGGCAACGGTCCGGTCCTGATCGAGGCGTTCACCTACCGGATGGACGCACACACCACGTCCGACGACCCGTCCCGCTACCGGCTCGCCGACGAGCTCGAGCTGTGGAAGCTGAAGGACCCGATCGAGAGGCTGCGGGTGAACCTGGTCCGCGAGCACGAGGTCGGCCAGGACTTCTTCGACGGGGTCACCGCCGAGTCCGACGAGCTCGCCGCCCGGCTGCGCGAGCACTGCCAGAACATGCCGGAACCGGGCCCGGGGCGGATCTTCTCGGAGGTCTACGCGGAGTCCTCACCGGTCTGGGACCAGCAGCGGGACGACTTCCTCGCGTACCACTCCTCGTTCGAAGGGGCCTGAACCATGGCCACTGTGACGATGGCGAAAGCACTCAACAACGGCCTGCGCGCTGCCATGGAGCGCGATCCGAAGGTCCTGGTGATGGGTGAGGACGTCGGCAAGCTCGGCGGCGTTTTCCGGATCACCGACGGGCTGCAGAAGGACTTCGGCGAGCAGCGCGTGCTGGACACCCCGCTGGCCGAGTCGGGGATCATCGGCACTGCGGTCGGCCTCGCCATCCGGGGTTTCCGGCCGGTCTGCGAGATCCAGTTCGACGGCTTCGTGTTCCCCGGCTACGACCAGATCGTGTCCCAGCTGGCGAAGCTGCGCTACCGCTCGCAGGGGCGGGTGCCGATGCCGGTCGTGGTGCGGATCCCGTTCGGCGGTGGCATCGGCGCGGTCGAGCACCACTCGGAGTCCCCTGAGGCACTGTTCGCGCACGTCGCCGGCCTGAAGGTGGTCGCGTGCGGCAACCCGGTCGACGCCTACTGGATGATCCAGCAGGCCATCGGGTCGGACGATCCGGTGATCTTCTTCGAGCCGAAGCGGCGGTACTGGGAGAAGGCGGAGATCGACTACGACGTGACGCCGCCGCCGCTGTTCAGCTCACGGGTGCTGCGTAGCGGGTCCGCTGTCACGCTGGCGACCTACGGCCCCATGGTGCGCACGTGCCTGGACGCCGCCGAGGCCGCCCGCGCCGACGGCCGCGAGCTCGAGGTGATCGACCTGCGCACGCTGTCCCCGCTGGACCTCGGCCCGGTGTACGAGTCGGTGCGCCGGACCGGACGGCTCGTCGTGGTGGCTGAAGCGGCTTCGGAGGTGTCGGTGGCCGCCGAGGTGGCGGCGAAGGTGCAGCAGGACTGCTTCTACTCGCTCGAGGCTCCCGTGCTGCGGGTCACCGGCTTCGACACCCCGTACCCGCCGTCCAAGTGCGAGGACGACTTCCTGCCCGACCTCGACCGCGTACTCGACACCGTCGACCGCTCGCTGGCCTGGTGACCGGGATGCGTCAGGTGTTCAACATGCCGGACGTCGGCGAGGGGCTGACCGAGGCCGAGATCCTGTCCTGGCAGGTCGCGGTTGGCGACACCGTCACCGTGAACCAGATCATCGTCGAGATCGAGACGGCCAAGGCGGCGGTGGAGCTGCCCTCGCCGTACGCCGGCACGGTCGCGGCACTGCTCGTCGAGCCAGGGGTGACCGTCGAGGTCGGCACCCCGATCATCGCGATCAGCGACGGCGCCGACGAGCCGGTCGCGGCCCCCGCGCCGGCCGCCCCCGTGCCCACCGCGGCAGCGGGAGCGCCGCCCGCCGCCGAGCCGGTGGGCGCGAAGATCGGCGAACCCGGTGTGGACGGCCGAATCGCCAACCTGGTCGGCTACGGCCCCAAACCGGGCTCGGTCACCCGCCGCCCCCGCAGACAGTCCGCGGCCGCCGCCCCTGAGCTCACCGCCGCCCCTGAGCTCACCGCCGCCGACGCGTCCGCCCGTACCGCCGTGCCGCTGGCCAAGCCGCCGGTCCGGAAGCTGGCCAAGGAGCTGGGTATCGACCTGGGCGCCCTGACCGGCAGCGGTCCGAACGGCGTGATCACCCGCGAGGACGTCCACCTCGGCAGCGCGCCCGCGACGAACGGCGCCGTCGGGGCAGCACCGTCGACCGGAGCCGGTGGCGAACGCCGGGTGCCGATCAAGGGGGTCCGCAAGGCCACCGCTGCGGCCATGGTGGCCAGCGCGTTCACCGCCCCGCACGTCACCGAGTTCCTCGCCGTCGACGTCACGCCGATGATCGAGCTGCGGGACCGGCTCCGGGTGTCGGCGGCCTTCCGGGACATCAAGCTGAGCCCGCTGGCGTTCGCGGCGAAGGCGGTGTGCCTGGCCGCCCGGCGCACACCGGAGGTCAACGCGAGCTGGGACGAGGCCGCGCAGGAGATCGTCTACTACGACCACGTTCAGCTGGGCATCGCGGCGGCCACCCCGCGCGGGCTGGTCGTGCCGAAGATCAGGAACGCCGACATCCTGTCGCTGCGTGAGCTGGCCGAAGCGCTCGGCGAGCTCACCAGGACCGCGCGGTCCGGCAAGACCCCGCCGGCTGACATGGTCGGCGGCACGTTCACGATCACCAACGTCGGGGTGCTTGGGGTCGACACCGGTACGCCGATCCTGAACCCCGGGGAGTCGGCGATCCTGGCGCTCGGCGCGGTGAAGCAGGCCCCGTGGGTGGTCGACGGGCAGCTGGCGGTGCGCACGGTCTGCCAGCTCGCGCTCTCGTTCGACCACCGCCTCGTGGACGGCGAGCAGGGTTCCCGCTTCCTGGCCGACGTCGGCGCGCTGCTCGCCGACCCCGGCCTGGCACTCACCTACTAGATCCGGCCCGGGGCTGCCATGGTCCCGGGTCAGGCGAGCTGGGCGACGAGCAGGTCCAGCCGCTCGTCGGCCTGGGCCGGGCGCAGCCGGTGGCCGGCGGTGAGGGTGGCAAGCCCGTGCAGGGCCGCCCAGAACACCTCGGTGCGGGTCTCCAGGTCGCGCTCGTCGCCGGTGTCCTCGTCGCCCTCGCCGAGGGAGTCGCGCAGCACGCCGAAGGCGTCCCGCAGCGGTTCGGGTGACTGTGGCGTGGCGAAGGTCAGCGCCGTGTGCAGGGTGAACATCGCCGCGTACACCGCAGGGTGGGCGGCGGCGAAGTCGAGATACGCCCTGGCCACGGCCCCGAGCCGACTCTCGCTGGCCCGGCCGCCTCCCACGTGGTCGCCTCTCACCTGGCCGCCTCTCACCTGGCCGCCAGCAGCCGCCCCGGCGACCGACCGTGTCCGGAGCGCCTCGGTGAGCTCCGCGAAGCCGTCCAGTGCGACCGCCGCGACGATCTCGTCCTTGCCGGCGAAGTGGCTGTAGAGCACCGGCTGGCTGTACTCGATCGCCTCGGCCAGCCGGCGCGTGGTGACCGCGTCCCAGCCCTCCGTCTCAGCGATCTGCCGCGCGGTCGCCAGGATCAACCGGTGCCGGTCGGCGCGCTGGCGGTCGCGGCGCTGGTGCGGAGGCATGACGAAATTCTAGCAGCGCTAGACAATCGAGCAGTGCTCTACTTAGCATCGACAGTAGAACTAGCGGTGCTAGATAGAGGAGAAGGACATGCGGAAGTTCGGCTACGCGGTCGCCGGCCTGGTCAGTGTCGGGATCATCTGGGTCGGCACGCGCTACCTGGTGGAGCCGGGCGCGATCGCCGGTACGTTCGGCGTGCCCGTGCCACCACCGGACACCGACCCGTTCCTGCGGGTCAAGGGCGTCCGGGACGTCACATCCGGGCTGGTGATGCTGGCGCTGCTGGCCACCCGGCAGCCCCGGATCGTGGCGATCGGGCTGCTCGCCGAGGCGCTCATCCCGGTCGGCGACGCGACTATCGTGCTGGCCAACGGCGGTTCGCAGGCCACCGCGTTCGGCGTGCACGGCGCCACGGCGGCCCTGATGGTCGCCGGCGCTGTCACGCTGCTGCGTGACGGCCGGCGCGGTGTCGAGTCGGCTACCCGGCCGGCGCCCTCGGTTACTCGGCCTGCCAGCGCTTGAGGTGCGGCAGCAGGAGGGCGGTGAGCTGGTCCGGGGCCTCCTCGGGGATCCAGTGGCTGACTCCGTGCAGCACCTCGAACTGGTACGGCCCCTGCACGTACTTCGCGGTGTCCTCCGCGCCGCGCCGGCCCAGTGCGGTGTCGCCGTCCGACCAGACGAACAACGTCGGGCGGCGCACCGGGTCACCCGCGCGGCGCGGGTCGAGCAGCAGCATGCCCCGGTACCAGTTCAGCGCGGCCGTCATGGCACCCGGCGCGGCGAGCCCGGCGGCGTCCCGGCGGGCCACCTCGGCGGGCTGGCCGGTGCGCACCAGCATGGGCGCGAGCCGCGTGCGCAACAGCCGCTCCGGCAGCCACGGCAGCTGGAAGAACAGCATGTACCAGGACATCAGTGCCTGGCGGCTCTTCAACATGGAGCGCAGGAAGGCACCGGGGTGCGGGACGGACAGCGCTGTCAGGCTGCGCACGCGGTCCGGGTTCTCGGCGGCCAACCCCCAGGCCACGGCCGCGCCCCAGTCGTGCCCGACGACGTGCGCCGAGCCGCCGTAGTGGTCGATCAGCGCCGCGGCGTCGGCCACCAGCTCGCTGATCTTGTACGCGCGCCGACCCAGCGGGCGCGCGCCGGGTGAGTAGCCGCGCTGGTTCGGCCGGATGATGCGGTAGCCGGCGTCGACAAGTGCCGGCACGACGGCGTCCCAGCTGTCACTGTGCTGCGGGAAACCGTGCAGCAGGAGCACCGGCTCGCCGTCGACCGGACCGTCCTCGGTCACGTCGAACGTCAGGTCGCCCCGGCTGAACTGAGTGGTCGCCGACATACCGGCAGCATGTCACAGGGGTGACGGTTTGTCCCGGGTGAAATAACGTCGTTTCAAAAGATGTGTCGCGACCATTTGCCGGTTCGGGAGCACGGGGGCGACCTCGTGCGTTGGACAGGGTGAGGAGGTCGTGATGCGACTGTTCGGGCTGTACGTCGTGATCGAGCTGGTTGCCCTGGTTGCGGTCATCTCGTGGCTGGGGTTCGCCTGGACGCTGCTGTTGCTGATGGCGGGCGCGGTGGTGGGCATGTGGCTGGTCCGCAGGGAGGGCGCGCGCACCTCGCTCGCGCTGGCCGACGCGGTGCGCGGTGGGAGGGCGGCGCACGCCGAGCTCACCGACGGTGCACTGGTCGGGCTCGCCGGACTGCTGATCCTGGTGCCGGGTGTGGTGAGTGACGTGCTCGGGCTGCTGCTGGTACTCCCGCCGAGCCGCGCGCTGGCCCGGCGCTGGTTGGTCCGGCAGGCCGAGCAGCACGCCCCCGGACTGCGCACGGCCCGCATCCGGGGCGACGGCCAGGTGATCGACGGCGAGGTCGTCCCCGGCAGCGGCCCG
>DATAYB010000256.1:0-10120 GCA_036272795.1 Pseudonocardia sp.
CGCCTCGGAGTCCTCGATCAGGTCGCCGAACTCGCTGTCCCCGTCCTCACCGAGCGGGGTGTGCAGGGAGATCGGCTCGCGGCCGTACTTCTGCACCTCCACGACCTTCTCCGGGGTCATGTCCAGCTCGACGGCCAGCTCCTCCGGAGTGGGCTCCCGGCCGAGATCCTGCAGCATCTGGCGCTGCACCCGGGCCAGCTTGTTGATCACCTCGACCATGTGCACCGGAATGCGGATCGTCCGGGCCTGGTCGGCGATCGCCCGGGTAATCGCCTGGCGGATCCACCAGGTCGCGTACGTCGAGAACTTGTAGCCCTTGGTGTAGTCGAACTTCTCCACCGCGCGGATCAGCCCGAGGTTGCCCTCCTGGATCAGGTCGAGCAACGGCATGCCCCGGCCGGTGTAGCGCTTGGCCAGCGACACGACGAGCCGCAGGTTCGCCTCCAGCAGGTGGTTGCGGGCCCGCTCGCCGTCACGCACGAGAGCGCGCAGGTCAGCGGCCTGCTGCTTGGAAAGGTTCGGGTCACTGTCGAGCATGTGGTTGGCGAAGACACCGGCTTCGATACGCTTGGCCAGGTCGACCTCTTGCTCGGCAGTCAAAAGTGCCCTTTTGCCGATACCATTGAGGTAGACCCGCACCAGGTCGGCGGCTGGGCTCTGCACGTCCAGCTCTTCGGCCATCGGCTCGAGCTCCGGGGAGAAAGAGTCCGGAGCGACTGTGGTGACCCCTCGTTCAATCGTCTGCGGCGCAGTCATTGTGCGGTCCCTCCCTACGCGTACCGCTGGGGCAACCCGTGGTGTCCACTGAGCGGTTCACCATGTAATACGCATCAGGGGGGACAATCGTTCCCAAGTCGGGTACGTGGCCTGGCGCACTTCTGAGTTTCCTGAGAGCTCGAGCACGCTCGCTGTATGGTGTATACCGCCTGTGACCAGGGGGTTCCGCGCGGGTCGCGCCGGGGCCCGCCGGCGCCGCCGAGCTGAGAGTCACCGCACCGGGTGTGACCGCAGTCAACCTCCACAGTGGAACTCCGAGGGCGCCGCCGTCCCTGCGCGGCGCACACCAGGGCCTCTTTTGACGGGTGCGCGGTGCCTACTGACTGGTAGGGAGGCAGGATGCCCGGGGAAAGCGTGAGGAGGCGCGACACCGTGACCAGCCCCGTAGAGTCGCTCGCCATGGCCAGGCGGACCGCTGCCCAGATCGTGTCCGAGGTCGGCGAGCGGCTCGGTGTCGAGGATGCGCGGGCGCGGCTGGACCCGGTCGGCATCGGCGCGGCGCTGGGCCGGGCCGCCGCCTCACTGGCCGGCCGGCCGTTCCCGGTCGCCAGGGCCGTACTGGAGTACTCCGGTGGCGTCGGCCAGGCGAACGTGGCGTCGGCGCTGCGTGCGGTCGGGCTGGACGTCGAGGGGCCCGTCGAGCCGAATCCCCGGGACCGCCGCCATTCCGACCCGGCCTACACCTCGAACGCCTGGTTCTACCTGTGCCGCCAGCAACACGCGCTGTTCGCCCGGTACCTGCGTGCGCTGGCCGAGCAGGCCGATGTGGACCGCCACACGCGGGCGAAGCTGGACTTCGCGGTCGGCCAGCTCGTCGAGGCGACCGCGCCCGCGAACTTCGTGGCCACCAACCCGGTGGTGCTCAAGCGCGCGTTCGACACCGGCGGTCGGAGCCTGCTGCGCGGCCTGCGCAACCTCGCGCGCGACATGGCCACTAACCAGGGGATGCCGCGCCAAGTGACGCCGGGCGAGTTCGCGGTCGGCCGGGACCTGGCGGCCACCCCGGGCAAGGTGGTGTTCCGCAACCGGCTGATCGAGCTGATCCAGTACGAGGCGCAGACCGACACGGTGCACCAGGTGCCGATGCTGTTCAGCCCGCCGTGGATCAACAAGTACTACGTGATGGACCTCGCGCCGGGCAAGAGCCTGGTGGAGTGGGCGGTCCGGAACGGACACACCTGCTTCATGATCAGCTACCGGAACCCGGACGAGAGCCTGCGCGACGTCGGCATGTCCGACTACCTGCGGGAAGGGCCCCTCGCCGCGCTCGAGGTGATCGAGGACATCACCGGCGAACCGGCCGTGAACATCGTCGCGCTGTGCCTCGGCGGCACACTCGCCACCGCCACGGCCGCCTGGCTGGCCGCGCGGCGGCGGCCGGGGGTGCACACGCTGACGCTGATGAACACGCTGCTGGACTTCACCGAGCCCGGACTGCTCGGCGTGTTCGCCGATCCGGAGGCGGTCGAGAACCTGAGCCGGCTGATGCGCCGCGACGGCTACCTGCCGGCGAGCAGCATGAAGGCCACCTTCGACGCGCTGCGGCCCGCCGACCTGATCTGGAACTACGTGGAGCGCAACTGGCTGCTCGGCGAGGAGCCCGCCCCGTTCGACCTGCTCACCTGGAACGCCGACTCGACGCGCATGCCGGCCACCATGCACACCGAGTACCTGCGCACCTGTTACGTGGAGAACCAGCTGGCCAGGGGCAAGATGGAGCTGGCAGGCGAGCGGCTGGACCTCAGCGATGTGCAGCAGGACGCGTACGTGATCACCGCCGAGGCCGACCACATCGCGCCGTGGCGCTCTGTGTACGCCGGTGCGCGGCTACTGGCCGGGCGGGTCCGGTTCGTGCTGTCCAACTCCGGACACATCGCGGGGGTGGTCAACCCGCCGAGCCGCAAGTCCCGGCACTGGTGCGCCGACGCCGCCGACACCGCGCCCGCCGAGCCGGTCGAACCCGCCGAGGAGGTGCCAGCGCTGCCGGCGGACGTGGCGGACTGGCGGGCTGACGCCGAGGAGCGGGCGGCGAGCTGGTGGACCGACTGGACGCCCTGGATCGCGGCGCGGGCGGGCCGGCGTCGTCCGCCGCCTGAGCTGGGCAGCGCCACGTACCCGCCGCTGGCGAACGCGCCGGGCAGCTACGTGCATGCCTGACCGGTCTCAGCGCGAGGGCTGCCTCCGTCGCGCATAACTGTGGATCAACCGTTTGGTCCGGGAGACAATGGGGGACATGAGCGAGCAACGGCCCGACGAGGACGCCGGGCGGGCGGCGAGCGATGCCTGGTCGGCGCAGATGGATGCGTTGGGCGGGTTCATCCGCGCGCAGCGGCACCTGGCGAACCTGTCGCTGCGCGAGATGGCGAGCCTGACCAGCGTGTCGAACGCCTACCTGAGCCAGATCGAGCGGGGCCTGCACCAGCCCTCGCTCAAGGTGCTCCGCTCGATCGCGGACGCGCTGAACCTGAGTACGGAGCAGATGCTCGCGCAGGCCGGCTGGATGCGCGGCGGCAACGGCCACCGCGCGGAGTCCGAGTCGGGGGTGACGGGCGCGCCGCCGGGCCGTGCCGCGACGCTGGACACCGAGGACGCGATCCGGCGCGACCCCCGGCTGTCGCCGGCCCAGCGTGAGGCCCTGCTCGGCGTGTACCGAAGCTTTGTCGACGGCTCCTCGTAGTTCTGGCGTTCCGGCACGGTGCCTGCTGACCCGGCGTTACCGAGCTGCACAGGAGGCAGGTTTTGGCCGCTCAAATCCTGCCTGTGGTGGAGTTCGGTGCCAAGGCTCGCGGCCTGTGGTTACCCAACTGCACAAGAGGCCGGTTCCGGGCGCGAAAAACCTGCCTCCTGTGGAGTTCGGTAACCACAGGCCGCTGAGGCCTCCCAGCGGGCGCGCGCGAGCCCGTGAGGCAGGTCATGCCCGAGCGTGATTGAAATACTTAACGCTGCTGCGTAGTTTCATGGGCAGGCAGTGTCGAAGTGGCGCTCGGAGAGGGCATCCCATGACCAGCACCCAGGAACAGTTCGTCGACTTCGCGCAGCGCGGCCAGGAGACCCTGATCAAGGCCGTCCGGGAGTGGGCGGACACTGCACAGGCGTACACCCGCACGTTCGCCGCGGCCCAGCCGGAGCTGCCGGCCGCCAGGGACGTCGTGAACAACGTCTTCGACTTCGCCGAGCAGGTGCTGCGCAGCCAGCGCGAGCTGGCCACCAGCCTGGTCGCCGCTGGTGCCGAGGTGGCCGAGGCCACCCGCGCGGCGACCGAGCAGGCCAGCCAGCAGGCCGCCGCCGCCGCGCAGCGCGCCGTCGCCGAGGCCAAGGCCGCCACCTCGCGCGTCGCCGGCCAGGACTGACCTGTCGCCGCGGCCGCGGACGAGCCGGGCACGCGAGGCCGTGGCCGGGATCAGCTCGAGAAGCCCATTCCGGCCGCGTCCAGGGACCGCAGCCAGGCGTTGCGCCGGCCGCCCCTGGCATCGGCGCGGGCCAGTGACCAGCAGGTGAGCTGCGCGCCGAGCCAGCGCAGGGGCTCCGGTGGGAACGGCAGCGGGGTGCCGCGGACCATCCGCAGCTCGGTCCGCTCGGTCTGCTGGCCGTCCAGCAGGTCGAGCATCACCTGGGCGCCGAACCGGGTGGCCGCCACGCCGAGCCCCGTGAAGCCGAGCGCGTAGCCGATCCGGCCGCCGGCCGAGGTGCCGAAGAACGCGGTGTACCGGCTGCTGGTGTCGATCACGCCGCCCCAGCTGTGCGAGAAGCGCAGGCCGTCGAGCTGCGGGAACGTCTGGAAGAAGTGCTCGGCGAGGGTCTGGAAGGTGGCCGGGCGCTGGTCCAGCTCGGCGCCGACCCTGCCGCCGAAGTGGTAGATCATGTCGTAGCCGCCCCAGAGGATCCGGTTGTCGGCGGTCAGCCGGTAGTAGTGGAACAGGTTCGCGGCGTCGGCGACGCCCTGCCGGCCCCGCCAGCCGATCGAGTCCAGCTGCGCGCCGGTGAGCGGCTCGGTGACCAGCACGTGGTCGTAGATCGGCGCGATGTAGCGCCGCAGTTTCGGCACGAGCGGCTGGAACGCGTTGGTGGCCAGCGCGACCCGGCGCGCGTTGACCTGGCCGTACGGGGTACGCACCACGGTGGCGCCACCCCGGCGGTCCAGCCCGGTGGCGGGGCTGCGCTCGAAGATGCGCACGCCCAGGCGCAGGCAGACCTCCTTGAGTCCCCAGGCCAGCTTTGCCGGGTGCACCATCGCGACGCCCCTGGCGTTGTACAGGCCGGCCAGGTAGGTCGGGGAGTGCACCTCGGCGCGCACCGCCTCGCCGTCGAGGAACGTCACGTCCGTGCCCGTCGCCGGCGCCTCGCGGGCCTCCTCGGCCAGGGCGGCGACCTCGTGCGGCCGCGTGGCCACCTCGAGCTGGCCGGTGCGCTCGAGCTCGCATTCGATGCCGTAGCGGTGCACGGTGGCCTCGAGCTCGTCCAGGTTCTGGGTGCCGAGGCGCTGCAGGGTGTCGAGCTCGTCGGGCCAGCGCCGCTGCCCGTTGGCGAAGCCGTGGGTGAGGCTGGCCTCGCAGAACCCGCCGTTGCGCCCGGACGCCGCCCAGCCGACCTCGTGCGACTCCAGCAGCACGACCTCGCGCGCCGGGTCGCGTTCCTTGGCGAGTAGCGCCGTCCACAGCCCGCAGTAGCCGCCGCCGATCACCACCAGGTCGCAGTGCAGCTCGCCGACCAGCGCGGGACGGGCCGCCGGGCGTGCCGGGTCGGTCAGCCAGAACGGGGTCGGCTCGGCCTCCGCGAGGGATCGCGCGGTGCCCCAGTTGGTCACTGATCCGAGCGTGGACATGACTTAATAATACGTATTCAGTTGTTGAATGTGTCAAGAGCGACGAATATCGTTGTGTAACCGGGTGATGAACCTCGTCGTCAGCCGGCCTGTCGCGGCCTGCCGGAGGTGGGGGAGCTGTCTAATGGCGCGGTGACCCGGGAGACCCTGACGCTGGACGAGACGTCCAAGCGGATCATCGAGCAGTTGCAGGAGGACGGCCGGCGACCGTACGCCGCCATCGGCAAGGCCGTGGGGCTCTCCGAGGCCGCCGTGCGGCAGCGCGTGCAGCGGCTCTCCGAGCAGGGCGTGATCCAGATCGTCGCGGTCACCGACCCGCTGCGGGTCGGCATGCTGCGCCAGGCGATGGTCGCGGTGAACGTGGAGGGGCCGATCGAGCCGGTGGCCGACGCGCTCGCCGGGCTGCCGGAGGTGCCGTACGTCGTGATCTGCGGCGGCCGGTTCGACATCCTGGCCGAGGTCGTGTGCGCGGACGACACGAGCCTGCTGAACCTGATCTCGGGTGTGATCCGGACCATGCCGGGGGTGCGCAACGCGGAGGCGCTGCTCTACCTGCACCTGCGCAAGGACTCCTACCGGTGGGCCATCCCGTGACTGTGCCGCTGCCGGCCCTGTCGGGGCGCGTTCTCCAGCGCGGTCAGGAACAGCTCCAGGGCCAGCGGGAACGAGCTGCTGTCCAGGCGCGGCAGTAGCTCGTCGAAGGTGGCCGCGATGTTCGGGAACTCCTCCGGCGGCAGCGACGAGTAGCCGGTCCGCCAGGCCCGCTCCGAGGGGCCGACGCCGGGCCCGGTCGCCGCGGCCGCGTCCAGTGCCGAGAAGGCCAGCACCAGGTCGATGAACGACAGGTAGTGCCGGACGGCCTCCACCTCGTCGAACCCCGCGCCCCGGAACAGCCCCAGCATCGTCTCGACCGTGCGGATCTCGTTCGGCCGGCCGGTCACCCGCGACGCCGACAGCACCGCCGTGCGCGGGTAGGCCAGGTTGCCCCGGTAGACGAGCACGGCCAACTGGCGCAGGTCGGTGAGCCACTGGCCGGTCGGCTGGAACTGGGCCAGCGAGCGGCCGATCAGCTCGTCCGCGACGGCCAGCAACAGCTCGTCCTTGCTCGGGAAGTACCGGTAGATCGCCGTCGCGTCGGACCCGAGCGCGACACCCAATCGGCGCATGGACAGCGACTCGCTGCCGTCCTGCTCGATCAGGCGCATGCTGGTGTGCACAATCAGTTCCGCCGAGAGCACCTGTCCGCTGCGGGTGGGTCGCCTGCGTCTCCGCTCGGCGGGGACCCGGTCGCTGGCCATGTCCGCAGATCAACATGGTGCCGGCCTTATGTCAACGCTATTGACCTAATCGTGGTGCGCCCCGTTCCATTGTTCACCTCCAAGGGTGAAGGGGCCGACTGTGCCGACTGCCACGCCACCTCCTGCGCCACCTCCCACGCACGGACCTGCGCCGGCACCGCCGAACCGGCAGCTGCGGCGCTCCATCGGGGTGCTGGGCGGCTGGGCGGTGGCCGCCTCCAGCACGGCCGCGACCACCAGCATCGGGATCGGGATGGGCCTGCTCGCCGGGGTGGTCGGGGTGCAGCTGCCGATCCTCCTGATCCTGGCGTTCCTACCGGTGCTGGGCATCGCGGGCGCGTACTCCCGGCTGAACCGGGACGAGCCCAACTGCGGCAACGGCTACACGTGGGTGGGCGTCTCGCTCGGCCCCTGGCTCGGCTTCCTGACGGGCTGGCTGCTGCTGGTCGGGGTGATCCTCTTCCTGGCCTACACCTGCGCGATCGTCGGCTCGGTGCTGCTGCAGCTCACCGCGAAGTTCGGGCTGCACGAGATCGGCGGGATCCCGCTCGACCCGAACTCCACGCTCGTCTGCAGCCTGCTCGGGCTCGTGGTGCTGGCGCTGGTGGCCTTTCTCGCGGCCACCGGGCTCACCAAGTCCACCCGGTTCCAGGCGGCGCTGCTGGCCTTCGAGTACGTCACGATCGTCGGGTTCTGCGTGTGGGGGATCGCCTTCGGCCGGCAGCCGTTCGAGTGGGCCTGGCTCAACCCGTTCGGCTTTGCCTCGGTGACCGCGCTGACGCAGGGCCTCGTGCTGGCGGTGTTCATCTACTGGGGCTGGGACGCCGCGTTCAGCGTCACCGAGGAGACCACCACGCCCGAGGCCTCGGCGCGCAGCGGCTACCTCACCCTGTGCTCCGCGCTGGTCCTGTTCCTGACCGGTGCGATCGCGTTCCAGCGCGTGCTCAGCCCGGCCGAGCTCGCCGCCCACCCCGCGGACGCGCTGGCCTTCTTCGCCGCCCGGCTGGCCAGCGAGCCGGTCGCGTCCCTGCCGCTGCTGGCCCTGATCCTGTCGGCGGTCGCCTCCATGCTGGCCGCGCTGATCCCGACCGCCCGCCAGGCGCTCGCCATGGGCCGCGACGCCACCCTCGGCAAGGTCTGGGCCCGCGTGCACCCCAGGTACGGCACACCGGCGGCGGCCACCGTGCTCGCCGCTCTGATCGCGGTGGTCATCGCCGTGCTCTCGGTGAGCATCCCGCAGGTCGGCGCCATGATCCTGGCTTCGATCAACGCCATCGGCATCCTCGTCGCCCTGTACTACGGGCTGACCGCGCTGGCCTGCGCGGTCCGCTTCCGGGCGCTGCTGAGGGCGGGTCCGTGGCAGGCGCTCAAGGTCGTCGTGGTGCCGGCGCTGAGCGGCCTGGTGATGTTCGCGATCGGCGGCGTACTCGTGCACTCGTACCTGACCAAGAGCGACCACCTCGCGCTGGACCCGGACAACGGTTACTTCCAGCTGCTCTGCCCTGGAGTGGTGATCCTGCTCGGCCTCGTCGTCGCGGCGGTGGCCAAGTGGGGCCGCCGGTCCGACTACTTCCGCACCGGGCGAGGCACCGACGACCTCACCGTCGATCTACGCACCGCTCAGGAGGCCGACCGTGCCAGCTGACCTGATCTTCACCGGTGGCCCCGTGTACCTGGGGGCAGGCCAGGTCGATGCCGCCATCGCGGTGACCGGCGAACGGATCACCGCGGTGGGTGCCGAGCGCGCCCGCGAGCAGGCCGGATCCCGTACCGAGGTGGTCGACCTCGCAGGGCGGCTGCTGCTGCCGGGCTTCACCGACGCGCACATCCACCCGGTCAGCGGCGGCATCGAGCTCGGTCAGTGCGACCTGACCGGGGTGGAGACCGCGCCGGAATATCTGCGGATGGTCGCCGGGTATGCGGCCGGCCACCCGGACGAGCCGTGGATCCGGGGCGGCGGCTGGGCACTGGCGGCGTTCAGCGGCGGAATCCCGACCCGCGACCTGCTCGACGAGCTCGTGCCGGACCGGCCGGCCTACCTGGTCAACCGCGACCACCACGGAGCCTGGGTGAACAGCCGGGCACTCGAGCTGGCCGGGATCGACCGGCACACCCCGGACCCGCCGGACGGCCGGATCGAGCGTGACCAGGACGGCCAGCCCAACGGCATGCTGCAGGAGGGGGCCGCGCACCTCGTCGGCCAGCTGCTGCCCGCGCTGACCGACGCCGACCGGCTCGCCGGGCTGCTGCGCGCGCAGCAGCTGCTGCACTCGCTGGGCATCACCGCCTGGCAGGACGCGCTGCTCGGCGACTTCAACGGCATGGGCGACCCGAGCCTGGCCTACCTGGACGCGGCGACGAGCGGCCGGCTCACCGCGCGGGTCAGCGGCGCCCTGTGGTGGGACCGGGCCCGCGGCGCCGAGCAGATCGAGGGGCTGCTGGCACGGCGGGCGCGCCTGGACGTACCCGGGCTGCGGGCGCGCACCGTCAAGATCATGCAGGACGGCATCGCGGAGAACCACACGGCCGCGCTGCTGGCGCCCTACCTGACGCGCTGCGGCTGCCCGGGTGCGAACAGCGGCCACAGCTTCGTCGACCCCGAGGCGCTGACCGGCTACGTCACCGCCCTGGATGCGCTGGACTTCCAGGTGCACTTCCATGCGCTGGGCGACCGGGCCGTGCGGGAGGCGCTGGACGCGGTGGCGGCGGCACTGGCGGCCAACGGCGACCGGGGCAACCGGCACCATCTGGCGCATCTGCAGGTCGTGCACCCCGACGACGTGCCCCGGTTCGCGCGGCTCGGCGCGCTGGCCAACATCCAGCCGCTGTGGGCCAGCCACGAGCCGCAGATGGACGACCTGACCATTCCGTTCCTCGGCCCGCAACGCTCGGCGTGGCAGTACCCGTTCGCCGCGCTGCGTGACACCGGCGCCCGGCTGGTCGGCGGCAGCGACTGGCCGGTGAGCAGCCCCGACCCGCTGGACGGCATCCACACCGCCGTGAACCGGATCGCCCCGGGCGGCAGCGGGCCGGTGTTCCTGCCCGAGCAGCGGATCGGGCTGGCCGAGGCACTGGACCTCTACACGGCTGGCTCGGCGCATGCCTGCCACGCCGACGACACCGGCCGGATCGCGGAGGGTTACCTGGCCGACCTGGTCGTGCTGGACCGCGACGTGCTCCGTGAGCCCCCTGAGCGGATCGCGGACGCCTCGGTGGAGCTGAC
>DATAYB010000257.1:0-7204 GCA_036272795.1 Pseudonocardia sp.
CCGATCTCGAACAGATGTTCGATGCATCCAGTACAGCGCTTCCTCGGTCACGCGTCAAGTCCACGCGGACAAGTCCACGGAGCCGTCACATGTGGTGTCATGTGGGCATGCCCGCCGCGCCCCCCGCCGCGCCCCCCGGACGCCCCGCCGGACCACCGGTCGTCCCCAGGGCGGTACCCGGCGCCCGCCTGGGTTCCGGATTACGTTCTGGTCCCGGTTCCGGACCGGCAGGGGGGCCCGTCACCGGGGCCCGGTTCGCGCGGGCGGCCCGGCGGTGACCGCCGCACCGCCCCGGATGCGGGTCGTCCGCTTCACCCCGCTCGGGCTGACCGACCGGCTTTCGGACGCGCTGGGTGTCTACGTCACGGCGATGGGCTACCCACGCTCGGCGATCCGGCAGCGCGCCCCGCTCTGGCGGGAGCACACCCACCGCCCCGGCTGGCGGGCCGTGGGCGCCCTGGACGAGCGCAACGCGCTGGTCGGTCTCGGCTACGGCTACATCGGCGCGCGCGGCCAGTGGTGGCACGAGGAGGTCCGCAGGGGCCTGCTCAGCACCGACCCGCGCGGGCTGCACTGGCTCGCCGACTACTTCGAGCTGACCGAGCTGCACGTGCTGCCCAAGGCACAGGGTGGCGGGCTCGGCGAGCAGCTGCTGCGCACCCTGTTGGACGGCTGCGACCGGGGCTCGGTGCTGCTGTCCACCCCCGAGCTGGACCCGGCCCACCCCGCCCGCGCCTGGCGGCTGTACCGGCGGCTGGGCTTCGTGGACGTGCTGCGCGACCACCGGTTCGTCGGCGACCCCAGGCCGTTCGCGGTGCTCGGCCGCGCCCTGCCGCTGTTGCCGCCACCGGGCCAGCCCGACCCCGCGCACGGGCCGGCGACCGGCCGGTCGGATCCCCCGGACGGCGGACCCGGGGCTGGTCCGATCGGCGGCACGCCACCGGTCAGCCGCGCCTGAGTCGAACCCTCCCCCACCCCGACTGGCACGATGGCCGGGTGCCCCACCCGCCCGTCCGGTCGCCACACCGGCGCATCGCCGGGGCAGCGCTCGTGCTGTTGCTGCTCGGCGCCTCGGCGCTGCTCGGCGGCTGCACCCAGGTGCGCGCGGCGCTGGCCATCCAGGGCGACGACACGGTGGCCGGCGAGATCGTGATCGGCACCGCGGGTGGGCCGGCGCCCGCCGTCGCGGTGCCGGGGCCGCTGGTCGGGCGGGTGTCCGTGACGCCGTACCAGGACTCCGGCTACGTGGGGTCGAGGCTGCAGTTCAGCGGGCTGCGGTTCGACCAGGTCAACTCGCTGACCTCGGTGGCTCCGCTGGCGAACGGCCGGTTCAAGTTCGACCTGCGCCGCACCGGAGGGCTGGTGGTGCTCGCCGGCCAGGTGGACCTGAGCGCCGTCCCGGTGGACAAGGCCGACGTGCAGCTCAAGGTCGCCTTCCCCGGGGACCTGGTCAGCACGGACGGCGCGGCCGGCGGCGGCACCGTGAGCTGGGTGTTCACCCCCGGCCAGGTCAACCAGTTCAACGCGGTGTTCAGCTCCCCGGACCCCTCGACGCCGTCGGTGGGCCGGTGGACGCTGCTGGTCGCCGCCGTGGTGGCCGCGGCGGCGGTCGCCGTGGTGCTGCTGGCCAAGGCGCACCGCAACCCCCCGGTGCCCGGCTCCGGGCGGGGTCCCTGAGACTTGTGCCCAGCACCGGGCACCCGGCCCGCCGAGGAGCATTCATGACCGCCCGACCGCTCGCTGAAGCCACCCCGCACCCGCTGGACGAGCAGCTGGTCGCCCGGGTCGACGCGACGCTGACCGACTACCTGGCCGAACGCCGCCGCTACACCGAGCTCGTGCACCCATCGTTCACGGAGGCCGCCGACGCGCTCACCGCGTTCGTGCTGCGCGGGGGCAAGCGGGTTCGGCCGACCTTCGCGTGGTGGGGCTGGCGCGGCGCGGGCGGCCGGCCGGACGACGAGCTGGCCGGCGCGGTGCTGTGCGCGGTCAGCGCGCTGGAGCTCATCCAGGCGAGCGCACTGGTGCACGACGACCTGATCGACGCCTCCGACACCCGCAGGGGCTACCCCACGGTGCACGTGGACTTCGCCGGGCGGCACCGCGAGCTGGGCTGGCTGGGCACCCCGGACCGGTTCGGCATGGCCGCCGCCATCCTGATCGGCGACCTCGCGCTGATCTGGGCCGACGACATGCTGCACGCCGCCGAGCTGCCCGAGCAGGTCCGGGCCAGGGTGCGGCCGGTATGGGCGGCCATGCGTACCGACCTGGTCGGAGGGCAGCTGCTGGACGTGCGTGGCCAGGCCAGCGGCGACGACACGGCCGCCACCGCGATGCGCGTGAACCGGTTCAAGACGGCCGCGTACACCGTGGAGCGGCCACTGCAGCTCGGCGCCGCGCTGGCCGGGGCACCCCCCGCGCTGGTCGAGGCGTACGGCCACTTCGGCGCGGACATCGGCGTCGCGTTCCAGCTCCGGGACGACCTGCTCGGCGTGTTCGGCGACCCGGAGGTGACCGGCAAGCCGGCCGGCGACGACCTGCGGGAGGGCAAGCGCACGCTGCTCATGGCGCTGGCGATGGCCGAGGCGAGGGACCGCCACGACGACACGGCGCTCACCGTGCTGACCGACGCGCTCGGCAACCCCGAGCTCGAGGACGACGGGGTGTGTCGGGTGCGCGACGTGCTGCGCGAGCTGGGCACCGCCGACGTGCTGGAGCAGCGGATCACGCAGCTCACCGAGTCCGCACTGGCCGCGCTCGCCGCCGCCGAGGTGGCCGAGCCGGCCGCGACCAGGCTGCCGGAGCTGGCCCACGCGGCCACCCGGCGCCTGGCCTGACGCGGGACGCACCGGGGAGTCGGCGGAACGATGTCGAGAACGATGCGCACCGTGGGCGGGCGCACCGACCATGTCGTCGTGGTGGGAGCCGGGCTGGCCGGGCTCGCCACCACGCTGCACCTGCTCGGCGCCGGCCGCCGGGTGACGCTCCTGGAGCGCGCCGAGCACCCGGGCGGCCGGGCCGGCCGGGTGGACCTGCGGGGGCCGGCGGGGCGCTACCTGGTGGACACCGGGCCGACCGTGCTGACCATGCCGGACCTGGTGGACGCCGCCCTCGGCGCCGTCGGGGAGAAGCTCGGTGACCGGCTGGAGCTGATCCGGCTGGACCCGGCGTACCGGGCGCGGTTCGCCGACGGCTCCACGATCGATGTGCACACCGACCCGGACGCGATGGAGGCCGAGATCGCCGACCGGGTCGGCGGGGCGGACGCGGCCGGCTACCGGCGGCTGCGCGAGTGGCTGACCGCCCTGTACCGGGCCGAGATCGACACCTTCATCGGCGCGAACCTGGACTCGCCGCTGAGCCTGCTCACCCCGGACCTGGCACGGCTGGCCGCGCTGGGCGGCTTCGGCCGGCTGGGGCCGCGCGTGGCGCGGTTCGTCCGGGACGAGCGGCTGCGCCGGATCTTCTCGTTCCAGGCGCTCTACGCCGGCGTTGCGCCGGACCGCGCGCTCGCCGCCTACGGCGTGATCGCCTACATGGACACCGTCGCGGGCGTGTACTTCCCGCGCGGCGGCATGCGGGCGCTGCCCACCGCGCTGGCCGACGCCGCGACCGCCGCCGGCGCCGAGATCCACTATCGGGCCACAGCGACGGGCCTGGTCAACCGGGGTGGTCGGGCGGTCGGCGTGCGCTACCTGGACGGCGCGGGCGAGCCTGCGCTGGTCGCCGCCGACGCCGTGGTGCTGACCCCCGACCTGCCGGTGGTGCACGACCTGCTGCGCCGCGCGCCCCGGCGGCCGGTTCCGCTGCGCTGGGCCCCGTCCGCTGTCGTGCTGCACGCCGGCGGCGCGGTGCCGGCCGGCAGCGACGACGACGCCGTCCACCACACCCTGTCCTTCGGCACCGCGTGGTCGGAGACGTTCCGGCAGATCCTGCACCAGGGGAAGCTGATGGCCGACCCGTCGCTGTTGTTGACCAACCCGACGGCGACCGACCCGTCACTGGCCCCACCGGGACACCAGCTGTACTACCTGCTCGCGCCGTGCCCGAACACCCGGCGGGCGCGGCTGGACTGGTCCCGGGTCGGGCCGGCCTATGCCGACGAGCTGCTGCGCCTGCTCGCCGATCGGGGGCTGCCAGGGCCGAGCGGCGCCACGGAGGTGACCCGGTTGGTCACGCCCGACGACTGGGCCGCCGAGGGCCTGGCGGCCGGCACGCCGTTCTCCGCCGCCCACACGTTCGCCCAGACCGGGCCCTTCCGGCCGGCGAACCTCGTCCGTGGCTGGTCGAACGTGGTACTCGCCGGCTGCGGAACCACCCCGGGCGTCGGGGTGCCACCTGTACTGATCTCGGGGCGGCTGGCTGCACAGCGCATCACCGGATCCTGAACCCCGGACCTGCTCCCGGTCGCCGATCAAGGCCGTGGCAGCATAGGAGCCAAGATGACGTCCCAGCCGCAGCTGTCGACCACCCCCGCCGAGGCATCCGAGGCGGCGCTCCGCGCCACCCCGGTGAGCCCGGCCGTGCCGGTGACCACGACATCCGATCTGATCCCGGCCTCGCTCACCGCGCCGTCCTCGCCGTCCTCCCCCTCCCCCAAGGGCTTGTGGCAGCGGCTCGGCAGCCCGAGGCCCAAGCCTCTCGTACTCGGCTTCCTCGGCAGCCTGCTGCTCGCCTTCGGCGGGCTCGGCGCCGGCGGCGTGCTGGTGCACGACCCGATCCTGGAGGGCACCCCGCTCGCCGCGTGGCGCTTCGGCCACGGCTACGACCTCGCGGTCATGGTCGTCTACCTCGGCCTCGGGCTCGAGGTGTGGGGCTGGGTGCTGCTCGGCCGTGAGGTGCTGTCCCGGCGGGCCAACGCGCGCACGGTGCTCACCACGTCGGCGCTGTGGCTGCTGCCGATGCTGGTCACGCCGCCGCTGTTCACCCGCGACGTGTACAGCTACCTGGCCCAGGGCACGATGCCGCTGCGCGGGTTCGACCCGTACGGCGGCGGTCCCGACGTGCTCACCGGGCCGGTGCTGGACAACGTGCACTGGTTCTGGCAGGACACGCCGGCCCCGTACGGGCCGCTGTTCATCCTGATCGCCAAGGGCATCGCGTCGGTCACCGGCGAGAACATGATCGCCGGCGTGCTGCTGATGCGGCTGGCCATGCTGGTCGGGCTCGGCCTGTTCGTGGCCGCGCTGCCCGGGCTCACCCGGCACCTCGGCGGCCGGCTCCCGGTCGCGCTGTGGATCGCGGTGGCCAACCCCGTGATGGTGATCCACCTGGTCGGCGGGCCGCACAACGACCTACTTTTGGTCGGCCTGCTGAGCATGGGCAGCCTGCTCGTGCTCAACCGCAAGCACGCACTCGGCATCGCGATAGTCACCATGGCGATGGCGGTGAAGGCCACCGCGGCCGTCGCGTTGCCGTTCCTGGTGCTGGTCTGGGCCGCCCGCCTGACCGGGCCGCAACGCACCCGGATCATCAAGGCGGGCGCCGCCGGCATCGCGATCTTCCTGCCGGTGTTCGCCGCGTGCACCCTGGCCGCCGGGGTGGGCCTTGGCTGGCTGCCGGCGCTGAGCGCACCTTCGATGATCGTCAACTGGCTGTCCCTGTCGACCGGGGCTGGCGAACTGACCTTCAACATCGTCAGCTGGGCGATCGGCGGCCTGCCCAAGACGCCGTTCTTCACGGTCACCCGCATCATCGGCGCGGTCGCGCTACTGGTCATCGGGGTGCGCCAGTGGCTGGCGGCCCGGGGCGGTGGGCCCGACGCGGTGCGCCGCGCCGGCATCGTGCTGTTGCTGGTCGCGCTGCTCTCGCCGGCGACCCTGCCCTGGTACTACACCTGGGGCATGGCGCTGCTGGCCGGCACGGCGTGGACGGTGCGCCGGATGCAGGTCGTGATCTTCGTGTCCTGCTTCCTCGTCATCGCCGCGTTCCCGGACGGTGAGGTGTCGCTCTACGCGTTCGGCTACCTGTTGCTGGTGCTGGCGTGCGCGCTGGTCGCGGCGATCGCGCTGCGCAGGCCCGACCCACTGCGGCTGCGGTCGCGCCCGGTCCCGCTACCCGCGGCAGATGGCTGACCTCGCCGACCGCGAGCTCGACGCCGCCGGGATCACCGGCCCCACCCTCCGCACCGCCTACCTCCGCTGTCGCGCGCTGCACGCCCGGCACGGCAGGACGTACTTCCTGGCCACCCGGCTGCTCGCCCCCGCGCGGCGGCCGGCGGTGCACGCCCTCTACGGGTTCGCCCGGTACGCCGACGAGATCGTCGACGCCCTGGACGACACCCGCACGGTCGGCGACCGGCTGGCCGCGCTGGACTCCCTCGAACCGGCCCTGCTCGACGCGCTGGACGGCCTCCCGGCGGCCGACCCGGTGCTGCGGGCGGTGGCCGACACGGCGGCGCGCTACGAGCTCGACCCTGCTCTGTTCCAGGCATTCCTGGCCGCCATGCGGATGGATACCCACGTCACCGACTACCCCACGTTCGAGGCGCTGGCCGGCTACATGCACGGCTCGGCCGCGGTGATCGGCCTGCAGATGCTGCCGGTGCTCGGCACGGTCGGCGAGCGGGCGGCTGCGGAGCCCTCGGCGGCCGCGCTGGGCATCGCCTTCCAGCTGACCAACTTCCTGCGCGACGTCGGCGAGGACCTGGACCGGGGGCGGGTGTACCTGCCCGCCGACGAGCTGGCCGCCTTCGGGGTGGACCGCGCGCTGCTGGACTGGTGCCGCCGCCGGCGCCGGCACGACCCCCGGGTGCGCCGCGCGCTGGCCCATCTGGTGGCCCGCACGCGGGCGGTGTACCGGCGCGCGGCACCCGGCATCGGACTGCTGGCGCCGGCCTCACGGCCCTGCGTGCAGACCGCGTACGCGCTCTACGGGGGCATCCTGGACCGGATCGTGGCGGCGGACTACGACGTGCTGCAGCGCCGCGTATCGGTACCCGTGCACCGCAGGCTCGCGGTGGCGCTACCGGCACTCGCCAGCGGGTACGCGGCGCGGCGCCTGCCGACCGCGTCCCCAGCGCGGACGAGCTGGTGTCCTGTCGCCGAAGTCATTGACGAAGGACGCTAGAACGCCATCGCCTGGGCGCGGCGCTTGATCTCCCGGCCCCGGTTGCCCCGCAGCGCCTCGATCGGCGTGCCGGGCAGCGAGGGGTCGTCCTCGAACAACCAGCGGACGATCTCCTGGTCGTCGTAGCCACCGTCCC
>DATAYB010000258.1:0-8656 GCA_036272795.1 Pseudonocardia sp.
CTCGCCGACCCCGGGCACGGTCAGCAGCCGCGCCCGGAACGGCGTCGAGGGGGCCGGCGCCCGCTGGCTCTGACCGTCCCCACCAGCGGCGCCCCGGCCCGGCGGCGGCTCGGCGGGCGGCGGCGCGCCTCCCCCGCCGGATCCATCCGGCCCGTCGGGGCCGTCGGGGCCGCCGCGGTCGTCCGGCGGGCCCCCGTCGTCGTCGGGACCTACGTCTTCAGGCCCCTCGGGTCCAACGGCGTCCGGCGGGCGCGGTGGCTCGGCCTGCTCGGCGGCGCGGTCCAGGGCGTCGTCCAGCGCGCCGTCGTCGAGGCCGGGCTCGTCGAACGGGTCGCGGCGGCGGCGGTGTGGCAGGGCGAGCCGGGCGGCCACCCTGACGTCCTCCTCGGCCACCTCGGCGGCGCCGCGCCAGGCGGCGTGCGCGATCGCGGTGCGCGCGGTCACCAGGTCGGCGCGCATGCCGTCCACCTCGAAGGCGGCGCACAGCGCGGCGATCCGGCGCAGCTCCGTGTCCGGCAGCACCACGTCGGCGAGGCGGGCTCGGGCGGCCACGATCCGCGCGGCCAGCTCTGCCTCGGCGGCCTGCCAACCCTCGGCGAAGCCGGCCGGGTCGGCCTCGAACGCGAGCCGCCGCCGGACCACCTCGACGCGCTGCTCGACGTCGCGGGCGGCGGTCACCTCGACGGTCAGCCCGAACCGGTCCAGCAGCTGTGGCCGGAGCTCGCCCTCCTCCGGGTTCATCGTCCCGACCAGCAGGAACGACGAGGCGTGAGACAGCGAGACGCCGTCGCGCTCCACGTGCGCCCTGCCCATCGCGGCGGCGTCCAGCAACAGGTCGACGAGGTGGTCGTGCAGCAGGTTGACCTCGTCGACGTAGAGCACGCCCCGGTGCGCGGCGGCGAGCAGGCCCGGCTGGTAGGCGCGCACGCCCTCGGACAGCGCCTTCTCCAGGTCCAGCGAGCCGATCAGCCGGTCCTCGGTGGCGCCGACCGGCAGCTCGACCAGCCGCGAGGGCCTCAGCCGCGCGGGCGAGCCGGGCGGGTGCGGGCCGTCTGGGCAGCCGGGGTCGGGGTCGGCCGGGTCGCAGCCGAAGCGGCAGTCGACCACGGTGTCGCGCGACGGCAGCAGCGCCGCCAGCGCGCGCACCACGGTGGACTTGGCCGTGCCCTTCTCGCCCCGGACCAGCACCCCGCCGATCGCCGGGTGCACCGCGGTGAGCAGCAGCGCCAGGCGCATGTCGGGGTGGCCGACGACGGCCGAGAACGGGAACAACGGGCGAGCAGCGCCACCGAGCTCGAGGCTCACCGGCGTCCCCCGCTGGGGGCTCGCGTCAACGGGGGTACTCGCGCTTGACCCGGCGCATCGGCACGTGCCGCACGCCGCCCCACTCGAACTGCTCCCCGTCCACGACGAACCCGTAGCGCTCGTAGAAGCTCACGTGCGGCAGCTGCGACTGGGTGACGCACTCGCCGTCGCCAACCTCGGCGAGCACGGCGTCCATCAGCCGGCGGCTCAGCCGGTGGCCCCGGACGTCCTTGCGCACGCAGAGCCGCCCGATGCGGTAGCCCCCGTCGGGCTCCTTGAGCAGCCGCACGCAGCCGAGCACCGGCTCCGGCTTGCCGTGGCCGCCCAGCCAGTAGTGCCTGGCCCTCGGCTCCAGGTCGCGCCCGTCCAGTTCGGGGAAGGCAGTCTGCTGCTCGACGACGAACACGTCGACGCGCAGCCGAAGCAGCTCGTAGAGCGTGGTTGTGTCCAGGTCCGCTGCCCATGCCCGGTGCACCGTTGCGGAGTACGGTTCGCTGCTCACTGGCTCTGCCTACCAGACGAGGAGCCATCTCGGCGACGCGAGGGCAGTGGACCGGACGGATCTCACGTCGCGGGAGCACCCCGGCGGATCGGTACGGGCGGCACACCGCCGGCACACCGCCGGAAAAAGGGATTGGCCGGCTGGGTGGGATCCCGGAGCGGCGGGGTCCCACCCAGCCGGACAGAGCCTGGGTTCGGCCCCACCCTTGGCGAAAGCGGGCTGACCATCCCCCACGGTGGTCAGGCGCAACGCATCTGGGATGTCGTGCGTCACGCAATGCCTGTTACCGCTTTCAGTAAATCGTCCGCGTTCGACCGACCAGTTCACCCATTCGGCCTAATAACGCGCGATCCGAGGTTCTGTGCGGCGTCAGGCTAATCTCGGTCACGTGCGCCACTTCGACCTTGTGATCATCGGTTCCGGCTCCGGGAACACGCTGCCCGACGAGCGGTTCGCCGCCCTGGACATCGCCATCGTCGAGGAGGGCGTGTTCGGCGGCACCTGCCTGAACGTCGGCTGCATCCCGACGAAGATGTACGTCTTCGCGGCAGACATCGCCCGCAAGATCGTCGGCGCGAGCCAGTTCGGCATCGACGCGACGGTGGACAAGGTCCGCTGGGCGGATATCCGGGACCGCATCTTCAACCGGATCGACCCGATCTCCGAGGGCGGCCGGAGCTACCGCGAGAGCGGCGCGGAGAACATCACGCTCTACTCGGGGCACGCCGAGTTCAGCGCGCCGAAACAGCTGGTCGTGACCTTCCCGGACGGCCGGCGCGAGGAGCTGACCGCCGACCGGTTCGTGCTCGCCGCCGGCTCCCGGCCGATCATCCCGCCCGCGATCGCCGAGTCCGGAGCGCCGTACTGCACCTCCGAGACCGTGCTGCGGATGGACGAGCTGCCCGCCCGGATGGTGATCGTGGGCGGTGGCTACATCAGCGCCGAGTTCGCGCATGTGTTCTCCGCGCTCGGCGTCGACGTGACCATCGTGACGCGCGGGCCCGCGCTGCTGCGGCACCTGGACGAGACGCTGTCCGAGCGGTTCACCGAGCTGGCCGTGGCGCGCTGGGACGTCCGGACCAACGTGGAGCCGGCCGGCCTGGAGCGCACCGCGACCGGGGTCCGGCTGGCGCTGTCCGACGGCACCAGCATCGAGACCGACGAGCTGCTGGTGGCCGCCGGCCGGATGCCGAACAGCGACCGGCTCGGCCTGGCGGCGACCGGCGTGGCGGTGGAGCCGGACGGCCGGGTGGCCGTCGACGAGTACCAGCGCACGTCCGTCGAGGGCATCTACGCGCTCGGTGACCTGAGCTCGCCGTACCTGCTCAAGCACGTCGCCAACCACGAGGCCAAGGTCGTCGCACACAACCTGCTGCACCCGGACGCGCTGCGCCGCACCGACCACCGCTTCGTGCCGGCCGCCGTGTTCACGTCCCCGTCACTGGCCTCGGTGGGGCTGACCGAGGAGGAGTGCCGGGAGCGCGGCATCCGCTACGTACGGGCCATCCAGGACTACAGCTCGGTGGCGTACGGCTGGGCGATGGAGGACCGCACCGGGTTCTGCAAGCTGCTCGCCGACCCGGCCACCGGGCTCCTGCTCGGCGCACACGTGCTCGGCGCGGAGGCGTCCACCGTGATCCAGCCGCTGATCCAGGCCATGTCGTTCGGCCTGCCGGCGCGGAAGATGGCGGAGGGCCAGTACTGGATCCACCCCGCCCTGCCCGAGCTGATCGAGAACGCCCTGCTCAGCCTGCCGCTGGACTAGCGCCCGGTGGGCGTAGCGCGTGCCGTCGTCCCCCGCCGGCCGGCAGCGGAGCGGCCGCGCACGTCCGTCCGACTTGTCGTGGCTATTGGTCGTGACAAGTGGGTCTTGTCGTGCCTATTTGCCACGACAAGTCGGACGGTGGGGCCGTTGCGGGCGCGGGTGCCAGGGCCTCACCTCGCCGCCCGGCGCGCTTACCTGCCCACTTCGCACGGCGTGCCTCCACCTCGCACGGCGTACCTCCACTTCGCACGGCGTACCTCCACCTCGCACGGCGTACCTCCACCTCGCACAGCGTGCCTCCACTTCGCGCAGTCTGCGGAGTATGCGAAGTGACAGCACGGGGTACGAAGTGCACGAACGGTATGCGAAGTGGCGGATAGGGGAACGCCGGCAGTCAGGCGAAGCCACCGCTCACGTCCGTCCGACCTGTCCTGGCTATTGGTCGCGGCAACTGGGTCTTGTCGTTCCCAATTACCACGACAAGTCGGAAGGAGGGGTGGGGGCGGCTACGTCCCCCGGCGCCAGAGCCAGGTCGGATGCGCCGCCACCATGATCGGCTGCCACCACCACCACCACCACCGAGCGAGGCGGGCGGCGGCCAACGCGAGCGGACCGGACGAGCGGCGACCAACCAGCGGCTAGCGCGGCGCGCCGGGAGGTACGAACGGTAGGCCGGGCGGGGCGCCGTCGGTGACCAGACGCCAGATCGCGTCGGTGTCCAGGTGCTGTTCGACCAGGTCACCGAGTAGGTCCAGCTGCGCGGCGCGGACATCGGCGAAGCACACCGCGGGCGCCCCGACGAACCCCGCCGGCACCATCTCGGCGACGCGGGCCAGCAGCGCACGCCGGAAGCCGTCGTTCTCGAGCAGGCCGTGCCAGTGGGTGCCGAGCACGCCACCGGCGTCGGCCCCCTCCTCCAACCCGTCCATCCCGGTGACCAGCGGAGACTCCACCGACCGGACCACCCGACCGTGGTGGATCTCGTAGCCGTGCACAGGCTGCCCGAGCGCCTGCCCGACCGGCCGGCCCAGGTGCTTTGCCACGTCGAACTCGATCTCCATGTCGAGCAGCCCGAGGCCGGCCACCGCCCCCCGCCCCGACTCCACCTCGTCCACCAACCGCCGCGCGAGCATCTGGTAACCACCGCAGACGCCGAGCACCGGGCGACCGGCGGCGGCGTGCGCGAGTACGGCGTCGGCGAGGCCGGTGGCGCGCAGCCAGTCCAGGTCGCTCACGGTGGACTTGGAGCCGGGCAGCACGACGAGGTCCGCGTCGGCCAGCCGGGAGGGCTCGGTGACGTACCGCACGGCCACCCCGGGTTCGCAGGCCAGCGCCTCCACGTCGGTGGCGTTGGAGATACGGGGCAGCCGAGGTACCGCCACCCGCAGCCAGCGCTCCCCCACCGGCGGCGCGGGCCGGCCGACCACTCCGTCGGCGACGTAGGACAGCGAGTCCTCGGCGTCCAGCCAGAGCCGGTCGTCGAACGGCAGCACCCCGTACACGCGCCGCCCGGTCAGCGTGCGCAGCTGCTCCAGCCCGGGGGCCAGCAGCGCCGGGTCACCCCGGAACTTGTTGATCACGAACCCGGAGACCAGTGCCTGGTCCTCGGCGGAGAGCACCGCGAGCGTGCCGAACAGGTGGGCCAGCACGCCGCCCCGGTCGATGTCGCCGACCACCAGCACGGGCAGCTCCGCTGCGCGGGCCAGCCCCATGTTGGCGATGTCGGTGCCGCGCAGGTTGATCTCCGCCGGCGACCCGGCCCCCTCGCAGACCACGACGTCGTAGTCGGCGCGCAGCCCCGCCAGGGTCTCGGTGACCACGCCCAGCAGCACCGGCTTGCGCTCCCGGTAGGACAGCGCGCTCACCGTGCCGTCCACCCGGCCCAGCACGACGACCTGCGAGGACCGGTCGCTGCCCGGCTTGAGCAGCACCGGGTTGAACCGCACCGACGGTTCCAGCCCGCACGCCGCCGCCTGCATCGCCTGCGCCCGGCCGATCTCCCCGCCGTCCGGGGTGACCACCGAGTTGTTCGACATGTTCTGGGCCTTGAAAGGCGCCACCTTCACCCCGCGCCGCGCCAGCCACCGGCACAGCCCGGTGACCAGCACACTCTTGCCGGCGTCCGACGTCGTGCCGGCCACCAGCAACGCTCCCGAGCTCACTGGGAGACGCTCACGGCAGGGTGAGGATCTCCGCGCCGCTGTCGGTGACGAGAATGGTGTGCTCGAACTGGGCGGTGCGCTTGCGGTCCTTGGTGACCACGGTCCAGCCGTCCGACCAGATGTCGTAGTCGATGGTGCCCAGGTTGATCATCGGCTCGATGGTGAACGTCATGCCGGTCTCCAGCATGGTGTCCACCTCGGGGGCGTCGTAGTGCAGCACGACCAGCCCGGAGTGGAAGCTGCGCCCGATGCCGTGGCCGGTGAAGTCCCGCACCACGCCGTAGCCGAACCGCTTGGCGTAGGACTCGATGACCCGCCCGACCACGTTCAGCGGGCGCCCCGGCCGGACCGCCTTGATCGAGCGCATCATCGCCTCGTGGGTGCGCTCCACCAGCAGCCGGTCCTCCTCGGACACGTCGCCGGCCAGGAAGGTGCCATTGGTGTCGCCGTGCACGCCGCCGATGTACGCGGTCACGTCGATGTTGACGATGTCGCCGTCCACGATCACCGTGGAGTCCGGGATGCCGTGGCAGATGACCTCGTTCAGGCTGGTGCAGCAGCTCTTCGGGAAGCCCCGGTAGCCCAGCGTGGACGGGTAGGCGGCGTGCTCGATCAGGTACTCGTGCACCACCCGGTCGACCTCGTCGGTGGTGACGCCCGGGGCGACAGCGGCCCCGCCGGCGGCGAGCGCCCTGGCGGCGATCTTCGAGGCGACGCGCATGGCCTCGATCACCTCGGGCGTCTGCACCCAGGCGTCGGTACTCGGCGTCGGGGCCGACTTGCCGACATACTCCGGGCGGATGATCTCCGCCGGTACCTGGCGCATCGGTGAGATGCGCCCCGGGGTCAGGGCTTCGCGCACGGGCATGCTGACACTTTAAGCGCTGCGCCGCCGGCTGCGTGTCAGGTGTGTGACAAGCAGGGCGACACCGCGCCATCCGAGCAGGAAAACGGCCAGGCTCAGCGTCGCCACCAGCACGAACGACGGCGGCAGCCGATGGGTGAACGCAGCGCGCACGGCCAGCCCGATGATCACGGTGCCCGCCCAGGCGGCCAGCCCGGGCCGCAGCCCGGTCGGCGCGCGCCACACCCGGCCCGCCAGCCACCCGGCGAGCAGGCCGAGCACGAACGGCGCGGCGGTGTCCAGCACGCCGAGCGCGGTCAGCCCCTCGGCGTGCGAGCGCCGCCCGACCGTAGCGAAGGCGAGCACCGCGACGAGGTCCACAAGGGCCGCCAGCGCGGCGGTGCGGGTCAGGGAGCGGGTATCGGCCACCCCGCCAGCCTAGAGGCGGGCTGGCGCGCGGGCGGGCTCCGGTGCGGCGTCCGGGGCGCGGCGCCACCGGCCGGGCAGCCAGGCTGCGACCGCGAGCAGCACGACGGTCAGCCAGACGTAGGCGTTCTGGTACCCGATCCGCACCACCGCGCCGACCGGACCGCCGAACCCGGGCACAAACCCGGCGAACCACGCGAAGAACCAGTGGCAGCCGACCACCGCGACACCAGCGAAGGCCAGCCATGCCGCCCACGCCGCCCGCCCACGTCGAGGCAGCGCCCGGTCCAGCAGCACGACCAGCAGCGGCACGAACCAGACCCAGTGGTGCACCCAGCTGAACGGCGAGACCGCCACGCCCGTCAGACCGCACAGCGCCGCCGCGGTGAGCTCACGGCCGGCGGCGTCGGACCGGGCGGCGAGCCACAGCCCGGCGCAGGCGAGCACCGCGGCCGCCACGAGCCAGAGCAGCTGCGCCGCCGAGCCCATGCCGAGCGTCCGGGCGACCGCGCCGCGCAGCGACTGGTTGCCGGGGTGGTCGGGCACCCCGACCCGGGCGGGGTCGGCGAACGCGCCCGCCCAGAACACCCGGGAGTCGCCGGGCAGGGTCACCGCGCCGACCAGCACCGTCGCGAGGAACGCGCCGACGGCCACCCCCGCCGCCCGGAACTGCCGCGTGACCAGCAGGTACACCACGAAGAACGCGGGCGTGAGCTTGATCCCCGCCGCCACGCCGATCAGCGCGCCCCGCCCCCACGCCGCCCTCGGCCGCCCCAGGTCGCCCAGCACCAGCACCGCGAGCACCAGGTTGACCTGGCCGAACGTGACCGTCTCCCAGACCGGCTCGCACCACAGCAGCAGCCCGGACAGCCCGAGGCAGAGCACCACCGACCGCCGGCTGGGCGGGTGCCCGAGGCCGACCAGGCTCAGCCACACCACACCGGCCAGCAGCCCGACGCCGACGACGAGCGCGACCGGCAGCAGCGCCCAGCCCGGCAGTACCGCGAGCGGGGTGAACAGCAGGGCCGCGAACGGGGTGTACACGAACTCGAACACACCGCGGGTCGTGCCGACGAGCGGGCTGCCGTACAGCGAGCCGCCGGTCAGGACGCGCTCGCCGGCGACCCGGTACGCGCCGAGGTCGAACAGCGGCATCGTGGCGTGGGCATCGCGGACCAGCCAACCGGCGAAGACCAGCGCGGCCACCGCACCCAACGCGCCGAGCAGCCGGGTCACGCCGGGCGAGTCGAGACCGGGTGTGTCGGAACCGGGCGAATCGGAACCGGGCGAGTCGGGACCGCGGCCCCACAGCCGGGGCGGCCCGGCCGGGCGAGGAGCGATCACGCCGCCAGCTTAGAGCGCGCCCCCCACGCGGCCGGCCGCGCCCCGGAGCCGCACCCGCACCCTGTTACCGAACTCCACAGGCGGCAGGTTCTGGCACGCAAAAACCTGCCTCCCGTGCAGCTCGGTGACAACAGGCCGGCCGGCGCGGCGCTCAGAAGAGCACGGTGGCGAAGCTGGCGATCTGGCTGAAGCCGACGCGGGCGTAGGCGGCGCGCGCCGGTGTGTTGTAGCCGTTCACGTACAGGCTGGCCACGCGGCCCATGGTGACCAGCCGGTCGACCACGGCGGCGGTGCCGGCGGCGCCGAGG
>DATAYB010000259.1:0-6825 GCA_036272795.1 Pseudonocardia sp.
CACCGCCTCCTCGACCTCCACCTCGGTCGCCTCGACCCGGATGCCCGGATGGCTCAGCGCCAGCTCCGCGATGACGGGAGCGACGATCCGCAGGAACGCCGACTGGAACGCGGACACCCGGACCACGCCGGCGACGCGCCCGGCGGCGACGCTCGCGAGCTCGGCCTCGGCGGCCTCCATCCCGCCGAGCAGCGTGGCGGCGTGGCGGACCAGCACCCGGCCGGCGTCGGTGAGCCGCACATTCCGACCGGTGCGCTCGAGCAGCTTCACCCCGACCTCCCGCTCGAGCACGGCGAGCTGCTGGGAGACCGCGCTGGGTGTGTAGTCGAGCGCCCGCGCCACGCCGTGCACGGTGCCACGGGCGTCGAGCTCGCGCAGCAGCCGGAGGCGGCGAAGGTCCAACATTGTTCAGTGATGCTACATGGTCGTGTGCTCGGACCGGAAATAGACGTGAACGGTCCCGATCGCCAGCATGGTTGGCATGGGACCGTTGCTCTGCTTCCTCTCGGCCGCCGGTTTCGGGGCGATGGCCATCTTCGGCAAGCTCGCCTACAGCGCGGGCGTGAAGGTCGGCGACCTGCTGCTCCTGCGCTTTGCTCTTGCGGCGGTACTGCTGCTCGCGGTTGCCGGGGCGAGCGGCTCACTCCGTGGGCTCACGCGCCGTTCAGTGCTGGCCGGGCTCGGGATGGGCGCGGTCGGCTATGCAACGCAGTCCGGCCTGTACTTCGCCGCGCTGCAGCGGATGGACGCCTCGATGTTGGCGCTGGTCCTCTACGTGTATCCGGCGCTGGTGTTCGTGGGCGCGGTCGCACTGGGCCGCGAGCGCGCGACCGGACGGCGGGTGGGCGCGCTGGTCATCGCACTGGGTGGCACGGCGCTGGTCCTGGCCGGAGCCGCGTCGGGGAGCCTCGACACGCTCGGCGCGATGTTGGGCTTCGGCTCGGCGCTCGCGTACACGGCCTACATCCTGACCGGGGCGCGGGTCGGCGCGGACGTACCGCCGGTGGCGCTGGCGGCGCTGGTCTGCGTAGGGGCGACGTGCACGTTGGCGCTGGCCTCGGCCGTGCGCGGTGGGCCGGACCTGAGCTTCGGCGCCGGCGGTTGGGCGGCGGTCGGCGCGATCGCGGCGGTCAGCACGGTCGGGGCGATCCTGTGTTTCTTCGCCGGCATGGCCCGGGTGGGCCCCTCGGCCGCGTCGATCCTGTCGACCGTGGAGCCGGTGATCACGGTCGCCATGGCCGCCGCCGCGTTCGGGGAGTCACTCGCACCAGCCCAGCTGGTCGGCGGCGCACTCGTGTTGAGCGCGGTGATCGTGATGCAGTGGCCGACGACACAGGCGCGCCGAAGGGAGGCGCTGGTCGCGTCATAGGTCGGCCGGGGCGGGGCTACGGTCAGCTCGGCTGGAGTTGGGCCACCGCGTCGGTGAACAGGCGCAACAGTGCCACGGGGTCCGAGGCCTGTGCGACGCTGGCCACCCCGGACGCGCTGGCCTCCTCGGGAGCGGCGAGCAGCGTGGCGATCTCCGCCTCCGCTGTGGGCCCGGCAAGGTGGGCGTAGCGGCGCGCGTCGGTGCCGGTTCGGGCGGCATACCTGGTGACGCCGCGCAGCAGCGTGGCCGCGACACCGGGCCGGCCGAGCACGGCGAGCGGGTAGCAGCTGTGGCGAAGCACCGCGAGCAGGTCACACACGTTGCCCTGTCGCTGGAACACCTCGAGGGCCTGGTTGAGCAGGGCGAGCGAGGCCAGCGCCGACGATCTGCCGGCGCCGGCACGGAGCAGGCTCAGCGCCAGCAGCCAGTTCGCCAGTCCCTCCGTCCACAGCGAGCCGCAGTCGTGGGCATCTCGGCGGGCCTGGCCGAGGACGGCGGTAGCGTCGCCACACCGGCCCTCCATGATCCTGACCATGCCCTCGCCGACGCCGATGAGGGCGGCCATCCACGGCGGGCCGGTCGTCCCCTCGAGAGCCCGGTCGACGCGGGTGAGCGCGTCCCGCGCCCGGACGGCGTCACCAACCTCCATCGCCGCGGCGCCCCGGAAATGCAGCGCCCTGATGTACAGGCCGGCCGTGACCGGGTCGTCCGGTTCGCCGAGCAGTTCCAGCGCCGCATCGGCCAGCCGGATCGCCTCGCCGGCCGCGCCGCTGTGGGTGCGGGCGAACGAGAGGGCCAGCAGCCCGGCGGCCCGCTCGGCTGGGCGCGCGGTCGGACAGGCCGCGAGCGCGGCGGTGGTCAGGCGGACCCCGTCGGCGACCTTGCCCAGCAGTACCCACGCGAGCTCGAGACGGCTCGCCATGGTGAGCGCCGCGCTCGGGGCGTGTTCGAGGTCGTGGTTGATCGCCGCCTGGATGTTCGGTAGCTCGACGCGCAGCGTGGCCAGCGCGGTTGGGCCGTCGGACCCCTCCAGCAGCGCGGTCTGCTCGTCGACCAGCGCCCGGACCCAGCGGGCGTGCGCCTCCTCGGTACGGGCCGGATCGGGGTCGAGCTCCCGGCAGTGTTTGCGGATGGTTTCCAGCATGCGGTGGCGGACGGCGTCCGGACCGGAGTCGGTGCTGATGACCGAGCGGTCCAGCAGCATGGCGAGCGCCGGGAGCACCGGGCGGGCGGGATCGGGTGCCGGGTGCACGGCCTGGGCGGCCTGCCAGGTGAAACCGCCCTCGAACGGCCACAGTCCCAGGACTAGGGCACGCTCCCCCACGTCGAGTTGGTCGATGCTCCAGGCGATCGCCGCCTGCAGGCTGGCGTGCGGGTTCACGGTGCCCCGGGGGACGGTGCCGAGCACGTCCAGGCGGGAGCGCAGGTGGGTGGCGATGTTGTCGAGTCCGAAGGCCCGCTCCCGGGCGGCCGCCAGCTCGAGGGCGAGTGGCAGCCCGTCGAGCAGCGTGCAGATGTGCCGCGCGGCAGCGAGCTCACCGGCGGAGGGCTGCCAGTCGGCCCGATGCTGGTGGACCCGTTGGGACAGCAGCTCCACCGCGGCGCCGTCCCGGCCGTCCTCCCGGTAGGTCGGCAGCGGCGCCAGCGGCACGACGTACTCGCCGTCGACCCGCAGCGGCGCCCGGCTGGTGGCCAGCACCCGCAGCTCGGGGCAACGGCGCAGCAGCGCCAGCACCAGCTCGCCGACCGCGTCCAGCAGGTGCTCGCAGTTGTCCAGGACCAGCAGCCCGGGCCGGCCGGCCAGCGCCCGGCACATCACCGCGACCGGGTCGCCGGCCAGCTGGACCAGCCCGATCGAGTCCGCCAACGTCGCGGCGACGGACTGCCCGTCCCGCACATCGGCAAGCCGGGCGAGCCACACCTCACCGGCGGCGGCGGGCGCGGCGGACGCGGGCGTGGCGGACGTGGCGGAGGCGGGGGACGCGGCGCGGGCGGCGTGCTCGAGTGCCAGCCGCGTCTTGCCCACCCCGGCGGGGCCGACCACGCTGACGAGCCGTTGCTCACGCAACAGGCGCTCCAGCAGGTCGAGCTGCTCGGTGCGACCCACGAAGCTGGACAGCGGCCGGCTGATGGCCTCGGGTGGTCTGTCGCGGTGGTGCCCGCTCCGGGCGGGCTCCGGCAAGGACGCCACCCGAGGTGTCGACATGCCCGCGGCGAGCAGCGACGGGTCCTGGACGAGCATCCGCTGCTCGAGCGCACGCAGCGCCGCGCTGGGTTCCACACCCAGCTCGTCGACCATGATCTTGCGGAACCGCTGCAGCTCGGCCAACGCCTGCGCCTGCCGCCCACTGCGGTACAGCCCCAGGGCGAGGAGCTCCCAGCGACGCTCCCGGTAGGGCGCGTAGACCACCGCCTCGCTCAACGCCGCCACCGCCGCCGCCGACTCGCGCAGCTCCAGCCGCGCCGCCTGCAGCTCCTCCAGCGCCACCTCCCGCAGCTCCACCAACCGGGCCCTGAGCCCGGCGACGATCAGCTCGTCGCCCAGTTCCTGCCAGGGCTCGCCGCGCCACAGCAGCAGCGCCGACTCGTAGGCGTCGGCGGCCTTCGCCGCGTCGCCGTGCTCGAGCTGCCGACCTCCCTCCTCGACCAGTGCGGCGAGCCGACCGTGGTCGGTGGCGTCGAGCGGGACGGCGAACTGGTAGCCCGCGCCGGCCCGGGTGATCAGCTCCCGCCCCCGTGAGCCGACCGCCGAGCGCAACCGCGAGATCAGCACCTGCAGAGCGCCCGCCGCGTCGGCCGGATGGTCAGCTCCCCACAGCAGATCCAGCAGTACGGCGACCGGCACCGGCGCGCCGTCGCTCGACAGCAGCGCACCGATCAGCCGGCGAGGTTGCGGCCCGCCCAGCGCGGCCGGACGCCCCTCGATCTCGACGGTGACCGGCCCCAGCACGCGGCAGAACACCCCCGGGCCGGGGTGGGTTCCCTCTGGTGGCTCAGGCGTGTACCGGACCCCGACGTCGCCCCCCACCAGCTGGCCCCCGCTCCCGTGTTCGGTCCATGCCGTCCGCACGATCCGGTTGGGTAGTCGTCCAGGGCGCACCAGCAGGCAGAGCCGTTCGGAATCCCCCGGCACACCCTGGAGCGCGGGCAGCGCAATGGTCAAATGAGAACGCTCTCAGGAACATCGATCTCCCACGGCGGGCGCCGGCCCGCGACCGAGGCATGGCGGGGTGGCCGCGAGCAGAGCGTGGCCTACTTGGGAGCGGTCTCTCCGGACAGTGGCGCGACGTCGAGGTCCTGCGAGCCGACCACGGCGAGCATCTCGAGCGCGTCGCTGCCCGGTGGCGCGGTGAACCACAGCAGGCGCTGGGTGCGGTCCTCGCTGAGCAGGTTGAGGCAGTTGAGCTCGAGCACACCGAGGACCGGGTGCACCAGGCGCTTCCGACCGATCCTGCGCACCGCGACCTCCTGGCGCAGCCACAGGTCGCGGAACTCTCCGCTGCCCGCTTGCAGGGCCGCGAGGAGCTCGGTGGCCATGGGACTGCCGGCACCCCTGCCCAGCACCGCACGCAGGTCCGCGACGAGTACCCGCGACTGGTGGCCGTGTTCGTCGGGGTGGAACCGCTCGCGTGTCGCCGGGTCGGTGAACCACTGGTAAAGAAAGCTCGCCCTGATCCCGCGCGCCGGTTCGGGGGTACCGAGCAGCGCTCTCGCCAGGCGGTTCTGCACCAGGATCACGCTCAGGTCGGTCATGATCTGCGCGGGGGTGTCCGGCAGCCGGTCCAGCAGGTCCAGCATGGCCGGATGGACGTGGGCGCCACGGCCCGACGCGGGTGGCAGCGGCCGTCCCGCCAGGTGGTAGAGGTGGTTGCGCTCGTCCTCGTCCAACCGCAGGGCCCGTGCGAGGGCCGCCAACATCTGTTCCGACGGTTGCACGCCGCGCCCCTGCTCGAGCTGCGCGTAGTAGTCCACGGAGGCGTCCGCGAGGGTGGCGACCTCGTCGCGCCTGAGGCCGGGCACACGCCGGCGGGCACCGGCGGTGAGCCCGACCTCGGCCGGGGCGATCCGCTCACGCCTCGACTTGAGATAGGCACCCAGCTCCCGGAGGTCCACCCCACCAGTGTGGGACGGATACCCCGGGCGAGCCAGGCGGTCCGACCACCAGCCTGCCTGTCACTACTCCCCTTCCGTGCTCGGCGAGCCCGTGGCCTCGGCCCGCCAGCCGAACCAGTCCTCGAGGTGCCACGTGCGCGCGATCCGCCCGTCCCGGATCTCGTGGAACTCGTGGATCGTGATCGAGTACTCGCGTCCGGTCGCGGGCACTCCGAACATCTCCCCGATGTGCGTTCCGAGCATGGCGCCACGGACACCGACAAGACCGTTGCCGTCTGTCGCCCGGCCGTCGACGACGTCGTGGATGGCGATGGAGAAGTTCGCGAAGGACCCGCCGATGTTCTCGATGAGCGGCTTGATGCCGTCGGGCCCCGGCTCCTGGCCCGGGTGCGGGGGAAGGTCCTCCCAATCCGGGGTGACGGTCTGGTCGATCAGTGCGGTGTCACCGCTGAACCCCTTGTAGAACTTCTCCAGTAGCTCGCGGAGCGGGATACCGGCCGCCGTGCCCGCGGTCGGGGAGTGTCGGTCTGCCATGTCGCTGCTCACGTGACCTTTCCATTGGAAATCGGTGTCTCACCGCCTTCCAGATTCCAGGCCCCCAGCGGCGTGTACCAGGCGGAGCGGATCCTGGTGTCCGCGTCACCTGTGTCACGACGGTCGTGGCCCTACCGGTCGTACCAGCCGGGAAAGCCGTCGAAGGCCTGCCTGTTCCGCTCGACGAAGGCTTCCACCGTGAGCGGGGCGGTGCCGGTGACGCGCTCGATGACGTCGTCGGTCCCGGCGAAGACTCCGTTCCGGTAGTCGACCGCGACGTTGATGAGGTGCTGGACGAGGTGCGGAGACTGGCCCTGCCGCTCGAGAGCCGCCCGGAACTGGTCGATCTCGATCGGCACGTAGGTGATGGGCCTCCCCAGGGTCTTGCTCATCGCCTCGGCGATCTGGTGGTGGTCGAGCTCCACGGGCCCGCACAGCGGATAGATCTTGCCGGCGTGCGGGGCGGGGTCCTCCAGGACAGCGGCGATCAGGCGTCCCTGGTCCTCGGCGGCGATCGGGGCGTGCCGGCCGTCGGCGAAGGGCAGCGGCAGGTCACCGGTCTCCCTGTCCCGGAAGTGGATCAGCCATTCGGCGAAGAACGTGGGCCGGATGTGGGTCACGGTTCCGCTGAAGTGGTCGAGCATCCTTTCGGCGACCCAGTGCTGGCCGGCGGCCTTGCTCCCGGCGTCGCGCCGGGCCGAGATCTGCGACATGTTCACGATGGCGCCGACCTGGTTCTCCTCGGCCGCCTGCAGCAGCGTGGCGGTGGCCTCCATCAGGCCCGGAGCGATCGGGTAGGTGAGGTACAC
>DATAYB010000260.1:0-2969 GCA_036272795.1 Pseudonocardia sp.
TGCTGATCGCGCCGAGGTCGTGCAGCCGGTTCTCCGCGGAGATGGCGTGCTCGCGGATCCGGCTGGCCGCGATGCCGGCGTCGCTGGGCAGGTGCGCGTGGCCCCGGTGCACGGTCAGCGTCATCGGGCCGAGCTCGGCGACGGTGGCCGGGGTGAGCGGCAGGGTCGGCGTGGTGGAGCTGGTCAGCACGTTGGGCCGGCTCACGATGCCGAGCAGGTCGGGGTGCCCGCCGCCGCCCTCCACGTGGTAGGCGTGCACGGTCCGGCCGCCGACCGCGTCGAGGGTGTCCGCCAGGTAGCCGGACTCGTTGAGCGTGTCGGTGTGCAGGGCAACGGGCAGGTCGGCGTGCTCCGCGACGGCCAGGCAGGTGTCGATCACGGGCGGCGTGGCGCCCCAGTCCTCGTGGATCTTGAACCCGCCGCAGCCGGCCAGGACCGACTGCTCCAGCAGCTCGCTCGACGTGGACGAGCCCCTGGCCAGGAACGCCGCGTTGACCGGGGTGTGCGCCCACGACTCGATCAGGGTGTGCAGGTTGTAGCGGGGGTTGGCGCCGACGTCCCACACCCCGCCTATGCCCATGCCGACCACGGTGGTCACCCCGGCGGACAGCGCGGCGGGCGCCAGCTCGGCGTTCGACAGGTGCACGTGCGAGTCCACGATGCCCGGGGTGGCGATCAGCCCCTCGCCGGTGATCATCGCGGTGTGGGCGTCGACCTCCAGCTCGATGCCGCGCTGCACGTCAGGGTTGCCGGCCCTGCCGACGCCGACGACCCGCCCCTCCTTGATCCCGATGTTCGTCTTGCGCACGCCGAGCAGCGGGTCGAGCAGCAGCACGCCGAGCACGATCATGTCCAGCTTGGAGTCGCGGCCCGCGCTCGCCGACACCAGCGCGCCGTGCCGGGCCGTCTTGCCGCAGCCGCCGAGCAGCTCCTCGCCGGGCTCGGTGTCGTCGGCCTCGACCTCGACCCACAGGTCGGTGTCGGCCAGCCGGACCCGGTCGCCGGTGGTCGGGCCGTAGAGCCGGGCGTACTCGGTGCGGTTCATCGTGGTCATGCGATCTCCCTCCGGCGCCGCACGGCGCTCCCGCGCGGCGGCCCCGGGCACGGCACACAGCGTGATGCCGCCGCGCACATGTCCTGACCTATGTGCGGCGCTACGACGGTGTGTGCGGTCGCGGGTGTGCGCGCGCCCGGGGTCACCGGTCGCCGCCGATCCGGACCACGGCGACCTCGCGCGCCTCGGCCGCCTCCACCCGCACCGCGGTGCCGGCCGGTAGGTCCAGCCGGTAGCGGTCCGGCGCGTTCAACTCGACCTCGAGCGCCGGGTTCAGCCTGTCCAGCGGGACGTGCGAGGACACCCAGATCGCCAGCGGCCCGGTGTTGCGGAGGACGGCGGTGCCGCGCTCGCGTCCGGGGGCCAGCTCGATCCCACCGTCGGCCGCGCGCACCGCCCCCGGCCCGTCCACCGGCGGCGGCCCGAACGGCGCGTCGACGTGCACGAGCGTGGAGCCGTACGGGAACAGTGCCTCGACCTGCAACGTGGGCACGGCGGCCGGGACTCCGTCGACGAGCTGGTCGGGGTGCAGCAGCGTCCGCGCGGTCGCCACGACCTGCTCGTAGGCGACCCCGTCCCAGGCCAGCTCGCAGATCTCGTCGCAGACCAGCGCGATCGCCTCGGGCGCGCCGAGCCGGGCGCCCCGGGCCAGCCGGCGCCTGGCCAGCTCGGCGCCACTGTGCAGCAGCAGCCGCTCCCGTTCCCTCGGGGTCAGGTGCATCGCGGATCCCAGTGCGGCATCGGCACAGCATCCGCTGCCAAGCTCCCTGCTGGAAGACGGAGCCATCACGGAAAACGTGTCCTAGATTGTGCATATGCACATATCGCGTCATCTGGCGGCGGACGGTTCGGAACGCTGGACCACGCTGGTCGGACGGCTGCGCGACGACGCGGACGCGCTGGTCGCGTCGTTCGTCGCCCGGGTCCGCGCGATCCCGCCGTACGGCCGGGGCGTGGTGCCGACCGAGCGGCTCGAGACCGACGCCGACCTGACGTTCGACTACCTGCTGCGCCGCCTCGGCGGGCACCCGGTGCCGGCCCGGTTGGCCGGAATCGGGCCGTCCATCGGCCGGGACAGGGCGCGCCGGGGAGTGCCGCTGAACGACCTGCTGACCGCCGTCCGGCTGGACTTCCGGGTGCTCTGGGAGGCACTGCGGGAGCGCGCCGCGCCGACCGACGAGCCGATGCTGGTGGCGCGCGTCGAGGACGTCTGGGCGGTGGTCGAGGAGTACACCGCGCAGATCCAGGTCAGCTACCAGGCGGAGGCGGCGCTGCTGGCCAGGGACCGCCAAGGCGAGCGGACGATGCTGGTCGCCGCGCTGCTGAGTACCGAGGACCCGGACCCTGACGACGTCGCCAGGGTCGCGCTCGCCCTCGGTGTGGACGTGGACGACGACCTGCTGGTGGCCGCCGCCAGCCCCGCCGCCGGGCGCACCCTGCGCAGGGCGGCCGACCGGCTCGGCGCCGACGGGCGTACCGCGCACGTGCAGTCCACCGGGCGGCACAGCGTGCTGATCGCGCGCTGGGACGGCGGCGCCGGGGCACCGGTGCGTGCGGCGCTGGCCGGCGTCCCTTGCGGCGTCGGCCCGCTCGCCCACGGGTTGGCCAACGTCGGCCGCAGCGCTCGGCTCGCCGGCGAGATCGTGGACGTGCTGCCCGGCGCCACCGGCCCGTGCGAGCTGCTGGACGCGTGGCTGCCCCTCGCCGGTGGGCGGCTCGCGGACGCCGCGCCGGAGCTGGTCGACTCGGTGCTCGGCGGCCTGTCCGAGGCGCCGGCCCGGGAGCGCGAGCGGCTGCTGGAGACGGTGCGCGCGTACGCCGCGAGTGGCGCGGTCGGTGACGTGGCCGCCCGGTTGTACTGCCACCGCAACACCGTGCTCAACCGGCTGCGCAGGTTCGCCGAGCTCACCGGCCG
>DATAYB010000261.1:0-18244 GCA_036272795.1 Pseudonocardia sp.
CCGGACGTCGGCGCATGCTCCCGGCTGACCGCGCTCGTCGGCGCCGGCAGGGCCAAGGAGCTGATCATGACGTCGGCGATGATCACCGGCGTACGGGCGGGCGAGCTCGGCATCGCGAACCGGGTGGTGCCGGCCGCCGAGCTGGTCGGGGCGACGGACGCGTTGGTCGCCGAGCTGCTGACCTGCTCACCGACCGCGAACGGCCTGGTCAAGGGGATCATTGACCACGCCGCGATGCCGGCCCAGGCCGCAGTGAGCGACGCCGAACTGGCCGCGCAGCTGTCCTGCATCCAGACACCGGAGTTCCTCACGGCCGCCGAGTCCTTCCGCACCGCCCCGGCCTCCAACGCCCGCCCCACCATCCGCTGACGGGCGGCCGCACCCGACGCCCGCACTTGTCGCGCCCGACGCCACCGCACTTGTCGCCGGCCGACGCCACCGCACTTGTCGCCAGAAGAAGACACGACAACACCCACATGTCGTGCCCATTAGTCACGACAAGTCGGACGGAGTGGTGACTTGTCGTTGGAAAAAGACACGTCAAGTGGTTCCTGTCGTGCCTAATCACCACGACAAGTGGCGGCGGCGGGCACCGCGAGCCTCGGGGCTCTGCGCTGACGACACCCGCGGCCGTCTCGGGGCTCTGCGCTTACGACACCCGCGGCCGTCAGCGAGTCGACGAGCACAGTCGGTGACGTGCCACAGCCGCGAGCCCGAGCCAAGACCTCGGCGGCCCCCGCCACGCCGTTCCCTAGCAGTCCCACTCCGTCCGACTTGTCGTTGGGAAAAGACCCGACAAGAGACACTTGACGGGCCTATTAACCACGACAAGTCAAGAGACACACCGACCCCGACCAGCGTCGGAAGTCGATGTTGTACGCCGCGTACAACGCGTGTCGGGAGGTTTGGCGGAGCGAGACATCGTCGCCTCCGGACTATTCACTTAACCTGGACGCTCCATCCCGGAACCGTCGAACGTGCGCATCGGGAGTTGGCGTGGAGCTAGTTCGGGGCTACTCACCGGAGATCAACACCACCGCGGTTGACGTGTGCCGTTGCGGGCTGCCGACGCGGCCCCCGGAGGACGGCACCTGGTGGCGTCCCGATCAGGATGCCGATCCCGGGGTCCGGGTGCACGCGGTGGTCCGCTACGGCGACAAGCCGGAGCTGCGCCGGGTCGAGCGCCTCGAGAACAACGCCGGGTGGACCGAGCGCGGCGCAATGGTCGACTTCTACTCCGACCGCACCCCGCCGATGATCTGGGCAGGCGTCGGGCACTGCTGGGCGAACACGCCGCACCCCGTCGTCGCGGTGCGCGAGCAGGCCGACGGCTCCTGGGGCATCAGCGCCTGACCTCGTAACCCGGAACAGGTCGGCAACCGAGTACCCGGCCGGCCGCCGCCGCCCCGCGACGGCCGGCCCTCCCCTGAGCAGGCCCGCGACTCCCGCCATGGCCGGCGACCGTGACCCGTCACACGGCGGCTCGGCTGGGTGCGAGCAGGTCGGCCATGCCCATCCGGGTCAGCAGCCGGCGCCGCATCTCGGTCGCCACGGCGCTGACCGGGATGTCACCGAAATCGGAGAAGTCCACGGTGCTGCGGTAGGGCCGACTGCCGGCGGGCAGCCCGACGATCCGGGTGATCTCGTCGGCCACGGCCTGCACGTCCTGCACCACTCCGGGCCCGAACAACCCCTCGGTGGCGGTCTCGTTGGCGGCGAGCAGGTCGGCGTAGCGGGCGTCGTAGGCCGCCGCGACGTCGGTATCGGCGGGAGTGGCCGCGTTGGGGAAGTGCGCGGTGCCCTCGGTGAACGGGCCGGGCATCACGATGGAGGTCTCGATGCCGAACCGGGCGACCTCCAGCGAGACCGACTCGGCGAACGAGTCCATCGCGGCCTTCGCCGCCGTGTAGGGCGCCAGGAACGGCGGCACCACCCTGCTCGTCCCGCTACCGACCCAGAGCAGCAGGCCGGCGCCCTGCCGGCGCAGCACCGGCAGCGCGGCCCGGTTGACCCGCAGCGGGCCGACGGCGTTCGTGTCCAGCGCGGCCAGGACCTGCTCCGGAGTGAACGCCTCGGTGATGCCGAAGAACAGGTGCGCGGCGTTGTGTACGACGACGTCGAGGCGTCCGCTGCCCTGCTCAACGGTCCCCACCGCCGCATCGGCCGAGGACTGGGACAGGATGTCGAGCTCGACCGGCCGCAGGTCGACCTCGTGCTCGGCGGCGTAGCGGCGGACCTCGTCGGCCTTGGCCGCGTTGCGCCCACCGATGTCCCGCATGCTCGCGTACACCGTGTGACCGGCGGCGGCGAGCGTGCGGGCGGTCAACCGGCCCATGCCGGTGCCGGCGCCGGTGATCAGAATGACTTCGGGCATTACAGCTCCCTGTACCTCGGTGACCTGCACCTTCCATTGTTACCATTGATAACGTACATCTGGTTTCGATGATAATTCAAGGCGCTAACGGAAACTTGTTATCATTGGTTATGACCGAGCAGCTCGCGACCCAGCAGGCCTCGCCCACCCGGGACCGGATCGTCCGGGCGGCCGTCGAGCTGCTCACCGAGAGCGGCCGCGACGCCGTCACCACGCGGTCGGTGAGCAGTGCGGCCGGGGTGCAGCCGCCGACCATCTACCGGCTGTTCGGCGACATGGACGGGCTGCTCGACGCGGTGGCCAGCTACGGGTTCGCCAGCTACCTGCGCGGCAAGGTCGACCGCGTGCACGCCACCGACCCGGTGGAGGACCTGCGCGAGGGCTGGGACGTGCACACCGACTTCGGCCTGGCCAATCCCGCCATCTATACACTGATCTACGGCGACCCCCGCCCCGGCGAGCAGCGCACCGCGGCCCGCGAGGCGGCCGAGATCCTGCGCGGGCTGGTGCGCCGGGTGGCCGCCGAGGCCCGCCTCCTGGTGTCCGAGCAGCAGGCCGTCGACATGATCCACAACACCGGCCGTGGCGTCACCCTCGGGCTGATCGGGACCCCGCCGGCGGAACGCGACCGCGCGGTGTCCGACCGGGTCCGCGAGGCGATCCTGGCCGCCGTGACCACCTTGCCCAGCGGCCAACCCGCAAACACAGAAGAGGCGGGCGCCGCCCGGCACGCGATCGCACTGAACGCCGCCCTGCCCACCTCCGGCGCCGACCTCAGCCCGGCCGAGCGCGCCATGCTGAGCGAGTGGCTGGGCCGCATCGCCACCTCGGCCCGCTGAACCGGCCCGCTGAACCGGCCCGCTGAACGCGCAACGCGAAACCGCCCTGCCGAACCCCACATCCTGGGTGCACGGCGCCCTGGTTGACCCTCCGCCGCCGGCAGAACATCGGTGCCAGGGCCCCAAGTTCAGGGGCGTTGGGGAGGGACGTTCGATGTCAGTTTGGTTCATCACCGGCTCATCGCGGGGACTCGGTAAGGAGATCGCCTCGGCCGCGCTGGCCGCCGGCCACCGGGTGGTCGCCACCGCGCGGGACCGCGCCGCCGTGGTCGCCGCGCTGGGTGAGGACGAGCGGCTGCTTGCGGTGGCTCTCGACGTCACCGACGCCGCGCAGGTCGCCGAGGCGGTCAAGGAGGCGACCGACGCCTTCGGCGGGATCGACGTGCTGGTCAACAACAGCGGGTACGGCCTGCTGGGCGCCATCGAGGAGATCTCCGATGCCGACGCCCGCGAGGTGTTCGACGTGAACGTGTTCGGCCTGCTCGCCGTGACCAGGGCGGTGCTGCCGGTGCTGCGCGCGCAGGGGTCCGGCCGGATCCTGAACATCGGCTCGATCGGCGGCTTCGTCGCCATCCCGAGCAGCGGGGTCTACGGCGCCTCGAAGTTCGCGGTCGAGGGCATCACCGAAGCGCTGGCCGCGGAGCTCGCGGAGAGCGGAGTCACCGCGACCGTCGTGGAGCCCGGCGCGTTCCGCACGGACTTCCTCACGCCGGGCAGCCTCCGGATCATCGAGCCCAGCATCGAGGTGTACGGGTCGAGCGCACACACGGTGATCAACCGGCTCACCGCGATGGACGGCCAGCAGCCCGGCGACCCCGCCAGGGCGGCTCTGGCCATCCTCGATGTCGCCGGCTCGGCACACCCACCGCTGCGGATCCAGCTGGGCCCCGACGCCGTGGCCCGCGTGGAGGCCAAGCTCGAGCTGGTCACCCGGGAGCTGGCCGAGTGGCGCACGCTGAGCGAGTCGACCGACTTCGCCGAGGCCACCGGCTGAGCTTCGCCGAGCACAATCCCGGCGGTCCGCCATCGCCGTGGTCGTGGCCGAAGTACATCTACCCGTACAATTTCGGTCATGACGTCCGTGGCGATGGCGGTCACCGACGGGATTCCGCTGATCGAGGTGGCGGCCCCGTGCGAGATCTTCGGCGTGGACCGGCCCGACCTGGCTGACCCGTGGTACGACTTCACGGTCTGCGGTCCGGACGGGGCGAGGGTCGGCGGCTGGTTCCGCGCCGACGCACCGCACGGGCTGGACGAGCTGGTCGCCGCGGACACGGTGATCGTGCCGGCCTGCCGCAACGTGCACGAGCGCCAGCCGGCCGACCTCGTCGACGCCGTACGGGCGGCCCACGAACGCGGCGCGCGGGTGGTCTCCATCTGCTCCGGGGCGTTCGTGCTGGCCGCCGCCGGGCTGCTCGACGGCCGGCGGGCCACCGCGCACTGGCTGCACGCCGCGCTGCTGGCGGAGCGGTACCCGCTGGTCAAGGTCGACCCTGAGGTGCTGTACCTGGAGGACGACGGCATCTACACATCAGCTGGCAAGGCGGCCGGGTTCGACCTGTGCCTGCACCTGGTGCGGCTCGACCACGGCACCGCGGTGGCCAACGCCCTGGCCCGCCGGCTCGTGGTGGCCCCGCACCGGACGGGTGGCCAGGCCCAGTTCATCCCCGCCCCGGTCGCCGCCCCGGGCAACCACGACCTCGCCGAGCTGCTGCCGTGGGTGCTCGACCACCTCGACCAGCCGCTCAGCGTGGCCGAGCTGGCGCGCAGGGCGAACATGAGCGTGCGCACCCTGGCCAGGCACTTCAACGCGGTGACCGGCGCCGCCCCGCTGCAATGGCTGCTCACCCAGCGGATCCACCGGGCGCAGGAGCTGCTGGAGACCACCACCGAGAGCATCGACCAGGTCGCCGCCCGCACGGGCATGGGCACCCCGACCACGCTGCGCCGGCACTTCAACCGCGTGGTCGGGGTGCCGCCGGACGCCTACCGCCGAACCTTCCAGAACGAGCCGGCTTTGCGGAACGAGCCGGCCGAGGCGAACCACGTCGTCCAGACCAGGGTCAGCACCGCGAGCCCCGTGACCGCGACCAGCAGCTCACTCGGCGGCAGCAGGCCCCCGGCCGCGGCGAGCAGGAACGACACGAGAAAGCCCAGGTAGGACACCGCCTGGTAGAGCGCGGTCAGGCTGGCCAGGTGTTCCGGCGGAGCGAGCCGCTGCACCTCCAGCAGGCCGCACACCTGGCAGCTGCCGTAGCCGGCGCCAAGCACCAGTGCAGCGAGCACCACGAGCGCCGGGCTCAGCCACACCGAGGCCGCCACCGCGACGAGCAGCCCGGCCACGACGAGTGCCAGCGCGCTGGCCAGCAGCCGGTTCCCCGCCGACCGGTCCAGCCGGCGGGCCAGCGGCTGCACCAGGATGCCGGCGCCGGCGGTGAGCAGCGTGACGACCGCACTGAAGATCAGTGTGCGGCCGCCGAGCTGCACCCTGACCAGGCCGGGCAGGTACGCCAGCGCGATCGACGCGGAGCCGAACACCCACGGCGCCAGCGGCACCACGACGGTCCAGAACCGCCGGCTCAGCACGGCGGACGGCCGGCGCACACCGGGCGTCCGGGTGGCCGACGGGCGGGCGGGCCGAGTGTCCGGGGTGCGCATCGCCAGCGGGATCGCCACGGCGGCCAGCACCAGGTGTGGCAGGTAGGGCAGCACGGTCGGCGCCTGCGCCCACTGTGCGAGCACACCGGCGACGAGTGGACCGAGGCCGAAACCGACACTCATCGCCACGGTCAGCCGGCGCGGCCCCGGGTTCACGCCAGACCCCGCGCCGGCGCTGCTCAGCTCTTTGATCCAGGCGGCGCCCGAGCTGAACGCGGCGCCGCTGGCCGCACCGGCGACAAGTCGCCCGGCCACCAGCCAGCCAGCCCCACCGCCGCCGAGGATCAGCAGCCCGGTGCCGAGCAGCGAGGCGACCAGCGTCGGCACCAGCACCGGGCGTCGCCCGTACCGGTCCGACACGGGTCCACCGAGCAGCAGCCCCGGGATCAGCCCGAACACGTACACACCGAACGTGGCCTGCACGACGGTCGTGGAGAGCCCCAGCTCACCCTGGTAGAGCAGCAACAACGGCGCGAACTGCTGCGCGCCCCAACCGACGGCGGCGACCGCGAGTCCGGCACCCAGCCAGGCGCGCGAGTCGGACCGCGGCCCCGCGGCGCGCCGGGAGGTGCCACCGATGGGCACCGAGAGGTAGTTGGTCACGCCGTCCATGCTCGCCGCCGCCGTGCCACACCACGAGTGACCGGAACGCCAACATCCGAACATTTCCGGTCACCGACACGGGCAACCGACCGACGCGGCTGCAGGCCGTCGGCGTGGGCGGCGCCCGAGACCAGGCCGCTCGGGGCGACCGGCACACAGCTTGCGTGTCGGGCACACAGATTCTGCTTCTCGCAGTCGGGCATCGGCCGTGAGGGCGGCACCGAGGGCCTGCACCCGTACCTGGAGGCGAAGACCGTCATCCTCAACGCCGTACCCACGGCCTACCAGCAGTAACCCGTAGGTGCAACGCGAGCTCTGTCAGAGGTCGAGTTCCCAGCCCTTGATGTCGGCGAGCGGGCTGAGCATGTCCGGGTGTGGGGCGCTGGCGATGTCGAGCCCCTCGCGTACGCGGCGTGGCCAGTCGCGCTGGGCGAGGGCTCCCTTGCCGATCGCGACGACGTCGGCGGTTCCGGACTCCAGTACCGACCGGGCCGCCTTCGGGACCTCCAGGCCGCCGTTGGCGATCACCGGCAGTCCGCTGAACTTCTTCGCCAGCCCGGCCAGGGTCGCGGTGCCAGCGGCGAAGGCGGGCTCCAGGGCCCGGTACTCGGTGGTGTGCACAAAGCCGGCGCCGGCGCCGGCGAGAGCGGTAAAGATCGCTTCGGCATCCCGTTCACCGCCGGCCCAGCGGTGCTCGCGGTCGCTGACCTTCCCCTGGGAGATCCGGATCCCGACCGCGAGCTCTGAGCCCACTGCCTGACGCACCGCGTCCACGACCTCGGCCGCGAAGCGCACGCGGTTCTCGGCGCCGCCGGCGTACGCGTCCTGTCGCTGGTTGAAGTAGTCGGTCAGGAACTGGTCGACGAGGTAGCCGTTGGCACCGTGGATCTCAACCCCGTCGAAGCCCGCCGCGAGCGCGTTGCGGGCGGCGTCCGCGAAGCCCCGGCGGATGGCCGCGATCTCACCGACGTCCAGGGGCCTGGGGGTGGGATAAGGGCCGCTGCCCCGGTACATGGCGAGCTGCGGGCCCCGCGGCGCCACCGCGGACGGTCCGACCGTCTCCCGCCGGTGACGGTTGCCCTGCGACTGCGCGCCCGCATGCATGAGCTGGGCGAACATGGCGCTTCCCTCGGCGTGCACCGCCTCGACCACCGGCCGCCACGCTTCGGCCTGCGCCGCCGTGGCGAGCCCGGGTTGGTGCAGGTACCCCTGGCTGTACTCGGTGTCCGGGTAGGTCCCCTCGGTGATGATCAGCCCGAACCCACCGCGTGCGAAGCCCGCGTAGTAGCGCGCATTGCGATCGGTGACCAGGCCTGCGGCGGTCGCGCTGATGCGCGTCAAGGGGGACAACGCCGCACGGTTGCGCAGGCGGACGCCGCCGATGTCGAAGGGGGTGAAGAGCAGGTCGTCGCCCTCGCCGCGCTCCCGGGTGGGGTCGCCCATGGCTGCCTCCGTCGGTGGCATTGTACGAATTTTATCGTACTACGAAATTTACCGTACCACGGCCGCGTGCGACGTAGACTCGTCATATGTCCGCCCCAGTCGTTCGGTCGCCCGTCCGGAAGACGCTGCCCTACCCCGACCTGCGTGACGTGTCGGTGGCGGCGGTGCTGCGTGTGCTCGGCGAGCCGCTCCGGCTGGGTATCGTGCGCGCCCTCGCCCAGTCCGACCGCCCCATGAACTGCAGCTCGTTCGGGCTCTCCTGCTCCAAGTCGACGTCGACGTACCACTTCAAGAGCCTGCGGGAGAGCGGCGTCATCATCCAGTTCGACGTGGGGACCTCGCGCTACAGCGAGCTGCGGGACGCCGCGCTGGAGGAGCGTTTCCCCGGGCTGCTGACAGCCATCCTCGAAGCCGAGGAGCCCGCCGCCTCGGCGGAGAAGCCCTGACGCGGCTCGCCTACTTGTAGGGGTAGTGCCGGGAGTGGTCGTTCGCCTCCCAGGCGGTGCGCAGCTCCGGGACGGTCGGGTCCCAGTCCGGGCGGATCTCGCGGGTGGCGTCGCGCAGGTCGCGGCGCAGGTCCTCCACCGAAGGGCGGCCCCAGTACCAGTAGCCGTCGTAGACGCTGTGGATCACCAGGCCCGGCTTCAGCACGAGCGTGTGCGGCACCATCGGGTTGTGGGTGGGGTCGGTGTACTCCTGGATCCCCAGGTCTTGCTGGACCTTGCGGCCGACGTCGGACAGGAACGTCCACTGCGCACCGACCGAGGCGCGGAACTCGTTCAGCTCGAACTGGTTGTCGGTCGCGATCGTCACGATGTGCGTGTACGCGACGCTGAACTCCGGGTAGTGCGCGGCGAGCTGGAGATGCTGCTGGTGGTCCTTCGGGCAGAAGTGCCCGCGCGAGAGGATCAGGACCAGCGGGTCGATCCCCTGCAGCTCGCTCAGCTTGCGGCGGGTCCTGGTGTGGTCGGTGAGCTCGTAGTCGGGGAAGACACCACCTGGCACGATGTCGGCACGCATCATCGAATCCTTCCAGCAAGGGCGATCTCGGTTCCGGTGGTGCTCGACAACCATTGTGCGAATTTTCTCGTACTACGAGATCGACCGTATCACGGCGTTGAGCCAGCTCCGAACGGGCGATATTTGCTGTGCTACCGGATGTTCGACGAGACCCGCTCGCCACGCACGGCCGGGATGGTCGCGGTGCTGTCGTGGGTGCGTGGCGGGCGTGACGCCCCGGTCACTGGACGAGCGGAGCGTCCGGTCACCCGCGCGGCCGCGAGGTCGGCAGCGGCGCCGAGCATGCGAACTGGCTGACACTGCTGCCGGGCCTGCTGCTCAGCGGCATCGGGCTCGGACTCACCTCTACCCCGGTCACCAACACCACCACAGGTTCGGTGCCGCGCAGCCGGTCGGGCATGGCGTCCGGGGATCGACATGAGCGCGCGGCTGGTGACGCTGGCAATCAATATCTCCGTGATGGGGATCCTCCTGGCTACGGGGATCCTGGACAGTCTGCGGGAACGGCTGGCCGGCCAGCTGTCCGGACCGCAGATGTCGAACCTGGCCGCGCACGTAGCGAACGGCGACAGCCCGGCGACCTTACGGGACACGTTCCCGCAACTGGCGCTCCTCGACCGCGGCGCCGCGCGACGGCTACCGGTTAGAGAGCCTGGTCAAACGTGGTGGAGACGAGGGGAATCGAACCCCTAACCCCTGCCTTGCAAAGGCAGTGCTCTGCCAATTGAGCTACGTCCCCGGTTCCGGGTGAGACTCGGGGTCTCACCCGCCGCTGGTCGGCGGTGCGTCAGCTGTTCGAGGTCGCCTGCTGCCAGAGGTCGTCACCTGAGCGCGACCTGACCTTGGTGAAGACGAACAGCGCGGCACCGACAACGGCGGCGATAGCCAGCAGCTTCTTCATGTGATCCCTAATCCTCGGTGTGTGAGTGGATCTGCAGTTTGTGTAGATCTGCGGAGTGGGCCCAGGTGGACTTGAACCACCGACCTCGTCGTTATCAGCGACGCGCTCTAACCAACTGAGCTATGGGCCCCTCGAAACGAGGCGTGGCGAGCCTAGCTCAGCGCGCCACGCGAACCAAAACCGGCCCCGGCCATCACGGCATGTGCCCAGGCAGGACGGCTGGTCCTAGTCCCGTTCGGACAGCGTCACCTCGACACCGCCGACCAGGTCGGCCGAGACGTTGTAGACGAACGCGCCGACGGACAGCGCCACCGCGAACAGCAGGCTGTTCACCGCCCCGATCACCGCCGCCGCTCCGAACACCCGCCCGGCGCTGATCAGCCGGTCACCGGCCTGTTCGGTCACCAGGTCGGCGTACTGGCCGTTCAGCCGGTCCCACACGCCGATGCCGTCCAGCACGCCGTAGAGCACCCCGACGGCGACCAGCCAGACCAGGTACAGCACCACCGCGAGCACCAATGCGATCTTCAGCACCGACCATGGGTCCAGCCGCTTGAGCTGGAGGCTGGCCTGGCGTGGCCGGCGGTTGCGCGGCCAGCCCATCTGGAAGCCGCCCGACGAACGGCCGGGGGCGGCGCGCTCCTCGGGCTCCGGTCCGGGCGGCGGCGCGTCCTGCTCGCCCGAGCGGGGGCCGTACCGGCCGGGGTCGAGCGAGACGGTGCGAGCGCTGCCCAGTTCGGTCTGGTCGGTGCGCTGCGCCGCACTGGGCCGGCGTACGGCCGGTTCGGGTGGCGCCACCTCGGTGGCGGCCGCGGCGGCCGCCGCGGCCGCGGCGGCGCCTCTGGGCCGGGACGGTGGTCTCGGCCTCGGGGACGGCGAGACGCGCTCTGTGGAGCCCGCAGAGGGTTCGCCAGGGGCGTTCGCCGGCGAAGCCGGGCCTGTTCCGGCCGAGTCGGGTATCCGCTGCCACGGCGGCGGCAGGGCGGCGGCGGGGGCCTCGGGCTGACCGTTGATCGCGCCGGAGGCCGGCTCCGAGGCGGTCTGGGACCGGTCCTCCGGTTCGGCCGATGACTCGGCCATGGCGCGCCCGGCCTCCTGGTCGAACAGCTCGTCCCTGGACGGCGCCAGGTCGTAGACCTCGGACGCGTGGGGGATGCCGTTCCCCGACCCGGCGGACACCTCAGGTGTCTCGCCCGGCGCCGGTTCGCCAGCGGCCGGGCCGGCTACAGCCGACTCAGCCACTGGATCGGACGGAGCCGGCTCCTCGGCCGGCGGGTCGGGACTGACCGGGCGGGGCCTCGGGGACGGTCGTAACGTCCCGTTGCCCGCGCCCGGCTTCGTCCCGGTGTCCCGCGCGGCCTGCTCGGCGGTGTCGGAGCTGTCCGGGGTTGTCCGAGTCGAGTCCTGGGGGTCGGTCGGCTTAGTCACGAGCTGCCTCGCGCCTCCTCGGTGCACACGTCCACGGACCCCCAGACACTAATCCGATCGGCCCCACCTAGCTGGTTGCGCCGCCGTTCGCGGTCCCGTTTGTAGGACCGGTGGTGCCGTTGTCGTCGCCGTCCGAGAGGTCCTCGGCGTTGCGGGCGATGGCGAGCAGGGTGGCACCCTCGCCGAGGTTCATCAGGCGGACGCCCTTGGTCTGGCGGCCGGCCTTGCGGACCTCGCGGGCCGACGTGCGGATCACGCCGCCGCTGGAGGTGATGGCGAAGATCTCGTCACCGACGTCCACGATCAGCGCGCCGACCAGGGTGCCCCGGCGCCGGTCGTACTGGATGGTGAGCACGCCCTTGCCGCCCCGACCCTGGACCGGGTAGTCCTCGATCGGGGTCCGCTTGGCGTAGCCGCCGCCCGTGGCGACCAGCACGAACGTGTCCGCCCGCACCACGCCGAGGGACAGCAGCCGGTCCTCGCCGTTGAACCGCATGCCGAACACACCCGAGGTGGCCCGGCCCATCGGCCGCAGCGTCTCGTCGTCGGCGTGGAACCGGATCGACTGGCCCTCGGCGGAGACCAGCAGCAGATCGTCGTCCGGGCCGCAGAGCACGGCGCCGACCAGCTCGTCGTCGTCACGCAGGTTGATGCCGATCAGGCCGCCGGTGCGGTTCGAGTCGAAGTCCTCCAGCTTGGACTTCTTCACCAGGCCGCTCTTGGTGGCGAGCACCAGATACGGGGCCGCGCTGTAGTCCTTGATCTGCATGACCTGGGCGATCTGCTCGTCCGGCTGCAGGGCCAGCAGGTTGGCCACGTGCTGGCCGCGGGCGGCCCGGTTGGCCTCCGGCAGCTCGTACGCCTTGAGGCGGTACACCCGGCCCTTGTTCGTGAAGAACAGCATCCAGTCGTGCGTGGAGCAGACGAAGAAGTGCGCCACGATGTCGTCCTGCTTGAGCGCCGCGCCCTGCACGCCCTTGCCGCCGCGCTTCTGCGCCCGGTACAGGTCGGTCTTGGTGCGCTTCGCGTAGCCGGTCTGCGTGATCGTGACGACCACGTCCTCGACGGCAATCAGGTCCTCGTCGGTGACCTCGCCGTCGTCGGCGATGATCTGGGTACGCCGGTCGTCGCCGTGCTTCTCGACGATCTCGATCAGCTCGTCGCGGACGATCTGACGCTGCCGCTCCGGCCGGTCCAGGATGTCCTGCAGGTCGGCGATGATGACCTCGAGCTCGGCCAGCTCATCGACGATCTTCTGGCGCTCCAGGGCAGCGAGGCGGCGCAGCTGCATGTCCAGGATGGCCTGGGCCTGGATGTCGTCGACGTCGAGCAGCTCGATCAGGCCGGTGCGCGCGATGTCGACCGTCTGCGACGCCCTGATCAGCGCGATGACCTCGTCGAGCGCGTCCAGTGCCTTGACCAGACCACGCAGGATGTGGGCCCGTTCCTCGGCCTTGCGCAGCCGGTACCGGGTCCGCCGGACGATGACCTCGATCTGGTGCCGGATGTAGTGCCGCACCACCTGGTCCAGCCGCAGGGTGCGCGGCACCCCGTCGACGATGGCGAGCATGTTGACGCCGAAGCTGTACTGCAGCTGCGTGTGCTTGTAGAGGTTGTTCAGCACGACCTTGGCCACCGCGTCACGCTTGAGCGTGACCACGATGCGCATGCCGATCCGGTCCGACGACTCGTCGTTGATCTCGGCGATGCCGGCCAGCCGGGCGTCGCGGACCAGCGCGGCGATCGACTCGATCAGGTTGTCCGGGTTGACCTGATAGGGCAGCTCGGTGACAACCAGGATGGTCCGGCCCTTGACGTCTTCCTCGACCTCGACGACCGCGCGCATCCGCACCGAGCCGCGACCGGTGCGGTACGCCTGCTCGATGCCGCTGCGCCCGACGATCAGGCCGCTGGTGGGGAAGTCCGGGCCCTTGATCCGGGCCATCAGGGCTTCCAGCAGCTCCTCGTCGGAGGCCTCGTAGTTCTCCAGTGCCCAGACGACGCCGGCGCCGACCTCCCGCAGGTTGTGCGGCGGGATGTTGGTCGCCATACCGACCGCGATGCCGGAGCTGCCGTTGATCAGCAGGTTGGGCACCCGGGCGGGCAGGACCAGCGGTTCCTGCGTCTTGCCGTCGTAGTTGTCGGCGAAGTCGACGGTTTCCTCGTCGATGTCCTGCAGCATCGCCATGGCCAGCGGGGACAGCCGGCACTCGGTGTACCGCATGGCGGCGGCCGGGTCGTTGCCCGGAGAGCCGAAGTTGCCCTGTCCGTCGATCAGCGGGTACCGCATGGACCACGGCTGGGCCAGCCGCACCAGCGCGTCATAGATCGACGAGTCGCCGTGCGGGTGGTAGTTACCCATCACCTCGCCGACCACGCGCGCGCACTTGACGTAGCTGCGGTCCGGCCGGAAGCCGTTCTCGCCCATCGAGTACAGCACCCGGCGGTGCACCGGCTTGAGCCCGTCCTCGACCAGCGGCAACGCCCGGCCGACGATCACGCTCATCGCGTAGTCGATGTAGGAGCGCTGCATCTCCTGCTGGATGTCGACCGGTTCGATCCGGTCGCCACCGCCGGGCGGCGGGGCGGTGGGGTCCATGGTGTCCGTCACGTAGTCCTTCTTCTACTCGTACGGCTGGCTGAAGTTGACGGCGCGGTGCGCGCGCGGGCCGGCGGGCCCGTCACACGTCGAGGAACCGGACGTCCTTCGCGTTGCGGGTGATGAACGAACGGCGCGACTCCACGTCCTCGCCCATCAGGATCGAGAACAGCTCGTCGGCGGTGGCGGCGTCGTCCAGGGTGACGCGCATCAGCAGCCGGACCGCCGGGTCCATGGTGGTCTCCCACAGCTCCTTGGCGTTCATCTCGCCGAGGCCCTTGTAGCGCTGCACGCCCTCTTCCTTGGGCAGCTTCTTACCGGCAGCGCGGCCGGCCTCGATGAGCCCGTCGCGCTCCCGGTCGGAGTACGCGAACTCCGGCTCGGACCCGCGACCGCCCCACTTGATCTTGTAGAGCGGCGGCTTGGCGAGGAACACGTGGCCGTGCTCGACCAGCGGGCGCATGAAGCGGAACAGCAGGGTGAGCAGCAGCGTCTGGATGTGCTGGCCGTCGACGTCGGCGTCGGCCATCAGCACGATCTTGTGGTACCGCAGCTTGGCCAGATCGAACTCGTCGTGGATGCCGGTGCCCAGCGCCGTGATGATGGCCTGGACCTCGGTGTTCTTCAGCACCCGGTCGATACGGGCCTTCTCGACGTTGATGATCTTGCCTCGGATCGGCAGGATCGCCTGGTACATCGAGTCCCGGCCGGACTTGGCCGAGCCGCCGGCCGAGTCGCCCTCCACGATGTAGACCTCGGAGCGGATCGGGTCGGTGGAGCGGCAGTCCGCCAGCTTGCCGGGCAGGCCGCCCAGGTCGCCAGCCGACTTGCGGCGGACCAGCTCGCGCGCCTTGCGGGCAGCCATCCGGGCCTGCGCCGAGGAGACCGCCTTGTTCAGGATGGTCTTGGCGTCGGCCGGGTTGCGGTCCAGCCAGTCGGCCAGCCACTCGTTGCAGACGCGCTGCACGAACGACTTGACCTCGGTGTTGCCCAGCTTGGTCTTGGTCTGGCCCTCGAACTGGGGCTCCTTGACCTTGACGGAGACGATCGCGGCGAGGCCCTCGCGGATGTCGTCGCCGGTCAGCGCCGGGTCCTTCTCCTTGAGCAGCTTCTTGTCCCGCGCGTACCGGTTGACCGTGGAGGTCAGCGCGGCGCGGAAGCCCTCCTCGTGGGTGCCGCCCTCGTGGGTGTTGATGGTGTTGGCGAACGTGTACACCGACTCGCTGTAGCTGGAGTTCCACTGCATGGCGACCTCGAGCTGGTGCTGGTCGCCGGCGGCCTGGAAGGAGACCACCTTCTTGTGGATCGGCTCCTTGCTCCGGTTCAGGTGCGCCACGAAGTCCTCGAGGCCGCCCGGGTAGCAGAACGTCTGCTCCTTGACCTTGGCCACGTAGCCCTCGGCGTCGGGCTCCTCCTCCTCGGCCGGGTGCCCGTTGCGCTCGTCGCGCAGCACGATGGTCAGCCCCTTGTTCAGGAACGCCATCTCCTGCAGCCGGCGGGAGATCGTCTCGATGTTGTACGTCGTGGTCTCGAAGATGGTGTCGTCGGCCCAGAACGTGATCGTGGTGCCCTTGGCCTTGGTGGCCTCGCCCTTACGCAGGGGGCCGGGGACCGAGTGGGTGTACTGCTGGCGGTAGACCGAGCCGTCCAACCTGATCTCTACGTCCAGCCGCGTCGAGAGCGCGTTCACCACACTGACGCCGACGCCGTGCAGGCCGCCGGAAACCGCGTAGGACTTGTCGTCGAACTTGCCACCGGCGTGCAGCCGGGTCATCACCACCTCGACGGCCGGGACCTTCTCGACCGGGTGCGTGTCGACCGGGATACCGCGGCCGTCATCGGCGACCGAGACACCGCCGTCGGCCTGCATGGTGACGACGACCTTGGTGGCGTAGCCGGCCATCGCCTCGTCGACGGCGTTGTCCACGACCTCCCAGACCAGATGGTGCAGACCGCGCTCGCCCGTCGAGCCGATGTACATGCCGGGACGCTTGCGGACTGCTTCCAGGCCCTCCAGCACGGTGATCGACGACGCGCTGTAGGCATTCTTCTTCTGGACAGCCACGGGCCTGTACATCTCCTTGCCTGGGTACGAACCAGCCGGGCGGCTCCATGCCGCGGCCAGGGGGCTGTCGCACGGAAATCGGGGCCGCGTGACACTCCCACCTACATCTTACTGGTCGGGTCGACTAGAAGGGCGTCTAGGACACCCCTAGAACGCACACAGAGCGCCGATCGGCGACCAGGATGGGTGTGTTCGCCCGAAATGCACCTCGAAAGAGGTCCTCGGCCACACAGCGCGCCCTGAAAACGCCACCGACGGCCTGTTGGGGGGTCCGTGCGAGGACAACCACCCGGGCGCCTCAACCGTACGTGTCCCGTGGGCCGCGTCCGGGCGCATGCCGGGGGCCCTTGCGCCAGTTCGGCGCAGCCGGCCCCTGGATCTTCATCCTGCGCACCACGTCGGGACCGAGACCAGCGGCGATCTTGCCGAGCAGTTGGCGCTGCAGGGTGCGCAGCTGCGTGGCCCATGCGGTGGAGCTGGCGGCCACGGTCAGCTCGCCGTCGCGCAGGCTGACCGGGGTGGCGTGCTCGGCGACCTCGGAGCCGACCAGCTCCGCCCAGCGCCCGAACACCGACGCCGAGACGAGCTTCTCGTTCCAGCCCTGGCTGGCGGCCATCCGGGAGGCGAGGCGCCCCAGTGGCTGGGGGTCCCGGTCGTCCGCGCCGGGACCCGACCAGCCGCGCCTGCGGGCACCCCGGCTGGAACGGCGCCACTTTCCGCTGGTCGCGGCTCCGGGACGGCGACCACGAGCGGCGGCTGCCGCTTGAGCCGCCCGGAGCGCGTCCCGGGCGAGGTCCGAACCCGACGCGCCAGGGCGTGGTGCTATATCACTCGGCGTGTCGGAGATCACACCGTCGACCGGCGGTTTGCGGGAACCATCCCCAGGCCTGAGGACAACCTCAGGCGACGAAGGCGGGTTGAGCGGTCCGCCGGCCGCGGCGGGCGGTCGGGCGCCGTCGGCGTCCCCAGCTGTTCCGGAGTTATCCACAGTATCCACAGTGTTGTCCACACCCGACCGTCGCGAGCTTCCCGGCTACGCCGGGCCGCTGACCTGGCCCGATTCGATGTTGAACCAGGCACCGCGGAGTTTCTCCGGTACGTCGTCGGCCACCGCCGCGGTCACCAGCACCTGCTCGGCACGCACCGCCAACTCGGCGAGCGCGCGCCGCCGCCGGACGTCCAGCTCGGCGAACACGTCGTCCAGCACCAGGATCGGATCGGTCGAGTCACCGGGGTCGCCACGCAGCAGCTCGAACGAGCCCAGCCGCAACGACAGCGCCAGCGACCAGGACTCCCCATGGCTGGCGTAGCCCTTCGCCGGACCGTCGCCGAGCCGCAGCTCCAGGTCGTCGCGGTGCGGCCCGACCAGGCAGACACCGCGCTCGATCTCCTGCTTACGCACCCGGCCTAGCTCGGCCAGCAGCGCCTCCTCCAGTGCGCCGGCATCGGTGTCCACGGGCACCCCGGCCGCGTCGCCCTCAAAGCCGTCGCCAGGATCAGCGGAGCCGGGCACGACGTCAGGCACGCTGCACCGGTAGCGCAGCTCGATCGGTGCGGACTCCGAGGACGGCCCAGCCACCTCGGCGTAGGCGTCCCGGACCGGGGCGGAGAGCTCGCCGGCCAGCCGCAACCGGCCAGCGAGCAGCGCGGCCCCGTGCCGGGCCAGGTGGCCGTCCCAGGAGTCCAGGGTGCGCAGGTCACCGGCCGCGCGCGCGGTCTTGAGCAGCGCGGAACGCTGCCGCACCACGCGGTCGTAGTCCGACCGGATGCCGGCGAACCGGGGCCACCGGCTGACCAGCAGGTCGTCCAGGAAGCGCCGGCGCTCACCGGGGTCACCCCGGACCAGGGCCAGGTCCTCCGGCGCGAACAGCACGCTGCGCACGATGCCCAGCGCATCCCGGGCGCGCGGGAGCGGCGCCCGGTTCACCCGGGCCCGGTTGGCCTTGCCCGGGGTGATCTCGACCTCGACCGCCAGCTCACGGCCGTCCTTGACCGCGAGGCAACGCACCACCGCCCGGTCGGCGCCCCGACGGATCAGTGGCGCGTCGGTCGCCACCCGGTGCGAACCGAACGTGGCCAGGTACCCGACGGCCTCCATCAGGTTGGTCTTACCGACGCCGTTCGGGCCGACGAGCACGCTCACCCCGGATCCCAGGGTGAGCTCGGCCGCCGGCCACGACCGGAAGTCGGTAACCGCCAGCCGGCTCAGGTACACCCGACCACCGGCAGGTCAGCTCGGGTGGGACAGGGTGGCGGACTCCGCGCCACCGTGCCGGACCGCGTGCCCACCGAACTGCTGGCGCAGCGCGGCGAC
>DATAYB010000262.1:0-8741 GCA_036272795.1 Pseudonocardia sp.
CCAGATCGCGCACGAGCTGCACATCTCCGAGCGCACCGCGGAGAACCACGTGCGCAACATCATGGCCGCCCTCGGCGCCGCCAACCGTGTCCAGGTCGCCACCCGCATGTCCCGCCACGACGAGGGCACCGAGCCGAACTAACCGACCCGCGAGCGCCCGAGCCGGGTGGCCGAAGCCACTGGGCTCAGCCCGCACAGACCGAGTACCTACCGCACAGACTGTGCACGGTCTGTGCGCTGAGGGAACGGTCTGTGCGGCGACGGCTGGGCATGCCGCGACGGCGGGTGGGCATGCCGCGGCGGCGGGTGGGCATGCCGCGGCGGCCGGAGTGCGTACCTAGGGGCGGGATGAGTATTTCCCGTCATGCCGGGTGGGGGCTGGGCGGCGTTGGCTCGGCTTACCGGGCGGAACAGTCCGTCCGCCGGAGAGGAACCCCGATGCCCAGCCCCAGCCCCGGCGGCCCGTTGGCCGACCCGACCGGGTTCGAGACGGTCGACGAGCACGACCCGGAGTACTTCGTCCGCTTCCTGGACGCCCGGACCACGATCCCGGACGAGGCCCGCGTCAAGCAGCTGATCATGGGCGAGCTGCGGTTGCGCGACGGGCTGGCCGTGCTGGACGTCGGCGCCGGCACGGGGGCGGACACGTGTGAGATCGCGCGGTCGGTCACGCCGAACGGCAGCGTGGTCGGGCTCGACCGCAGCGCCCGCATGGTCGAGGAGGCGCGGCGGCGGGCCAGCGAGCTCGGCCTGGCCGCCGAGTTCATCGAGGGCGACGCGGCGGCGCTGCCCTTCCCGGACGCCACGTTCGACCGCGCCCGCGCCGAGCGGGTGCTCGCGTTCCTCGAGGACCCGGCACCGGCCGTGCGGGAGCTGGTCCGCGTCACGCGCCCTGGCGGCGTCGTCGTGGTGTCCGAGATCGACACCGGCACGATCTTCCTGACCGGACCCGACGCCGACGTTGCTGACGCGGTGCTGGACGCGGTGGCCGCCGGCATCCCGAACCCGCACGTCGGGCGCCAGCTGCATCGCCAGTTCGCGGAGGCGGGCCTGGTGGACGTGCGTTGCCTGCCGAGGGTCGTGCTCAACTCGGTGGCCTTCCTGCGGCTGGTGTTCGGGGGGCGGCTGGACCAGCTCGTCGCGGACGGTGTGGTGGCGGCCGCCGACGCCGACGCGTTCTGGGCCGAGCAGTCCCGGGGCGAGCGCGAGGGCTGGCTGTGTACGGGGGTCACCTGTTTCACCGCCGTCGGCCACAAGCCCGCATGAGCGCCGGATCAGCCGCCGCGGTGAGCCCGACCAGCTGGTCGCGGCCGGATCGGCGGGTGCGCACGGTCGCCCCGGGTCAGGAGGGCCTGTGCTGCTGCGTGTTGGGGCCACTGGAGTGCGTGGTCGACGGGGTGGCGGTGCATCCGGGTGGGCCGAGCCCGCGCCGGCTGCTCGCCGCGTTGAGCGCCGCGCGGGGCGTGCCGGTCGCCGACTCCACGCTGGTCGAGCTGGTGTGGCGGGGCTGCGCGCCACCCGATGCGCTCAGCGCGCTGCGGGTACTGGTGTCGCGGCTGCGCTCGGCGCTCGGTTCCGACTCGCGGAGCCGGCTGCGCCGTGAGGTGGTCGGCTACTCGCTCGACCTGCCGGACGGAGCGACCGACCACGGCCGCTTCCGCACAGCGGTCGAACTCGGCCGGCGGCGACTGGCGGACGGGCGGCCGCGTGAGGCGATCGGCGCGTTCGACGCCGCCCAGGCGCTGTGGCGCGGCCAGCCGTGGCCGGAGCTGGAGGACGCGCCTCTGGCCATCGGGGCCCGCGCCGGGCTGGTCGAGCTGTTGGAGGTGGCCGTCGAGGAGGGGCAGGCCGCGCAGCTCGAGCTGGGCGACGCCGCATACGCAGTGGCCACGCTGAGTGCGGCGGTGATCACCGCGCCGTACCGGGAGCGCCGCTGGGAGCTGCTCGCACTGGGGCTGTACCGGAGTGCCCGTCAGGCCGAGGCGCTGTGGCAGCTGCGCCGCGCGCGGACCGTGCTCGTGGAGCTGGGCCGCCGACCCGGCCCGGCGCTCGGCGAGATGGAGCGGCGGATCCTGGCCCACGACCCGACGCTGGAGGTGCCGGGCCCCGCGTGGAGCCTGGTCTAGCCGGCCGTGTGGGAAGTCGGGTCCGGTCAGTGCGCTAGCCGCGTAGGAAGTAGAGCACGGTCATGGTCACCGCTGTGCTCAGCACGACGGCGCGCAGGGCCCTCGCGCTGAGCCGGCGGGTCAGGCGCGCGCCGCCGAACCCGCCTGCCAGCGCGCCGACCAGCATGGCGAGCACCGGCAGCGGGTGGTGCAGCACGTCGGCGGCGAGTAGGAACAGCACGCCGGCCGTGGCGTAGATGGCGCCGATCTGGGTGACCCGCATCGGGTTGCCCTTGGCGGCGTCCAGCCCGAGGCCGACGCTCCACAGCGCCAGCATCAGTATGCCTACGGCGCCGCCGAAGTATCCGCCGTAGATGGCGAGCACGAACTGCGCGATCAGCACGGCCCGCGAGCCCAGCCCGAGCGGCCGGTGCAGTGCCGCGCTGAGTGCCCCCGCCAGCCGGCGGCCGAAGGCGAGCACCAGGGTGGCGAAGGCCAGCAGCCACGGCACCGCGGCGGCGAACGAGACCGGCGGCAGGGCCAGGAGCAGCCCGGCGCCGAGCCCACCGCCGAGCACGCTCGCCACCGCCAGCGACCGCATCGAGGTGTCGCCGACCGGGGCGATCTCGCGGCGGTAGGTCCAGGCGCTGGCCAGCGCGCCGGGCAGCAGCGCGACGGTCGTGGACGCGTTCGCGGTCACCGGGGCAAGGCCAGCGGCGACCAGGGCGGGCAGGGCGACGAACGTGCCCCCGCCGCCCGCGGCATTCAGCGCGCCCGCCGCGATGCCCGCCAGCAGCAGGGCCAGAAGGGTCAGCACACTCCGAGCATCCGACCGGGCGGTCGGCCGCACAATGCGCGATGCGCGACATCAGCCTCAGGCTGTGCCTTAGGCTGGCGCGGTGCGCTACGACCTGGTCGACCTGCGGCTGTTCGTGCACGTGGTCACGGAGGGCTCGATCACGGCGGGCGCCCGCCAGATGCACCTGAGCCTGCCCTCGGCCAGCGCCCGGATGCGCGCCCTGGAGCACCACGCCGGGGTGGACCTGCTGGTCAGGGGCCGGCGGGGCGTGCGGCCAACCCCGGCCGGTACGGCGCTGGCCCGCCACGCGAGGGACGTGCTCGGCCAGACCGCCCGGCTCGAGGGCGCGGTGGCCGGCTACACGCGGTCTCCGTCCGCCCCGCTGGTGCTGCTGGCCGGCAGCTCGCCGATGCACCGGGTCGTGCCGCGCGCGCTCGTGACGTTCCTGCGCGCGCACCCGGACGTCGACGTCACCGCCGTCGAGAGCCCGACCCCGCGCACGCTGCGGGTGCTCGCCGACGGCAAGGCGGACCTCGGGGTCGTGGTCGTCGGCGAGGCCTACGACGCCGGCTTGCCTACCGAGCCGCTGGGGGACGACTCGCTGGTCGTGATCGGCCAGACCGGTGGTGTGCTGGCCGACCGGACGGCCCTGACCTACCGCGAGGTCGCCGAGCACCCACTGGTCGGGTTGGCCGACGAGACCGCGCTGCACCGCTGGATCGAGCGGAACCTCGGCGGCCGGGCACCGGTGGCGCATTACCGTACCCGGGTCGGTGACCTGGGCACGGTCGTCGCGCTCGCCGCCGCCGGCGTCGGGCTGGCGGTCGTGCCCCGCCGCGCGCTGGACCCCGGCGCGGAGCTGGAGGTGTGCGAGCTGCTGGACCCCTGGGCCCGCCGCCAGCACCTGCTGTGCCGGGGCGCCGGAGGTCGCGGTTCGTCGCCCTCGGTCGACGAGCTGGCCCGGCACCTGCGGCTGGCCGCCAACCCCGACTGACCCCCACTGACCTCATACCGTGCGCCGAACGCACGCGGTTACCGGTACTGGAGTGGACCTCCAGGGCGTAATGTTCATGACGTCGGGAGCATGTCGCGCGCGGGCGTTCGAGCCCACGTCGTTCTTGACGCGTATCCAGCCGGGCGGTCTCACGTCCGTCCGGGGGATAGGAGATCGACATGCGAGCGATGCGTTATGCCGCGTCGGACGCGGTATCCCTGAGCTCTGTTGCGGCCGGCCCGGTACCGGTGGCAACGGTCCCGGCTCCTACGGTGGCCCCCACGGCGGCGGCTGTGGAGATCGTCTGGGACGAGGAGGAGTCGGCGGCGCTGAACCAGGCCCGCAAGGACGCCGAGTTGACCCTCTCGGCCGACTCGGTGCGTGCCTACCTCAAGCAGATCGGCCGGTCGGCGCTGCTGAACGCGGAGCAGGAGGTCGATCTAGCGAAGCGGATCGAGGCCGGCCTGTACGCCGCCGAGCGGCTGCGCGCCGAACCCATCGGGGACGCCACCGACGCCGCCCAGCTGCTGCGCGACCTGACCTGGATCGTCCGGGACGGGGACCGCGCGAGGAGCCATCTGCTGGAGGCCAACCTGCGGCTGGTGGTGTCGCTGGCCAAGCGGTACACCGGGCGCGGCATGGCTTTCCTGGATCTGATCCAGGAGGGCAACCTCGGCCTGATCCGCGCGGTGGAGAAGTTCGACTACACCCGAGGCTACAAGTTCTCCACCTACGCGACGTGGTGGATCCGCCAGGCGATCACGCGCGCGATGGCCGACCAGGCGCGCACCATCCGCATCCCGGTGCACATGGTCGAGATCATCAACAAGCTGAGCCGGATCCAGCGTGACCTGCTGCGTGACCTGGGCCGCGAGCCCACCCTGGAGGAGCTCGGCCGAGAGCTGGACATCAGCCCGGAGAAGGTCCAGGAGGTCCGCCAGTACGCCCGCGAGCCGATCTCGCTCGACCAGACGCTCGGCGACGAGGGCGACAGCCAGCTCGGCGACTTCATCGAGGACTCGCAGGCCGTGATGCCCGTGGATGCGGTGTCGTTCACGCTGCTGCAGGGCCAGCTGCAGTCGGTGCTGGCCACGCTGTCGGACCGGGAGGCCGGCATCGTGCGGCTGCGCTTCGGGCTCACCGACGGGCGTCAGCGCACGCTGGACGAGATCGGCCAGGTCTACGGGGTCACCCGGGAGCGGATCCGGCAGATCGAGTCCAAGGCGATGTCGAAGCTGCGCCACCCGTCCCGCTGCCAGGTGCTGCGCGACTACCTGGACTGACCTGGGGCCTCACCCGGGTTGCCGTACACCGCCTCGAAGGCGGTGCTGCGGAGTGCCTGGGCGAGGTCCCGCAGGTTCGTGATGGCCTGGTACTTCTCCCCGACCGCGGGGCGTTCGCCGGCCCGTTCCACGTCCTTCCAGAGCTCGTCGATGTAGTCGTAGAAGAGCTGGCGGGCCGCGAGCTGGCCCGCCCTGGCGGCCGGGTCGGTGTTCTCCAGCCGGTTGCGGTCGAACGGGGCGAACGCCTCGGCGAGCTCGAGTCCGGGTCGTGGTTCGGTCACAGTGGTCCCTCCGGTGGTGGGCGGTCGGGACACACCACACCAGGGTCGTCCCTGCCCCGTCGGATCGGTGCACACTGGCCCGGGACAGCGTCATGCTACGCAGCCGCCTCACCCGGGCACACCGGCGACGCTCAGTCGACGTCGAACGTCTGGTGCAGCTGGAAGTGCGCCGGGTCGAGCAGGCTCTCCACGTGCTCGACGAGCTCGTCGTGCCCGGTCCAGTTGGTCCGCCGGACGGCCAGGAACCAGTCGGCGTAGTCCCGGCCCATGGCGGTCGCCTCCGCCGAGGTGGGCTGCCGGGCGGACACCCACTGCTCGCCCCTGGCCACCACCAGCCCGGCCTCGGTGAGCGTGCGGGTGAGTGAGCCGTCGACCAGGCCGTGCTCCGGCATGGCGCCGGTCGCCTCGGTGAGCGGCACGCGGCTGCACTCGTAGGAGACCGTGCGGCCGGAGCGCTGGGCCCGCACGCGGTCGACGGCGATGAACTCGGTGCCGGGCACGCCGAGCCGGTTGGCAAGGCCGGCGTCGTGCACCATGGCGCAGCGCAGCACGGTCACGGTCAGCTCGGCGCCCCGGTCGCGCAGCGCCTGCGCCCAGCCGTGCCGGTCGTCGAGCTGCTCGCCGTCGAAGGTGACGAACGAGCCCTTGCCGGAACGGGTGGTGATCAGGCCGGCGTCGCCGAGCTCGGACAGTGCGGCCCGCACGGTGTTGCGGCTGACCGAGAACCGCTGGGCCAGCGCACTCTCGCCGGGCAGCCGCTCACCGTAGCCGAGCCGGCCCCGCCGGATGTCCCGCGCCAGAAGCTCGGCGATCCGCTCGTGCTTGAGCCTGGCGACCTCGCGTGGCCCGCTCACCCGCCGGCCGCCAGCACGTCGTCCGCCGTGACTATCTCGAGGAACGGCCGGTAGAGCGCCATGGTGTCCAGCGCTCGCCGGTGGTCGGCGTCGGATACACCGGCGCAGGCGTCCGCGACGACCCTGGCGTGCACGCCGGCGTCCGCCGCGGCAAGGGCCGTGGAGAGCACGCAGCAGTCGGTGGACACGCCGGTGGCGTCGGCGAAGCCGGGCGTGCACCACGCGCTGCCCGGCCTTGCGAAGATCACCTGCATGTCCACGACGACGAGCCAGGCGGGGCCGCCGTTCCCGGCCGCGCCCCCGGTCGCCGTCACGCGGGGCTCCCGGCGGCTGGGCCGGTAGCCGCGCCGGGGCTGGCCGGTGCGTCGACCGGCAGGGCTTCCTGGGTACGCACGGCAGACCGGCCGAGCACCCAGGTGCCGAGGAAACCGACCACCAGCGCGACCAGCACACCCAGGTTGGCGCTGGCCCACGAGCCCTGCCGGCCGCCAAGGCCGACGGCCTCGAGCAGGTAGCCCTGCCAGCCCAGCCAGCCGGCGTAGGTGTTAGTGACCAGGCCCCACCCGAGCACGGTGCCGACGCCGACCAGCGCGATGGGCAGCCACCGGACGTTGCCGTAACGGCCGTTCGGGTCGTAGAGGTCGCGCTCGGCGTAGTCGGTGCGGCGCAGCAGTACGTCGGCCACGAAGATCCCGCACCATGCCGCGGTCGGCACCCCGAGCGTGATCAGGAAGCCTTGGAACGGCCCGAGGAAGTCGCTGGCCAGGAACACCACGTAGATGGCGCCTGCGGTCATCAGCACGCCGTCGATGCCGGCCGCCACCCAGCGCGGCGCGCGCAGCCCGGAGCTGAGCAGCGCGAGCCCGGACGAGTAGATGTCCAGTACCGCGCCGCCGACCATGCCGAGCACCGCGACCAGCGCGAACGGCACCAGGTACCAGGTGGGCAGCAGCGCGGCGAGCGCGCCGACGGGGTCCGCCGCGAGGTCCTTGTTCAGCTGCGCGGACGACCCGGCGAGCAGCAGGCCGAAGACCAGCAGCACGATCGGCCCGATGGACGACCCGAACACGGTCCAGCCGACGACTCCTGAGCTGCGCGCCGAGCGGGGCAGGTAGCGGGAGTAGTCGGCGGCCGCGTTCACCCAGCCCAGCCCGTAGCCGGTCATCATGAACACGAGCCCGCCGATCACCGCGGGCGCCGGGCCGCTGGGCTGCGCGGCGACCTCGGCGAAGTGCACGTGGCCGAGCACCAGCAGGATGTACACCCCGGTGAGCACGCCGGTGACCACCGTGATGACCATCTGCAGCCGCATGATCAGGGTGAACCCGACGATGCCGGCGAGCACGATCAGGCCGGCCACCACGACCAGCGCGATCAGCTTGGCCGACGCGCCGCCCTGCCAGCCGAGCCGGGTCAGCACGCTGGACGTGGCGAGTACCGCGAGCGCGGTCAGCACGGTCTCCCAACCCACCGTGAGCAGCCAGGACAGCACCGAGGGCAGCCGGTTGCCGTTGATCCCGAAGATCGCCCGGCTGAGCACCATGGTCGGCGCCGAGCCGCGCTTGCCGGCCAGCGAGATGACGCCGCAGAGCAGGAACGACGCCACGATGCCGACGCAGCCGACCAGCACCGCCTGCCAGAACGAGATGCCGAAGCCGAGCAGGAACGAGCCGTAGCTGAGCCCGAACACCGACACGTTGGCGGCGAACCACGGCCAGAACAACCCGCGCGGCCGACCGGTGCGCTCGTCCTCGCCGATCGTGTTGAGGGCGTTGACCTCCACGCTGAGCCCCGACCTGGGGGCGGTGGGGGAGCTGCCGGACGGGGGTGTGCTGGACGTCATAGCGACTCCCGCTGTTCAACCTGTTCAGACCTGTGCAAATTAGGGGGCACTGGACGACTGTGTCAATGCTTCTGAACAGCGCGGATGATTGGTACTGGACAAGTAATCAGTACTCGAACTAGCGTTCCGGGTCGCAGGCAGTGAGACCCGCCACACCGTAAGGAGAGCGGCAATGCCCGAGGTGGACACCCAGGACCGGGCGCTCGGCGCGCTGCTCGGGCTCGCCCTCGGCGACGCGCTCGGCATGCCGACCCAGTCGATGTCCCGTGACCTCATCGCGGCCCGCTACGGCCCGATCACGACGCTGCTGCCCGGCGCGCCCGACCAGCCGATCGCACCGGGCCGCCCGGCCGGGTCGATCACCGACGACACCGAGCAGGCGCTGCTGCTGGCCCAGCTGCTGATCGACGGCGCGGGCCGGGTGGACGCGATGATGTTCGCCGAGGCGCTGGAGCTGTGGGAGCAGGACATGGTCCGGCGCGGCTCGGCAGACCTGCTCGGTCCGTCCACCAGGCGGGCCATCGAGCGGCTGCGGGCCGGTGAGTCGCCGGAGCAGTCCGGGCGGGACGGCACCACGAACGG
>DATAYB010000263.1:0-15628 GCA_036272795.1 Pseudonocardia sp.
GGAGTTGTCCACATCGGGGCTGGTTATCCACAGCGGTCGGAGTGAGCGCGGCACGGCGGGGCGTGGTCACCGACTGTGGAGGTCATGGACAACGCACGGCTCCATCGGCGGGCCAGCCTCCTCGCGGCGGGCTTCAGGGACTACGAGCTGCGTCTCGGGGTGCGCGATCACGACCTGTCGCGGGTGCGCCGGGGCACCTACACCGATGGACGCGGGCCGACTGACGTGCTCGCGCAACACCGGCTGGCCATCCGCGCGGCGGTCCCCGAGCTCGCCGACAGCGCCGTCCTGAGCCACGGCTCCGCGGCGGTGCTGCACGGGCTGCCCATCTGGTCGGTTCCACTCAGCACGGTCCAGGTCACCCGCGAGCGGACGTACGGCGGCCGGCGCGAGCAAAGGGTCCACGTGCGCGTGGCGCGACTGGATCCGGACGAGATCGAGGTCATCGACGGCATCGCGGTGACCACGGTCGCCCGGACGGTCGTCGACCTCGCCCGCGCGCTGCCCTTCGAGGCGGCGGTGGCGGTCGGCGACGGCGCGCTGGCCGACGACCTCACCGACCCGCACAAGCTGGCCGACGCGCTGCGCCGTTCGGCCCGGCGCCCGTGGTGCGCCCGCGCCCGCCGCGCATTGTCCTTCGTGGACGGGCGCGCGGAAAGCGTCGGTGAGTCCCGCAGCAGAGTGGCGCTCGCTCGCTTGGGCCTGCCGGCGCCGGAGCTGCAGTGGGAGGTGCGCGACGCCAGCGATGTGATCGTCGGTCGGACGGATTTCGGCTGGCCCGGTCGCGGCGTCGTCGGCGAGTTCGACGGCCGCGCCAAGTACGGCCGGCTGCTACGGCCCGGTGAGGAACCGGCCGACGCCGTGTACCGCGAGAAGCTGCGCGAGGACGCGCTGCGCGAGGAGGGACTCATCGTGGTCCGCTGGACATGGCAGGACCTGGACTCGTTCGACGCCGTGGCCGGCCGAATCCACCGCGCCCTGAGCTGAACACTCGACCCCGCCGCCGCACCTGGCCACCGCCTGAGCCGGCAGCCGCCGCAGCCGGCAGCCGCCGCACGTGATCACCGCCTGAGCTGGCCAGCGCGCCGCCGTAGCCGCGGTCCCACATACCGACCGCCGTAGCTGACGCACGCCCCTACCGCCGCAGCTGGCGCACGCCGCTGTCCCACTTCGCACGGCGCGCTGTCACTTCGCATACTCCGCAGACTGTGCGAAGTGATGGCACGCCGTGCGAAGTGGCGACAAGGTATGCGAAGTGGGACGGCGACGCCCGCCACCCACCACGCCAGCCACCCACCACGCCAGCCACCCACCCACCACGCCCTGGCGGCCGCTAACAACGCGCGGCCACCACGACGACGCCAACCACGACGACGCCACCACGACAACGGCCGCCCACAACGACGACTCCCACAACGACGACTCCAACAACGACGGCGGCGGTCTCAGGAGGCCTACTGGTTCTTCGACGCGAGCCCTGCCGGGGCGGAGGCGATGGCGCGCTGGATGGCCTCCGCGAGCGCCAGTGCCGTTTCCTCGGTGAGCTCGAGGGCGACCCGGGCGGACGGGCCCAGCGCCGGGTTGAGCACGTCGATGTTGACGGTGTGGCCGTACTGGGCGTGCACCGGGTGGTCCACGTACACGGTCGCCGCGCTGGCGCCGAACCACCCCTTCGCACCCTTGGCACTGCCGTCCACGGTGATCTTCTCGGTCAGGTAGGTGCACACGGTGACCTCCTCGAACAGGCTCAGGCGAACGGACTCTGGCGAACAGGCCCTGGCGGACGGACTCAGGCGGACGGACTCAGGCGGACAGGTTGGTCTCGAAGAACGTGAGGATCTTGCTCCAGCCGTCGACGGCGGCGTCTGGCCGGTACGCGGGCCGGTCGACGGCGAAGAACGCGTGCCCTGCGCCCTCGTAGCTGTGGAACTCGTGTGCCTTGTCCAGCTTGGTCAGCTCGGCGTCCAGGGCGGCCACGGAGTCGGGCGACGGGAACTGGTCGTCCGCACCGAACAGCCCCAGCAGCGGCGCGCTGAGCTTCGGTGCCAGGTGCAGGATCGGCTGCATGGTCTTGGGCAGTCCCTCCGGCGGGTCCTCCACGACGAACGCGCCGTAGCAGTCCACGGCGGCGTCCACGGGCAGCGAGCAGGCCGCCAGGAACGTGTGCCGGCCGCCGGAGCAGTAGCCGATCACGCCGATCTTGCCGTTCGCGCCGGGCAGGCTCTTGAGGTGCGCCGACGCGCCCGCGACGTCACCGACGAGACGCTCGTCCGGCACTCCACCGGCGGCGCGCGCGGTCGCGGCGGCGTCGTCGGGGTCGGCGCCGGGGGCCTCCCGGTAGTACAGGTTCGGGCAGATCGCGTGGTAGCCCTCCACCGCGAACCGCCGGACGATCTCCTTGGTCGAGGCGTCGTAGCCGGGCATGTGGTGAATCACGACCACGCCGCCGCGCGAGGCCTGGTCCATCGGCCGGGCCAGGTAGGCCTCGATCCGATCACCGCCGTGGCCGCTGATGGTGACCGTGCCGGCGACGATCGCGTCGGTCAGCTCGTCGGTGTTCGGGGAGCTCATGCCGTGGTCCTCTCGGTGCTCGGGTTGTCGGTCGCGGGACGGTTCGGGCCGCCCCGGAAGTAGGAGGCGAGTGCGGAGACCACCGCCATGATCGCCGCCGCCGTGAACACCGTAACGAGACCGTGGTGGAACGGCGCGGAGATGAGCTGAGGAAAGAACTCAGTTCCGGTCAGCGTGGCGCGGTTCGCGGCCGGCAGCGCGTCGAGGACCCCGCTGGGGGCGAGCAGGTGGGCGATCGGGTTGGCGCCGAGGAACGCGGCGAACAGGGTGCTCACCGGCGGCAGGTTGGCGACGCCGGCGGCGACCGTGGCCGGCACACCCTCCGCCCGCAGCCCGGCGGACAGCGTCTGGGGCAGCGTGCCGGCCAGCCCGACGACCATCAACGAGAAGAACACGCCGATGGACAGCGCGGTGCCCGAGTTCTGGAACGTCGACCGCATCCCGGAGGCGACACCCCGCTCACCTGGCGCGACGCTGCTCATCACGCCGGAGGTGTTCGGCGCGGAGAACATGCCCTGGCCGATCCCGCTCAGGCCGAGCAGCAGCGCGAACACCGGGTAGTCGAAGTTGACCGGCAGCAGGAGCAGCCCGACGAACGCGGCGGCCATCAGCAGCAGCCCGCTGGTGGCCAGCACCCGCGAGCCGAACCGGTCGGACAGCGTGCCGGCCGTCGGCCCCGCGATCAGGAACCCGGCGGTCAGCGGCAGCAGGTAGATGCCGGCCCAGAGCGGCGTCGCGGCGAAGTCGTAGCCGTGCAGCGGCAGCCAGATGCCCTGCAGCCAGATGATCATCATGAACTGCAGGCCGCCTCTGGCGATCGCGGTGAGCAGGGCGGCGAGGTTGCCGGCGGCGAACGCGCGGACCTTGAACAGGGCCAGCCGGAACATCGGCTCCGCGACCTTCGTCTCTATCACCCCGAAGATCACCAGCAGAGCGAAGCCGAGCGCGATACCGCCCAGCACCAGCGGGTTGGCCCAGCCGGTCGAGTGCCCGCCGTAGGGCTGGATGCCGTAGGTGATGGCGGCCAGGATCAGCCCGGCGCCCGCGGCGAAGGTGAGGTTGCCCGGCCAGTCGATCCGGGCCACGCGCGGGCTGCCCACCTCACGCAGGCTGCGGTAGGACCAGACGGTGCCGAACACCCCGAACGGCACGCTGATCCAGAACACCGCGCGCCAGTCGACCTCGGCGAGCAGCCCGCCCGCGATCAGCCCGAGGAACTGGCCGGCCAGCGCGCTGATCTGGTTGACGCCGAGCGCCATGCCGCGCTGCTCGGAGGGGAACGCGTCGGTCAGGATGGCCGCCGAGTTGGCGGTCAGCATCGCGCCACCGACGGCCTGCAACACCCGCCAGCCGATCAGCCAGAGCGCGCCATGGCCGGCGTGGAACGGGTCGAACGAAAGCGCGACCGAAGCCAGACTGAAGATCATGAAGCCTCGGTTGTACATCTTGACCCGGCCGAACATGTCGCCGAGCCGCCCGAGCGCTACCACCAGCACCGCCTGGACCAGCAGATAACCAAGGATCATCCAGAGCAGGTAGCCGATGTTGCCGGGGTCCAGCGGGTCCAGCCCGATGCCCCGGAAGATCGCAGGCAGCGCGATGATCACGATCGAGCCGTCCACCGCGCTCATCAGCACACCGAGCGTCGTGTTGGACAGTGCCACCCACTTGTACCGGTCGCCGCGCACCACCCGTGGCTCGAGTAACTCCGTCACCGACACTCCGCAAAGTCGATAGTTAGTACAACTACGTAACTTAGTGCGTCGACTCGTGCCCCGTCGACCCGATCGGGTTACCTGTGATTATTGTGATCACAGATCACGACCGCTACGGTGCTGGTGTCACCGACGAAGGGACACCGTCCATGGCGGAGCTGAACGTGCCGGTACTGATCGTCGGCGGCGGTGGCTGCGGGCTGGCCGCGTCGCTGTTCCTGTCCGACCTCGGGGTCGAGCACCTGCTGGTGGAGCGGCACACCTCGACGTCGCACCTGCCGAAGGCGCACTACCTCAACCAGCGCACCATGGAAATCTTCCGCCAGCACGGTGTCGCGGAGTCGGTGTACGAGGTGGGTACTCCGCCGGAGATGTTCGGCAAGGTCCGCTGGCGCACCTCGCTGGGCGGCGACGGCCCACTCGACGCGCGCACCTTCTTCACGATGGACAGCTTCGGCGGCGGTGAGCTGCGCGAGCGGTACAACCGCGACAGCCCGAGCCCGGCCAGCAACTACCCGCAGCTGCGGCTCGAGCCGCTGCTGCGCCGCCACGCCGAGCAGCGCGGGCCGGGCCGGGTGCGCTTCGGTCACGAGCTGGTCGAGCTCACCCAGGACACCGACGGGGTCACGGCCACGGTCCGCGACCTGGACAGTGGCGAGACGTACCCGGTGCGGGCGCGGTACGTGATCGCGGCCGACGGCGGCAAGACCGTGGGTGCCGCGCTCGGTGTCGAGATGCAGGGGCCGACCGGGCTGCTGGACATGGTCAGTACCCACTTCAGTGCCGACCTGTCGCCGTGGGCCGACGAGTCCAGCCTGATCACCTGGTTCCTCAACCCGGACGGCGCCGGCTCCTGGGGCAGCGGCGTGGTGGTGCCGATGGGCCCGACCTGGGGCGCGAAGTCCGAGGAGTGGGTGCTGCACTTCACCTTCGGCCCGGACGACCCGGCCCGGTTCGACGAGCAGGCGATCGTGCCCCGGATGCGCGAGCTGCTCAAGCTGCCGGACCTGGACGTCACCGTGCACAAGGTCAGCCACTGGATCCTGGAGGGGGTGGTGGCCGACCGCTACCAGGTCGGGCGGGTGTTCCTGGCCGGCGATGCGGCGCACCGCCACCCGCCGACCACCGGCCTGGGGCTGAACACCGCGGTCCAGGACGCGCACAACCTCACCTGGAAGCTCGCCGCCGTGCTGGCCGGTCATGCCGCGCCGACACTGCTGGACAGCTACGAGCCCGAGCGCCAGCCGATCGGCCTGCGCAACGTGGACTGGGCGATGTTCACGTTCCTCAACCACCTGGTCATCGACGCCGGCATCGGCCTGCTGCCCGGCCAGCCGCCGGAGGCGAACCGCGCCGCGTTCGAGGCCTACTTCGCCGACACGCCGATGGGTGCCACGCGGCGGGCCAGGGCGGCGGAGGTGTTGCGCACCCAGCGCGTGGAGTTCCAGGCGCACGACGTGGAGATCGGCTTCCACTACGCGGCGGGCGCGCTGGTCGGCGACGGTTCCGCCGCCCCTCCGGTCGACCCGATGGGCGGCGAGTACCACCCCACCACCCGGCCCGGGCACCGGCTGCCGCACGCCTGGCTGGAGCGCGACGGCGTCAGCTGCTCCACCCACGACCTGGTGCCGCTCGGCGGGTTCGCGCTGCTCACCGGGGCGACAGGGGATGCGTGGGCGACGGCGGCGGAGCGCGCGGCCGATAGCTTCGGCGTGCCGGTGCGGCTGGTCAGGATCGGGGCCGAGTACGCCGACGTCGACGGCGAGTGGGCCCGGCTGCGCGAGGTGTCCGATGCCGGCGCGGTGCTGGTCCGCCCCGACAACCACGTCGCCTACCGAGCGCCCGACGCCGTGCCGGACGCCACCGGAGCACTTGTCGATGCCCTGGCCACCGTGCTGGGACGTCCCGGCACAACCCGCTGACCCGACGCCACAGAGAGGTGCCCGATGGCAACACCGAAGTTCGCCCATGTCGTGCTCCAGACGAGCAAACTGGGAGAGATGCGTGACTGGTACTGCGCCCTGCTCGACGGGCACGTGGTGTTCGAGAAGGGCGGGCTGTCGTTCGTCACGTTCGACGAGGAGCACCACCGCATCGCGTTCATCGCGCCGCCGGTGCCGCTGGAGCCGAAGTCGCCGATGGCATCGGGCATGCACCACGTGGCGTACACGTTCGCGTCGCTGGACGACCTGCTCGAGCGCTACACGACCCTGAAGGAACGTGACATCCTGCCGCACGTGCCGATCCAGCACGGGGTGACGACGTCGCTCTACTACCGCGACCCGGACGGCAACTACGTCGAGATGCAGGTGGACAACTTCGCCACGGCCGACGAGGCGACCGCCTACATGGAGGGCCCGGAGTACGAGCAGGACCCGGTCGGAGTGTCGTTCGACCCGGAGCACATGCTCGCCGCGCGCCGGGCCGGCGCCACCGAGGCGCAGCTGTGCACCCGGGGCTGGGCGCTGGACACCGACCCGGGCCTGCCCAACCCACTCGTCGCCCTGACCAGCTGACACAGACGGAGGACCGTGACCGACTCCATGCGCCGGATCAGCACGACCACCGTCGTCGACCAGGTGACCGAGGAGATCCGCCGCTCGATCCTGGCAGGCGTGCTGCCCCCCGGCCAGGACCTGTCGCTGCGCGAGCTGGCCGACCGGCTCGGGGTCAGCACGATCCCCGTCCGCGAGGCGCTGCGCCGGCTGGAGGGGCAGGGTCTGCTGGTGACCACGCCGGGGCGCAGCAGCCGGGTGGCCCCGCTGGACCGGGCCGACCTGCACGGCATCTACCGGCTGCGGCTGGTGCTGGAACCGGAGATCGCCAGCCGGTCCTGCCTGCTGCTGCCGGACATCGAGCTGGAGCGGCTCACCGAGATCGCGGAGTCGTTCGGCACGGCGGGCTCCCGGCTCGACGACATGTACGACGTGCATCACGACTTCCACCTGCGGCTGCTGGCGCCGGCCGCCACCGAGTGGGACGTGCGCACGCTGCGCGGCCTGTGGCACGCCGCGGAGCGGTACCTGCGGCTCGCGTTCGGTGCCCTGGAGGACCGCGCCGACGAGCACCCGCGCCGCGAGCTCGCACACACCGAGCTGATCGCCGGCTTCCGGGCGCGCGACCCGGCACTCGTCGAGTCGCTGGTCCGGCAGCACCTGGTGGCGAACGAGGCCATCGCCCAGCGAGCCATCGCCCGGTACGACTAGCACGGGCGCGAAAAGCCGGGGTCAGGAACCGGGCGTCGTGAGGACCGCAAGGACCTGGCCGGTGGTGACCTGGCTGCCGGGCCGCACCGGTACCTCGGTGAGTGTGCCGGCGCCAGGCGCGGCGACGGTGTGCTCCATCTTCATCGCCTCCAGCACGATCAGCGGCTGACCGGCGACGACCTCGGCACCGGGTTCGGCCAGTACCCGCAGCACCGCGCCGGGCATCGGCGCGAGCAGCGAGCCGGCGGCCACCGAGTCGGCGGGGTCGGTGAACCACGGCACCTCGCGCAGCGAGCTCGCCCCGTCGGGCCCGTCCACGTAGACCCACCCACCGGAACCGGCACCACCACCGCCTTCGACCCGGTGCACCGCGTACGCCCGGCGCACGCCGTCGACCTCGAGCACAACCCCGTCCGGACGCGCCGCGAGCAGCCGCACCTCCCCGCCGACCGGCTCACCATCGACGCTCACCCGCAGCCCGTCGCGCCCGATCCGGTACGCCACCTCCAGCGTCCGGTCCCCGTCGGCGTAGCGCACCCGCCGCGCCGGGCCGACCACGCTGCGCCACCCCGACGGCAGGCTGCCCAGCACGGGCGCCGCCGCCCGGTTCGCCGCCTGCCCCGCCAGCGCCGCCGCCACCGCGTGCTGCCCTCGTGAGTGGCGAGTGGTCCCCTGGGACCGCTCGCCACTCACGACCTCCGGATGGCGGCCGAGGTAACCGGTGTCGGTGCGGCCGGCGAGGAAGTCGGGCTCGCGGAGGATGCCGACGAGCAGGTCCCGGTTCGTGGTGACGCCGTGGATGCGGGCGCCGGCCAGCGCGCGGGCGAGCCGGCGGGCGGCGTCGGCCCTGGTCCGGCCGTGGGCGATCACCTTGGCCAGCATCGGGTCGTAGTGCGGGCCGACCACGGATCCGGTGGCCACTCCGGCGTCCACCCGCACCCCGTCGACCACCGGCACCTCGAACGTGTGCAGCGTGCCCGTCGCCGGCAGGTAGCCGGCCGGCACGTCCTCGGCGTAGAGCCGCGCCTCGATGGCGTGCCCGTCCAGCCGGGCGCCGAGCACCCCGGGTGGCAGCGGCTCCCCGCCGGCCACCCGCAGCTGCAGCTCCACCAGGTCCAGGCCGGTGACCAGCTCGGTGACCGGGTGCTCCACCTGCAGCCGCGTGTTCACCTCGAGGAAGTAGAACTCGCCCGACGCCGCGAGCACGAACTCCACGGTGCCCGCGCCGGCGTAGCCGATCGCCTTGCCGGCGGCCACCGCCGCGTCCTCGAGCGCCGCCCGCAGCGCGTCGTCAACCGCCGGTGACGGGGCCTCCTCGACGATCTTCTGGTACCGCCGCTGGATGGAGCACTCCCGCTCGAACAGCGCCACCACGCCGCCCCGGCCGTCGCCGAGGATCTGGACCTCAATGTGGCGGGGGTCGGGCAGGTAGCGCTCCAGGAACACCGTGCCGTCGCCGAACGCGGCCGCCGCCTCGCGCCGCGCCGAGTCCACCGCGCCGGCCAGCTCGGCGGCGGCCCGCACCACCCGCATACCCCGGCCGCCACCGCCGAACGCAGCCTTCACGAGCAGCGGAAACCCCACGCCCTCCGGGGCGGGGGCACGATCCGGGTCAAGCACCGCCCCGGGCAGCACCGGCACCCCGGCGCGCCGCATCAGCTCCTTGGCCGCGACCTTGTCCCCCATCGCCGCGATCGCCTCCGGCGACGGCCCGACGAAGATCAGCCCCGCCTCCGCGCACGCCCTGGCAAAACCTGCGCGCTCCGACAGGAACCCGTAGCCCGGATGTACGGCGTCCGCCCCGGTGGCCCGCGCGGCGGCGAGCACGGCGTCGGCGCGCAGGTAGGTCTCGGCGGGGGTGACGCCGGGCAGCCGGACGGCCTCGTCGGCGAGCGCGACGAACGGCAGGTCCGCATCGGCGTCGGAGTAGACCGCCACGGTCGCGATGCCGAGCGCGTGCGCGGTGCGGAACACCCGGGCGGCGATCTCGCCCCGGTTGGCCACGAGCAGCTTTGTGATCATCTGGCTCACATCCGGAAGACGCCGAAGCCACGGCGGCCGGCGACGGTGTTGGAGTGCGCGGCGGACAGGCCCATGCCGAGCACGGTGCGGGTGTCGCGGGGGTCGATGATGCCGTCGTCGTAGAGCCGCGCGGTGACGTAGAAGGAGCTCGACTCGGACTCGATCTGCGCCTCGATGGCCGCCGTGCGCGCCGCGTCGGCCGTCTCGTCGAACTCCCGGCCCGAGGACTCCGCCGAGGCCCGCCCGACGATGGACATCACCCCGGCCAGCTGCGCCGCACCCATCACGGCGAGCCGCGCACCCGGCCAGGCGAACATCAGCCTCGGGTCGTAGGCACGCCCGGACATGCCGTAGTTGCCCGCCCCGTAGGACGCAGCCATGTTGACCGTCAGGTGCGGCACCGTGCTGTTGGCCACCGCGTTGATCATCTTGGCGCCGTCCTTGACGATGCCGCCCTGCTCGTAGCTGGTGCCGACCATGTAGCCGGTGGTGTTCTGCAGGAAGACCAGCGGGGTGTCGGTCTGGTTGGCCAGCAGGATGAACTCGGTGGCCTTCTTGGACTCCTCGCTGAACAGCACGCCCCGGTGGTTGGCCAGCACGCCGACCGGGTAGCCGTGCACGTGCGCCCAGCCGCAGACCAGCGCTGTGCCGTAACGCGGCTTGTACTCGCCGAAGTCCGACCCGTCGACCACCCGGGCCAGCACCTCGCGCGGGTCGAACGGCACCTTGGACTCGGTGGGGACCAGGCCGAGGATCTCGTCCGGGTCGTAGCGCGGCGGCTCCGGATCGGGCGCCGGCGCCGGCCCGAGCTTGCGCCAGCCCAGCTGCGACATGATCATCCGACCGAGCCGGATCGCGTCCAGCTCGTCGACGGCGAAATGGTCGGCCAGCCCGGAGACGCGGGAGTGCATGTCAGCGCCGCCGAGCTCCTCGTCGTCGGCGACCTCCCCGGTGGCCATCTTGACCAGCGGCGGGCCGCCGAGAAAGACCTTGGCCTGCCGGTCCACCAGTACCGCGTAGTCGCACATGCCGGGCACGTAGGCGCCGCCGGCGGTGGAGTTGCCGAACACCAGCGCGACGGTGGGTACGGCGGCGGCGGACAGCGCGGTCAGCTCGTGGAAGATCCGGCCGGCCGGCACGAAGAGGTCGGCCTGGGTGGGCAGGTCGGCCCCGCCCGACTCGACGAGGTTGACCACGGGCAGCCGGTTGACCCTGGCGATCTCCAGCGCGCGCAGTGTCTTGCGCAGGGAGTACGGGTTCATCGCGCCGCCGCGCACGGTCGGGTCGTGCGCGATCACCACGCACTCCACGCCGGAGACCACGCCGAGGCCGGTGACCACGCTGGCGCCGACGGTGAACTCGGTACCCCAGGCGGCCAGGCCGGACAGCTCCAGGAACGGGCTGTCGGGGTCGACCAGCAGCTCGATCCGCTCCCTGGCCAGCAGCCGCCCGCGCTGCCGGTGCCGGGTGGCGTACCGTTCCCCACCTCCGGCCGCCGCCAGCTCCAACTGCTCGGTGAGCTGGTCCAACAGGGCGAGCTGGCCGTCCCGATTGGTGCGATATACCTCGCCGGTGGTATCCAACATGGACGTCAACACGGGCATGCTCGACTCCAATGTGAATTTTCGTTCACTAGAAACGTTATCGCACCTGATGGGATACTGACCAGATGGCCGCCGGCCCCGGACCACAGAGCGCACGCCGACAGCGCGATCCCGACCGCAAGGCGCGAATCCTGTCGGCGGCCGCCGAGCTGGCCGCGCGACGGGGCTTCCACGCCATCGCGATGTCGGACATCGGCGCGGAGGCGGGCATCGTCGGTTCCGGCATCTACCGGCACTTCGCCAGCAAGACCGCGATCCTGGTCGCCCTGCTGGACCTGGTGATGAACCGCCTGCAGGACGGCGCCGCCGCCATCGCGCACCGCCACACCGACGACCACGCCGCCCTGTCCGCACTGGTGAGGGACCACATCCGGGTGGCCATCGAGGATCGCAGCGTGCTCGCGGTCTACCACCGGGAGGCGCACAACCTCCCCGAGGAGGACCGGCGGCGGCTGCGCAGGGCACAGCGCCTGTACCTGGAGGAATGGGTGCACGTGCTCGCCCCGCTGCGCCCGGAGCTGACCGACGCGGAGCTGCGGGTCACCGTCCACGCCACGGTCGGCGCGATCCAGTCGACGCTGTTCTTCCGCGCCGGGCTGGCGCCGCGCCGGCTCGCCGACCTGCTCGACGGCGTGGCACACGGCTGCCTCGGGGTCAGTTCCGCCAATAGTGAACGACAAATCACTAGCTCGGCCTGACGCCAAAAGCCCTCCGGGGAACCGGCGCCGGCCGTCGATCCGGGCAATCCCGGTTCGTATAGGGGTGAGCGGCCGGCCGCTCACTCCCGACACGAAGCGAGAGGCACCCGCCATGAAGCAGTACCTGCTCAGCATCTACCAGCCCGACGGCGACGCCCCCGCGCCAGAGGTCCTGGAGCCGATCATGCGTGACCTGGCGGCCGTGAACGCGGAGCTGCGGGCGGCCGGCGCCTGGGTGTTCACCGCCGGCCTGAACGCGCCCAGCACGGCGACCGTGGTGCGGACCAAGGGTGAGGACGTGCTGCTCACCGACGGCCCGTTCGTCGAGGGCAAGGAGCACATCGGTGGCTTCACCGTGATCCAGGCGCCCGACCTGGACGCCGCGCTGGAGTGGGGCCGCAGGTTCGCCAGGGCGAGCACGCTGCCGATCGAGGTCCGGCCGATGGAGTTCGGCAGCTCCTGATGGGCCCTGACCCTGACATCGCCATCGGCCACCCGGCCGTGACCACCTCGGTGATCGAGCAGGTGTTCCGCGCCGAGCACGGCCGGGCCGTCGCCGTCCTGACCCGCGTCTTCGGCGATCTCGACATCGCCGAGGAGGCGGTGCAGGAGGCGTTCGCCTCGGCGGTGCAGCGCTGGCCGGACAGGGGGCTGCCGCCGAGCCCGGCGGGCTGGATCATCACGACGGCCCGGCACCGGGCGATCGACCGGCTGCGCCGGGAGGTCTCCCGGGACGGCCGGCACGCCGAAGCGGCCCAGTTGTACGCCACCACCGGGCCGCCCGAACCCCCGGACGGCGGGGAGCACACCGTGCCCGACGACCGCCTGCGCCTGATCTTCACCTGCTGCCATCCCGCGCTCGGCGTCGCCGCACAGGTAGCGCTGACCCTGCGACTGCTCGGCGGGCTGAGCACCCCGGACATCGCCCGCGCGTTCCTCGTGCCCGAGCCGACCATGGCTCAGCGGCTGGTCAGGGCCAAGGGCAAGATACGGGACGCGCGGATCCCGTACCGGGTGCCGAGCGACGCCGAGCTGCCGGCCCGGCTGCGGACCGTGCTCGCGGTGCTCTACCTGATCTTCAACGAGGGCCACACGGCGAGCTCCGGTGAGTCCCTGGCCCGCGTCGAGCTGTGTGCCGAGGCCATCAGGCTGGCCCGGGGGCTCGCCGAGCTCATGCCCGACGAGCCCGAGGTCCAGGGGCTGCTCGCGCTGATGCTGCTGACCGACGCGCGGCGCGCCGCCCGGGTCGGCCCGGACGGGGACCTGGTACTGCTCGCCGACCAGGACCGAGGCCGCTGGGACCGCGCACTGATCGCGGAGGGCCGGGCCATCGTGCGACGCTGCCTGCGGCGCAACCGGCCCGGCCCTTACCAGATCCAGGCCGCCATCAACGCCGTGCACAGCGACGCGCCGAGCACCGCCGACACCGACTTGGCGCAGATCGTCACGCTGTACGACCAGTTGCTCGCCGTCGCGCCGGGCCCGGTCGCGGCACTGCACCGCGCGGTCGCGGTGGCCGAGGTCGCCGGGCCGGCCGAGGGCCTGCGACTGGTCGAACCGCTCGAACTCGAGCACTACCACCTGTTCCACGCCGTGCGGGCCGACCTGCTGCGGCGCCTGGGCCGGACCGCCGAGGCGGCGCTGGCCTACGACACCGCCCTCGCCAGGACCGGCAACGCCGCCGAGCAGCGGCTACTGCGCAGGGCCATGGCGGCTCTGCCGTAGTCCGGGACCCGCCGTTCCGGCCCTCAGACGGCGACCGGGCCAGCACTGAGCGCCGGCACACCGAGCGCGCGCAGGTAGGCGTCCACCGCACCGGCGTCCGTACTCCGGATCCCGATGTACCCGTCCGGCCGGATCAACACGAGCTCACCCGGGGCGGCGCCGTAGGTCTCGCGGGCCTGGCCGCCGTCGTCGACCAGGTCGGGGCCGACGGCCACCACGTGGACCGGCCCGGCCGGCCGCACCGGCACCCGGTCGAAACCGACCAGCGTCCAGTGCGGCCCGCGCAGCAGCTCGAACAGCCGGACGCGGCGGCCGTCCGGCGCGAGCAGCGGCGCGTCCGGGGCGCGGTCGCCGGCCTGGGGTCCAGCAGCCGAGCCGCCGTCGGAGCCGAGCCCGGCCAGCGGGCCACCCCGGTAGTTGATCCCGAGCTGCAGCGCCTCGGTGCCGAGCTCACCCCGGTTGCCGAACCCGACACCCAGCAGCTCGCTGGACAGCTTGAGCACGCCGGCGGCCACCGGCAGCCGCTCCGCCTCGTAGCTGTCGAGCAGGGCCGGCCCGGCGCCGCCCAGTACGTGCGCGAGCTTCCAGCCGAGGTTGACCGCGTCCTGGATGCCGGTGTTCATGCCCTGGCCGCCGGTCGGCGAGTGCACGTGCGCCGCGTCGCCGGCCAGGAACACCCGGTCGACGCGGTAGCGGTTCACCATCCGCACGTTGAGCCGCCAGCGCGACATCCAGGTGGCCCGCCGCAGCCGCACCCTGCCGACCCCGACTGCGCCATCCACAATGGACTGGAACACCGGCAGCGACGGCTCCTCCGGCTCGCCGGGCCGCAGTGTGCTCTGCAGCTGGAAGGAATCGGTCGCCGGCAGCGGGCAGAGCGCGACCCACCGCCCGGCGGAGCCCTGGAACATGTGCCAGTGGTCGCGGTCCAACCCGTCCAGCACCACGTCGCCGACCAGCATCCGGATGTCCTCGTCGGTCTCCCCGAGAAACGGGACCCCGAGCAGCCGGCGGATCGCGCTGGACCCGCCGTCGCAGGCGACCAGATAGCTCGCGCCGACCCGGGCACCGTCGGCCAGCACCGCGGTCACCCCGTCGGCGCGCTGCTCGAGGCCGACCACCTCCGCGCCCCACTGCACCTCGACGCACGACTCGGCGAGCATCTCGCGCAGCGTCTCCTCCACGCGCCACTGCGGCACGATCATCGAGCGGGCGTACGGGCTGGCCGGCGTCGGCTCGGCGCCGGGCAGCCGGTCCTGGTCGACGAACGAGCCGTCCGCCGCGTACTGCCGGATGGCCAGCTGGAACCGGCCGGTGGCGATCAGCCGGCCCGCCACCCCGAAGCCGTCCAGCAGCTCCAACGTCCTGGGTTGCAGCCCCTTGCCACGGGACCCGACGAACGGGCCGGCCGCCGCGTCGAGCACCCGCACCCGCACCCCCCAGCGGACCAGCTGGCAGGCGGCGGCCAACCCGGTCGGGCCCGCGCCGACCACGAGCACTTCCCGATCATCCATGCGGCCAGGCTAGCACCTTCTGATACTACAGTCTCAAAAGTTTTTTACATCTCATCTGAGACGAGGTGCCATAATCTCAGCATGACCAGCCTGCGCGAACGCAAGAAGGCCCGCACGCGCGCGGATCTGCAGCGGCACGCCCTGCGGCTGTTCCGCGCCAACGGCTACGCGGCCACCACCGTCGACGAGATCGCTGCGGCCGCCGAGGTCTCCAGGGCCACCTTCTTCCGGTACTTCCCGAGCAAGGAGGACCTGGTCCGCTACGACGACGTGGACCCGCTGATGGAGGCCGCGTTCGCCGCGCAGCCGGCCGGCACACCGCTGTTCGACGCGGTGCGCAACGCCCTGCGTGACACGTTCGCCGGGCTCGGGCCGGAGAAGCGGGCGCTGGAGGAGGTCCGCATGGAGCTGGCACGCACGGTGCCCGAGCTCGCCGAGAACAAGCAGTTCAGCCTCGCCGGCATCGCCGCGCGGATCGCCACCGCCACGGGGCGCGACGTGGTCGAGCTCGACGTGCAGCTGTGCGCCGGCGCGATGATCGGAGCCCGGCTGGCCGCCCGGTCACTCAGCCAG
>DATAYB010000264.1:0-7057 GCA_036272795.1 Pseudonocardia sp.
CTTTTCCTTATTGTGTAGGTCATGGGCCGCTTAGCCTCAGGTGAGCGCACCCCCAGCGGATTTCACTCGTTGTAGCTAAGGATGCTCTCAACCATGCAGGTCCACTCCGCATCGCAACCCGCCGAGCTCGGCGGGTCGCCGAAGGAGGCCGGCGTCAGAGCCGACGCCGGTGTGACCGCGGCCGAGCGGGCGCGGGAGAAACAGCTACTGTCCCGGCTGACCGTGACGGTGACCCCTGACCCGGGGGCCGAGCGCCTCGCCGCGTGGGACCAGCTCGTGGCCCGCACCCCCAACAGCGACGTCGCTCAGCTGTCCGCCTGGGCCAACATCCGCCGGCTGGCCGACTATGAGCCGCTCTACGTGCTGGCCATGTCGGGTGACGAGGTCCTCGGCGGGGCCAACGTGTTGCGCCGCCGGGTGCGCGGCCTCGGCCGGATCGGCTACCTGCCCTACGGGCCGACGATCGCCGCCGAGCTGGTCACGATCCGGGCGTCGGTGCGCCAGCAGCTGGCCAACACGCTGCGCACGCTGGCCCGCTCGCACGCGGCGCTGTTCGTGCAGCCTCCGGACGGTGGCGAGGACATCACCATCGAGCTGCTGCAGCGCGGCTTCCGGTTCTCCCAGGCCGGCATCGCGCCTGCGGCCACCATGCGGGTCGACCTGACTCAGTCCGAGGACGCGCTGCGCGGCAACCTGACCAGGCGGCTGCGGACCTGGACCAGGCAGTGGCCGGAGCGCGGCGTCAAGGTCCGGGTCGGTGACGAGCGGGACGTGCCGATCCTGGCCCGCCTGGCCGCGAGCACCGCGCGCTACCAGGGCTTCACGCCGTTCCCGGAGAACTATCTCGAGGTCACCTACGCCGAGCTGGCCCGCAGCGGGCACGTGGTGCTGCTGCTGGGTGAGCTGTCCGGCACGCCCGTGGCCGCCGAGCTGCTGACCGGCTGCGGCGGTGTGCTCAAGAGCCGCATCACGGGGATGGACCGCGACTCCGTCGAGGCAGCCAAGCTCAACGTGGCCAGCGCGATGATCTGGGAAGCGATCTCCTGGGGTAGGGCGAACGGCTACCACGCCTACGACTTCGGCGGGCTGCGGGCGGAGTCGGTGGTCGCGCTGCGCTCCGCGGGCCCGCTGGACCAGGACTCGCTGCCCGGTCCCGACCTGTTCAAGACCAAGTTCGGCGGCGACGTGTGGACCTACCCGCCGGCCGTCGAGCTGATTCCGTCGCGCACCATGCGGACCGGCTACGACATCCTGCGCCGGGGTGACGGTGGCCAGAAGGTGATCACTGCCGTTCGGGAAGCGTTGCGTGGCGGTCGCTGACCTCGTCGCCCTTGATCTTTTCGGTGTTGACAGGCACGAGTAGGCAGGCCAGCGCGGGGAAGGCCACGGCCACGGCGAACCCGCTCCCGTAGCTCGCCGCCCCGATGAGCAGGCCGAACAACGGCGGTGTCGCGGCGGCAAGCGCGTTCTGCGCGGTGTTCTGCACGCCCAGCGCGCGGCCGGCCCAGGCGCTGCCGGCGCGCTCCGCGACCGCCGTGAAGGCCAGCCCGTTGGTGCTGACGGCGAGCATCGTGGCCAGTAGCAGGGCGACCAGGGCAGGCACCCGCCAGCCGGCCAGGGTCGCCACCGCCAGCACGGCGAGCACGATGCCGGTGGCTACCGCGAGCAGCCGCATCGGCCGCAGCCGGCTGCCCACCCGGTCCGACCAGTAACCGGCGGCGATCCGGGTGGCGGCCCCGCCGACCTGCACCGCGGGTCGCGGACCAGTGCGCTCACCAGCGCCGTGGCGGCCAGGCAGTCGCCACCGAGCGCGGCCAGCGCGACGGGCAGGCCGCGGTGCGCGAGGGTCGGCAGCACGAGCGCGGGGAGGGCCACCCCGAGCGGTTGCGCGCACTGCCGGATGGCCATCGCCACGCCGCGCTCGCCGGCCCCGAACCAGCCCAGCACCAGCCGACCGCTCGCGGCGTGCACAGCGGCGGTCGCGGCACCGGCGACGAACAGGGTGGCGCCGAGCGCGGTCAGGCCGTGCAGCCGTGTACCCGCCAGCAGCGTCACCCCGCCCATACCCAGGGCGATGACCAGCACCAGCCGCTCGCCGTACCGGTCGGCCGCCGCTCCCCAGGCGACCAGCGTGACCAGCAGCCCGGCGATCGGGCAGCCCGCCAGCAGGCCGGCCTGGGCGAGGGTGAGCCCGTCCGCGCGCAGCGCCGGGATCAGGAACGGCGCGCCGTACTGCACCGCGCACCCCGCCGTGACCGCGACCAGCCCGGCGACGAGCACCACCCAGCGTTGCCTCGGCATGCCGCCGATGCTAAGTCAGCAGCTATCCAAATGATGGTACGGATTTCCTAGGTTGTGAGATGCGCAAGGATGGTCTGATGACCGCCGAACAGCTCACCGTCCGGCCTGCCGAGCGCGCGGATCTCGGCGCGGTCGAGCGGATCTACGCGCACTACGTCAGCACCACCACCGTGAGCTTCGAGCTGACGCCCCCGGACGCGGCGGCCTGGCACGAGCGGTTCGACAGGGTCACCGAGGCCGGCCTGCCGTTCCTGGTGGCCGAGCTGCCGTCCGACGGCGTGGCGGGCTACGCGTACTGCTCGCCGTGGAAGCCCCGCCCCGCGTACCGGCACACCGTGGAGGACTCGATCTACGTGGCGCCCTGGGCCGGGCGGCGCGGGGTCGGCGGCCAGCTGCTGGGTGCCCTGCTCGACGAGTGCACGGCGGCCGGGGTACGCCAGGTGATCGCCGTCATCGTGGACACCGGTGACCCCGCCTCGATCGGGCTGCACGACCGGCACGGGTTCGTGGCCGCCGGGCGGCTGACCGGAGTGGGGTTCAAGCACGACAGGTGGCTGGACACGGTGCTGCTGCAGCGCAGTCTTGGCTGAGCTGCCTGGCGCGCTGGCCGAGGCGGTCAGGCGGGTTCAGCTCGCGGGTGGGGCGCTCGGCTCGACCCGCTGGTACAGGGAGAGGAACAGCTCGAACGCGTCGGTCACGGCGGCCCGCTGGCCGGTGGCCAGGAGGTCCAGCAGCAGGCCACGGGCGACCGCGAGACCCAGCCTGGCCATCGTCTCGGCTCGCCCGGCGGGCATGCCGTTCTCGACCAGGCTCTCGATGCTCGGCGCCAGCCAGGACTCGATGTCGCCTTCCAGCAGCGCGGTGGCGGGTTCGCGGCCCTGCAGCGCCTGCCCGTAGATCTCGAAGAACAGCCGGGCGAAGGGCTCCAGCTCGGGGTCCGACACTCGCTGCCACAGCCGCCTCGGCCGCTCGCTCGGGTCCAGCTCGGGGTCGGCGACGAGCTCGCTCCACAGTGTGCGCTGGCCCTGCTCCACGGCCCGTACGACCTCGGTGAGCAGGCCCTCCTTGGAGCCGAAGTGGTAGATCAGCATGCGATGGCTGGTGCCCAGTGCCTCGGCCAGCTGGCGCAGGCTCAGGTCGCTGATCCCATGGTCGCCGAAGTAGGCCATCGCGGCGTCGAGCAGCCGGGCGCGGGCCTGACCTCGAGGGGCGGCGGTACCGGTGCCCGGGGTTCCGGCGCCATCGGGACCGGCGCCGGCGGGCGACCCCGGGACGGTGGGCATGTGGACATCGTATGAGGCGGCGCGGGGGTGCGGCCGCGGAGCGCGCCGGGGCCCGACCGCGGCAGGATGCGGAGTGTGACCGAGAGCTTTCCACGTCGTCAGGCCCGAACCCGGCGCTTCACCCTGGGCGCCCCGCGCGGCTTCACCATCTCGGCCGACGGCGAGCGTGTGCTGTTCCTGCGCAGCCAGGGCGGCACCGACCCCGTGACGTGCCTGTGGTCACTGGACACCGCGACCGGTACCGAGCGCCTGGTGGCCGACCCGAGGGCGCTCGGTGACCCGGACGCCGAGCTGCCGGCCGAGGAGCGCGCCCGCCGGGAACGCACCCGCGAGCAGGCCGGCGGCATCGTCGGCTACGCGTGCGACGACGAGGTCACGGTCGCCGCGTTCGTGCTGGCCGGCACGCTGTACATGGTCGACCTCACCACCGGGGACGCCGAGCCCCGCGCCGTGAGCACGCCGCCCGGGGTGATCGACCCGCGCCCCGACCCCGCCGGCAACCGCGTCGGCTACGTCAGCGGCGGCGCGCTGTGGCTCTACGACCGGGCGACGGGTACCTCCACCGCGCTGGCCGAGCCGGAGTCCGACACGGTCCGGTACGGGCTCGCCGACTTCGTCGCGGCCGAGGAGATGGGCCGCCTGCGCGGCTACTGGTGGGCGCCGGACGGCTCCGCGGTGCTGGTGGCCAGGGTGGACGACGCGCCCGTGCACCGCTGGCACCTGGCCGACCTGGCCAACCCCGAGCGGCCGGCGACGGTGCTCGCCTACCCGGCGGCGGGCACCCCGAACGCGGTCACCGAGCTGTACCTGCTCGGCCAGGACGGACGCCGCACCGAGGTCCCCTGGGCGGCGGATGGCACCGAGTGCAGTGCCGAGTACCTCGCCGACGTGCACTGGTCACCTTCCCACGACCACTCCGGGCTGCTGCTCACCGTCGTGTCCCGCGACCAGCGCACGCTGCGGGTGCTCCGGGTGGACCCCGTCATCGGCGCCTGCACCCCGGTCACCGAGAACACCGACGAGCACTGGGTCGACGTCGTCCCCGGCGTACCGGCGCACCTCGACAACGGCGCGCTGGTCTGGACCACGGACGTCGAGGACGCGCGCCGGCTGCACGTCGGCGGCGAGCTGGTCACGCCGCCCAGCCTGCGGGTCCGCTCGGTGCTGGACGTAGACGGCGACACCGTGCTGTTCACCGCCAACGAGGACCCCACCGAGGTGCGGCTGTGGACGTACCGCCCGGGTGACGGGCTCAGCTGCCTGACCCCGGAGCCCGGTGTGTTCGGTGGCCGCCGCCGGGCCGGGACAACGGTGATCACCGCGCAGACCCTGGACTCGGACGGCGTGTCCGTGCGGGTGCACCGGGCGGACGGCGGCTCGATGTCGATCACCTCGTCGGCCGAGTCACCGGAGCTGCTACCCCGGCTGTCCCTGCTCACGTCGCCCGAACCGGAGTCCGTCGCCGGGACCGCCACGACCCGGCCACGTGGACCCCGTACCGCCGTGCTGCTGCCCACCGACCACCGCCCCGGCCAGCGGCTGCCCGTGCTGATGGACCCCTACGGAGGGCCGCACGCGCAGCGCGTCCTGGCCACCCGCTCGGCGTACCTGACCAGCCAGTGGTTCGCCGACCAGGGGTTCGGCGTGGTCGTCGCCGACGGGCGCGGTACCCCGGGGCGGGGTGCGTCCTACGAGCGCGCGGTGGCCGGTGACCTCGCCACCCCGGCGCTGGAGGACCAGGTCGCCGCGCTCGAGCTGGCCGCCGCCGCGAACTCCGACCTGGACACGTCCCGGGTCGGCATCCGAGGCTGGTCGTTCGGTGGATATCTGGCCGCGCTCGCCGTGCTGCGCCGCCCTGACGTGTTCCACGCCGCGGTGGCCGGCGCCCCGGTGACCGACTGGGCGCTCTACGACACCTTCTACACCGAGCGGTACCTGGGCGACCCGGCCACCGCGCCGGAGGCGTACGAGCGCTCGTCCCTGCTGGCGGACGCGCCGAAGCTCAGCCGCCCCCTGCTGCTCATCCACGGTCTGGCCGACGACAACGTGGTCGCCGCACACACCCTGCGGCTGTCCTCCGCGCTGCTCGCCGCCGGCCGCCCGCACAACGTGCTGCCCCTGTCCGGCGTCACCCACATGACGCCGCAGGAGGAGGTGGCCGAAAACCTGCTCCTCCTCCAGGTCGACTTCCTCCACACCGCCCTCACCACCCCACCCCCTCCCGCGAGTCGCTAGATTCCGCGGCCCGAGTCGCTAGATTCCGCGGTCGCGCCCCCGCCCGACACGAGCACCGACCGAGCCCCGGACTGCTCACCGCGAGTCGGGGATTTGTCAGCGTTGGCGCCAGATGCGCGGGTCACTCGGCCCGCGGAATCCAGCGACACGCCCTACAAAATCTAGCGACTCGCGGGTGATTGGGGGGTGGGGGTGGGGTGGCCGGAGACGTGGCGGTCCTGGGCGGCGATGAGGCCGGCGGCCACCTGGGGTACGAGCAGGGCGATGAGCAGCACGAGCGGGACCGTCCAGCCGCCCGTGGCGTCGTGCACCGCGCCCAGTACGAACGGGCCGATGCCCGCCAGGATGTAGCCGAAGCACTGCGCCATGCTGGACAGCTGCGCGGCGTGCCTGATGTCCGGCGCCCGCTGCACGATGAACAGCAGCGCCAGGCTGATCGCCATGCCGGTGCCGATGCCGAGCGCCGACATCCACACGTACGCCCCGGCCGTCGGCGAGACCAGCACCCCGACGAAGCCCACCGTCGACGACACCGCCCCGACCACCACCAGCAGGCCCGGCCGCACCCCGCGCCCGGCCAGTGTCGGAGCGACGAACGCGCCCGCGATGCTGACCAGGCTGGACAGCGCCAGCATGCCGCCGGCCGCCGCCTTGCTCAGCCCGGCCGTGGCGAGCAGCGTCGGCAGCCAGGCCGCCGAGGCGTAGAAGCTCAGCGACTGCAGGCCCATGTAACTGGTGACCGCCCAGGCCAGCCGGTTGCGCCACAGGCCTCGCACCGGGTGGGCAGCCGCCCGTGCCTCGGCCGCGCGCACCCGCGTGTGCCGGCGGACCTGCGGCAGCCACACGACGACCGCCAGCGCGGCGAGCAGCCCCCAGGACGCGAGCACCGGGCGCCAGCCCCAGCCGGTGAGCTCGGCGATCGGCACGGTCAGGCCGGCCGCGATCGCCGGGCCGCCGGACAGCGTCATGGTGTACAGCCCGGTCATCATGCCGACCCGGTTGTGGAAGTCGCGCTTGATCACGCTCGGGATCAGAACGTTGGCCAGCGCGATGCCGGCGCCGATCAGCACCGTGCCCGCCAGCAGCGCGGGCATCGGCGGCAGCAGCCGGACCGCCGCGCCCGCCCCGATCATCACCATGGTGATCAGCAGCGCCGGTTCGATGCCCACCGCGCGACCCAGTCGGGGCGCCAACGGCGCGAGCAGGCCGAAGCACAGCACCGGCAGCGTGGTCAGCAG
>DATAYB010000265.1:0-6765 GCA_036272795.1 Pseudonocardia sp.
CCGGCACCATCGAGCTGACCCACTCGATCGCGCTGGAGGACCAGCGCGCCCGGTTCAACCACGCGTTGGGGCTGACCGACCAGGGCTTCACCTCGGGCGAGGCGTGCCGGGTACCCATGCCCGGTGCTGCCGTCGAGCAGCCCGGTCCGCGTCGTAGGGGCTAGATCATTTGTGAGTGTGGCCCGCGGCGCCGCATGGCCGCCGTCTGCGACTCGGCACTGCTCCGAGGCACCTGACCGCCGCGCATCCGGCCCCGGCCGCCGCGCCTGGGGCAAGCCGTCGCAACCAGTGCGCTTGTCTCCACTTCGCACGGCGTCCTGTCACTTCGCATACTCCGCAGACTGTGCGAAGTGAAGGCGCGCTGTGGGAAGTGAAGGCGCGCTGTGCGAAGTGAAGGCGCGCTGTGCGAAGTGAAGGCGCGCCGTGCGAAGTGAAGGCGCGCCGGCCGTCGTCGTAGGGAACCGCTAGGCCAGGCGTAACCGGGGGCGGTCCAGCGCGAGGGCCAGCTTGGCGGGGTTGAGCACCGAGTAGATGGCGGCGATCTTGCCGTCCTCGACGCTGAACACCGACACCGCGACAGGAGCGCCGCCCCGGCCTCCGGACCGGTAGCCCTGCTCGCCATTGACCAGCACCGGCGCCCAGCCGGCCAGCAGGTCCTCGCCGTAGCGGTTGCTCAGGCCGATCAGCAGCCTGGCCACCTTCTCGGCGCCGTGCACCACGCGCCGGGCGGCCGGCGTCATGCCGCCGCTGTCGTTGACCAGCACGGCATCCGGGTGCAGCAGGGCGACCAGTGCCCGCACGTCGCCGTCCTGCACCGCACTGGCGACGGCGCCCAGCAACCGCATCTGCTCGGCGGCCTCGGCGCGCGGCGGCGGCTGCGCCTCGGCCAGCGCCCGGCGACCCCGGGAGGCGTGCTGGCGGGCGGCGGCCGGTGTGCAGCCGAGCACCGTGGCGATCTCTTCGAACGGCAGCGCCAGCGCGTCGTGCAGCACGAACGCCACCCGCTGCGGCGGCGAGAGCTGGTCGAGCACGACCATCGCGGCCATCCGCACCTCCTCGTCTCGCACCAGCACGGCGAGTGGGTCGTCCTCGGCGGCGGTGGAGACGACGGGCTCGGGCAGCCACGGCCCGAGGTAGCTCTCGCGGCGGGCGCTGGCGGAGCGCAGCCGGTCCAGGCAGAGCCGGCCGACGACGGTGGTGAGCCAGGCGCGTGGGTCACGGATCTCGGCGCGCTCGAGATCGCTGAGCTTGTTCAGTCGCAGCCATGCGTCCTGCACCGCGTCCTCCGCGTCGGCCAGGCTGCCGGTCATCCGGTAGCCCACGCTGACGAGGTGTGCGCGGTGTTCCTCGATGTCGGACGCTATCGACACAGGTGGGACGTTAGTGCGCCGGCGTGTCGCACGGCGAACAGATCAGGTGGGCCGCGCCGAGCTTGCGGGTCCGCGCGGTGGACGGGGCGTACGGACGCGATGTGCGCGGTAACCGGTCGTTGCTCCGGTCGGCCTACCGCCCACCGAGGTCGGATTTCGCTCGAAGCTGTCGGTGGTCGTCGCTACGGTGCGGTCATGACCCCGATCGCCAGGCTGAGCGTGATCGCGCTCGACTGTCCTGACCCGTTGGCGCTGGCCCGGTTCTACAGCGACCTCACGGGTTGGCCGCTGGAGCCGGGTGAGGAGGACGACGACTGGGTGCAGCTGCGCCCTGACGGCGGGGCGACGGCGATTGCCTTCCAGCTCGCGCCGGGGTACCGCCCCCCGGTGTGGCCGGGCGACGAGCACCCGCAGCAGGCCCACCTGGACTTCGACGTGCCCGATCTGGACGAGGGCGAGCGCGGGGTGCTCGCGATCGGCGGGCGCAAGCACGAGCTCCAGCCGGCCACCAACTGGCGGGTCTATCTCGACCCCGCCGGCCACCCGTTCTGCCTGGTGCTCAGCAGCTGAGCGGGCACGCCGACCGGCCCCGCGGAGTCGTCGGGGCACCGGCATAGACTCGAGCCGTGGCTGGTCGGATCAGGGATGCGGACATCGCCCAGGTCCGTGACCGGGCTCGGATCGACGAGGTGGTCGGCGAGTACGTGGCGCTGCGCCGCGCCGGCGCCGGCTCGCTGAAGGGCCTGTGCCCGTTCCACGACGAGAAGTCGCCGTCGTTCAACGTCCGTCCGACGCACGGCACGTTCCACTGCTTCGGCTGCGGCGAGGGCGGCAGCGTGATCGACTTCGTGATGAAGATCGAGCACCTCGGCTTCGTGGAGGCCGTTGAGCGGCTGGCCGACCAGGTCGGTGTGCGGCTGACCTACGAGGGCGGCGGCGCGTCCGTGCAGCGGGAGAAGGGCACCCGCACCCGGCTGCTGGAGGCGAACCGCAAGGCCGCCGAGTTCTACGCGGAGCGGCTGCGTACCCCGGAGGCGGCGCCGGCGATCCAGTTCCTGACCGGCCGTGGCTTCGACGCGGCCGCCGCCGAGCACTTCGGCTGCGGCTTCGCCCCCTCGGAGTGGGACGCGCTGACGAAGCACCTGCTGGCCGCCGGCTTCAACCTCGACGAGCTGTACAAGGCCGGCCTTTCCAAGGAGGGGCGGCGCGGCCCGATCGACCGGTTCCGCCGCAGGCTGCTCTGGCCGATCCGGGACCTCGGCGGCGACGTGGTCGGCTTCGGCGCGCGGCGGCTGTTCGACGACGACCCGATCGAGGCGAAGTACCTGAACACCTCGGACACGCCGGTCTACCGCAAGACCCACGTGCTGTTCGGGCTGGACCTGGCCAAGCGGGAGATCGCCAGGCGCCGGCAGGTGGTGGTCGTCGAGGGCTACACCGACGTGATGGCGATGCACCAGGCCGGCATCACCACGGCGGTGGCGTCCTGCGGCACGGCGTTCGGCACCGAGCACGTGTCGGTGCTGCGCCGCCTGATCGGGGACGACTCGTTCGACCTCGGCGAGATGATCTACCTCTTCGACGGTGACGACGCGGGCCAGGCGGCCGCGCTCAAGGCGTTCGAGGGCGAGCAGCAGTTCGTCGGGCAGACGTTCGTGGCGATCGCTCCCGACCGGTTGGACCCGTGTGAGCTGCGGCAACGCTCCGGCGACACCGCCGTGCGCGACCTCGTGGCCAGGCGCGAGCCGCTGTTCGAGTTCGCCATCCGCAGCCTGCTCCGCGACTACGACCTCGACACCACGGAGGGTCAGGTCGGGGCGTTGCGGCGGACGGTGCCGCTGGTCGCCCAGATCAAGGACCGCTCGCTGCGGGACGGCTACGCGCGGCGGCTGGCCGGCTGGGTGGGCTGGGCCGACGAGGCGACCGTGGTGCAGCGGGTCCGGGAGACCGCGAGCGTGCCGACGGACCGGGCCAAGGCGCCGGCCCGCAACGGCGCCGGCAACGGGAACGGCCACGCTCCGGACAGCGCGCCCGCCGCCGGCTCCCGGCCGGCCCCTGACGACCCGCGGCTGCGGCTGCAGCGGGAGGCGATCAAGGCGGCCCTGCAGATCCCCGCCGTGGCCGGTCCCTCGTACGACGAGCTGCCCGAGGAGAGCTTCACGCACCCGGCGTACGTGGCCGTGCACCAGGGCATCCGGGCGGCCGGTGGTTCGGCGGCCGGGCTGGAGGGCACCGCGTGGCTCGAGGCCGTCGGTGAGCACTGCCAGGCGCCGCTGCGCTCGCTGCTCACCGAGCTCGCCGTGGAGCCGCTGCGGATGGCCACCAAGCACGACGGCGCACCCCGCTACGTCGGCAGCGTGCTGGCCGGCCTGCAGGGCGCGATGGTGGAGCGGCAGGTCGCCGAGCTGAAGTCGCGGCTGCAGCGCACCTCGCCGGTCACCGAGCCCGACGAGTACCACGCCCTGTTCGGTGACCTGGTGGCTCTGGAGCAGTACCGCAAGGCGTTGCGGGAACGCTCGCTGGGCACGGCATGAGCCGGTGGCCGGGCTGGCGTCGGCCGTTCGGCGGCGAGGCGCTGCCGGACGGTTTCACCGGGCAGTTGGCCAGCGAGGAGCGCGTACTGGCCGTCGGCACGCTGGCCGCCGGCGGTCACCTCGTGGTCACCACGTACGGGGTGTGGCTGCCGGAGGGGCGGCGGATCGGCTGGCACCTCGTCACCAAGGCGACCTGGGACGGCGGCGCGCTGGCGTTCGTGGAGGCCGAGGAGGTCGAGAGCGCCGGCGAGGTCGTGCTGCTGCGTGACCTGCCGGCCCGCCGGCTGGCGCTGTCCGAGCCCCGCAACGTGCCGGAGATCGTGCACAAGCGCGTCACGGGTTCGATCCGGTTCCGGCACCACCGTGACCTGCCGGGCGGCGGCGCCTGGTTCGTACAGCGCAGCGTGCCCGGCCGCGACGGGCTGCAACTGCAGGTCCGGGCCGACCCAGGCACCGATCCCGCCTCGGTCCGGCGGGTGGCCACCGAGGTGGCAGGGAAGCTGAGGGAGGTGCGGGGGTGAGCCCGCTCGCCCCCGATCGTTGATGGCCTGGGATCCGACCGTGTACCTGACCTTCGACGACGACCGGGCGCGGCCGTTCCACGATCTGCTCGCCCGGATCGGGGCCGACGAGCCGCGCCGGGTGGTCGACCTCGGCTGCGGCCCGGGCCACCTGACGGGGCTGCTGTCGGCCCGCTGGCCCGGCGCCGAGATCGACGCGCTGGACTCCTCGCCGGAGATGGTGGCCGACGCCCAGGCGCGCGGCGTACCGGCGCGGCAGCTCGACGTCCGTGACTGGCAGCCGGGGCCCACCGACGACGTCGTGATCACCAACGCCGTCCTGCAGTGGGTACCGGGGCACGCGGAGCTGCTGGCTAGCTGGCTGGCCGCGATGCCAAAGGGCGGCTGGTTCGCGATGCAGGTGCCTGGCAACTTCAGCGCGCGCTCGCACGTGCTGGTGCGCGAGCTGCTCGCCGAGCCGGCATGGCGCGGCCGGGTGCAGGTCCGCGACGAGCTGGCGGTGTCCACGCCGGCCGAGTACGCCGACCTGGCCGCCGGTGCCGGTGCCGAGGTGGACGCCTGGGAGACGACGTACCTGCACCGGCTGACCGGCGCCGACCCCGTGCTGGCCTGGATCACCGGTACCGCGTTGACGCCGGTGAAGGCCGCCCTGGACGGCGCCGAGTGGCAGCGGTTCCGCGCCGAGCTCGCGCCCCGGCTGCGCGCCGCCTACCCCGAGCGTGCGGACGGCAGCACCTGGTTCGCGTTCCGCCGGATCTTCCTGGTCGCCCGCGCCGGCGGCTGACGCGCACCTCCCGGGCCGGGTGGCCGCCTGGCGCGGTCAGCGCGGCGTGGCGTCCCGGCTGCCGTTGAAGAGGTCCCGACGCCCTCCGGCCGCCGCACTCACGGTGTCCACGACCTTGGCCTTCGCGATGCCGGCCGCCCCCTGTACGGCGGGATGGTCGGCAACCCGCCGGTAGGTGCGTGCCAGTTGCTCGTAGCGTTCCCGGCCGGCGCGCGCACCGAGTACGTACCCGACCGCCGCGCCAAGCATGAACGGGATCATCGAAGCTTCCTCCCAGGGGTGTGGCTGCGCCCATCCTGCCGCGGCCAGCCGCGATTGCGCAGTCCCGGTTCGGTCGGGGAGTACCCGCAAACGGCGTCGAGGCCGTGCGCTAAGGTAGGAACCGCTGGACGGGAGACCGTGCCAGCCACAAGCGGTCCTCCGTAGCTCAATTGGCAGAGCATGCGACTGTTAATCGCAGGGTTACTGGTTCGAGTCCAGTCGGAGGAGCAAAAACCCCAGGTCAGGCCCCTTGTAGGGGAGTGACTGTAGAGATCAACACATGACTTACCCATGAAGTACGTCATGCGATACCTCCGACTGCGATATCCAGTACCTCAGTTGTCCGCCGGTCAGTGAGCCTGCGGCCAAGGTAGTTGTCCTGCGTCATGGACACCTTGGCATGACCCAGTTGGTCGGCGATCTGGCGTGCCGACAACTCGGACTGATCCAGGATCATGGCGCAGGTCTTGCGGAACACGTAGCTGGTAACCCAGTCGAACTCCTCGCCGCCGCGCGCTTCCCGTAGATCACGGGATGTGTTGGACGGGTCACGGCAGCCACCCTCCGAGTTCGGGAACAGCGGGCCACGTCCACCGCCCTGGATTCGGCCGCTTCGCCGATGCGCACCCCGGTCCCCAGGAGCCACCGAGTGAACTGGGCGGTAGATGTTCGGCGATCTAGGTGTCTCAGCAGTACTGATCGAGCTGCCCCGATCCGGACGATCGCCAGCGCGGTTGTGATGTCCATGACTAGGCATCGAAAACGATGCGGAACTGCCCCCTGTTGGGTAGCACAGTGAACCTGACAGGGGCCTTTGCTGCGACCGGTTGCTAACCCGCCGGGAGCATCTGGTCTGAATTGAAAGGCGGACACTGCATGGCGACACCGTACAGCTCCTTTCTTCCGGGGCAACAGTGGCCGGGCAGACGTGGGTCCGCCAGTATCACAGGATTCTCGTTCGGCGCTGGCTACTTGGCCATTCTTGCTGTTTTCGGATTAATGAATAAGTTCGACCTGGCTTCAGCTCTCGCTGGTCCTCCTTATATCTTCAGTGAACCCTTAAGATCGATACTCATTGCTCCTGGCCTTGCGCTCTCAGTGTTCGGCCTCTTCTGTGAGCAGAGACGAGGATATGCGCTCGGCGGTGTAGTCATCAACGGCATCGTGGTCGCGCTCAGCGTTGTAGTCGTGCTTAACAGGCTCCACTTTGAGGCACAGACGTCCACTAGATGATCAATTCCAGGGGTTCGTGCGGCGGGTGGAGGCCGGTCGATCGTCACGGCCGGCGGCCGAAG
>DATAYB010000266.1:0-1508 GCA_036272795.1 Pseudonocardia sp.
CCGCCGTGGCGTCGTCGCCGGTGATGTCCCAGCGGTGCAGCACCATCTCCTCGCGCATGTGTTCGGCGAAGAACCCGGGCGTGACCTGCCGGCCGGTCCAGGTGATCGCGGCGCGCGGCGGCAGCTCGCGGGTGGCGGCCGCGCTGACCTCGACGAGCCGCTCGCACCGGTCCACGAACGCCGACCACAGCTCGGGGCCGGCCATCGCGCGGTAGGGGACCTCGCGTTCCTCGAAGCTCCGGGTGTCGACGGGATCGCCCGCCAGGTGCGCCCCCAGTACCCGGGCGAACTCCTCGGCGTTGCCGGTGTTGTGGATCAGCACGTCGCGCACCGTCCAGCCCTCGCACCACGTGCCCGCGTCGGGCCGGCGGGCTTGGACGGCGTGGGCGAAGCCTTCCCACTCGGGAAGGGCCTCGTGGACCTGGTGGGAAACCATCAATGTCTTCCTTCCGGTGGTTGGTGTCCTGGCTGTGCCCCGACACTAGGTCCGGAAAAGTTCGATCGCGGTCGAATCGATGTCCCCGCGGTTTGCTCGATCTCAGCGCGCCCCCGGCTTGACTTGGAGTGCGCTCCAGCATGGAGGCTGGGGGCATGGAGAAACGAGTACTGGGGCGGCAGGGTCTGGCGACATCGGCGCTGGGCCTGGGCTGCATGGGGATGAGCCAGTCCTACGGGGTGCCCGACGACACTGAGTCGATCGCGACCGTGCACCGGGCGCTGGAGCTGGGCTGCGACTTCCTCGACACCGCCGAGGTCTACGGACCGTGGGCGAACGAGGAGCTGCTCGGCCGCGCGCTGGCAGGTCGGCGCGACGGGGTCGTGGTCGCGACCAAGTTCGGCTGGGACCTCGCCTCGGACGGCACCCGGCGCGGGCTGAACAGCCGGCCCGAGCACATCCGGGAGGTGCTCGAGCAGTCGCTGCGCAGGCTCGGCACCGACTACGTCGACCTGCTCTACCAGCACCGGGTGGATCCGGCGGTACCGATCGAGGACGTCGCCGGCACGGTCGGAGAGCTGATCGAGGCCGGCAAGGTGCGCTACTTCGGGCTGTCGGAGGCGGCGGCGGGCACGATCCGGCGTGCGCACGCCACGTTCCCCGTCTCGGCGCTGCAGTCGGAGTACTCGCTCTGGGAGCGGGGCCTCGACGACGACGTGCTGCCCACCGTGCGTGAGCTGGGCATCGGGCTGGTCCCGTACTCGCCGCTCGGGCGGGGCTTCCTGACCGGCACCGTGGTCCGCGCCGAGGACTACCCGGCCGGCGACTACCGCCGCAACGACCCCCGGTTCCAGGGCGAGCACTTCGACCAGAACGTCAAGGCGGCCGAGGTCGTGCGGGAGCTGGCCGCCGCCAAGGGTGTGACGCCCGCCCAGCTGGCACTGGCCTGGCTGCTGCACCAGGGCGAGGACGTGGTGCCGATCCCCGGCACCAAGCGCCGCGATCGCCTCGAGGAGAACCTGGCGGCCGCCGATATCGAGCTCACCGAGGCCGAGCTCGCCGAGCTGAAGCT